>NZ_JAIVFL010000001.1:3600000-3900000 GCF_022760805.1 Candidatus Mycolicibacterium alkanivorans | reverse complement strand
CTCTGCAGCGCCACGAATCCGTCATTGGGCCACACCGCCGGATTCACCTGTCCATCCTTGGTGAACTTCTTGCCGGCGATCAGCACCACCGGGATCTTGTCGAGCACCCCGGACTGGAATTCGTTCCAGCCGTCCTTGCCCATCAGGAACGCCTGGTTGACCTCGCGGCCCGAGCCGGCCATCAGCTGCCTCACCTCGTCGGCGAAGCCCTTCATCCCCGTCTCGCAGAACTTGTCGCCCAGGCAGTCGGTCAGCGGCATCAGCCCGTTGCCGTAATCCGACAGATAGGAGCCCTGCCACGGCGTGCCGATGGTGGTCAGCGAGCGGACCTTCACCGGCGAGTTCGTCGATGTCAACACCCGGACCGCCGCGCGCGAGTACAGCCCGCCCATCGAGTGCGCCACGAAGTCGACCTCGTTGACGCCCTTGTCGGTGTGCAGCCAGTCCAGGAATCGGGCCAGATGCTCGCCGGCGGTGTCGATACTGCCCGTCGAGTTCACCGTCATGTTCTCCGGCAGCGTCACCGGGCACATCCCGAACGGACCGAAGCCGGTCTGGTCGGTCACCTGCCCGCGTCCCGCCGTCGCCGGAGAGGTGTAGACGGCGTAGCCCTGCTTGAGCAGATATTCGCGCAGCGCGGTATCGCTGTTGCCCGCGGCCAGCCCCGTGGCGCACGCCTGATCGGGGGTGGTGAACGGACTCGTCGCATCCCCGCCGGAGACGATCACCACCGCCGTGGACGCCGCCCGCTTCTGCGGCTCACCCCCGCTTCCGCAGGCCCGTCAGGAGCAACGTCAATGACGACAGGAGGACCGCGAGGGTGCGCACGAGCAGGATGCTAGCCCGCCAAGGCGTCGTGACAGGATTGATCCATCATGAGCACCTCATCTCGTCGTGTCGTCTTCTCCGGGGTCCAGCCGACCTCCGACTCCCTGCACTTGGGCAACGCGCTGGGCGCGATCAAGCAGTGGGTCGATCTCCAGGACGACTACGACGCGTACTTCTGCGTGGTCGACCTGCATGCCATCACCGTGCCGCAGGATCCCGAGACGCTGCGTCAGCGCACCCTGGTCACCGCCGCGCAGTACCTCGCGCTGGGCATCGACCCGTCCCGGGCGACGATCTTCGTGCAGAGCCAGGTGCCTGCCCACGCCGAGTTGGCGTGGGTGCTCGGCTGCTTCACCGGCTTCGGGCAGGCCTCCCGGATGACGCAGTTCAAGGACAAGTCGCAGAAGCAGGGTGCTGAGGCCACCACGGTCGGGCTGTTCACCTACCCGGTGCTGATGGCCGCCGACGTGCTGCTCTACGACACCGACCTGGTGCCGGTCGGGGAGGATCAGCGCCAGCACCTCGAGCTGGCGCGCGACGTCGCACAGCGGTTCAACGTGCGCTTCCCGGACACGTTCGTCGTCCCCGAGCCGATGATCCCGAAGGTGACGGCCAAGATCTACGACCTGCAGGACCCTACCGCCAAGATGAGCAAGTCGGCGACCACCGACGCCGGCCTCATCGCGCTGCTCGACGACCCGAAGGTGTCGGCCAAGAAGATCCGCTCGGCGGTCACCGACAGCGAGCGCGAGATCCGCTACGACGTCGAGGCCAAGCCCGGGGTGTCCAACCTGCTGTCCATCCAGTCCGCGGTGACCGGCGTGGACATCGACACCCTGGTGGCCGGGTACGACGGTCGGGGTTACGGCGACCTGAAGAAGGACACCGCCGAGGCCGTGGTGGAGTACGTCACCCCGATCCAGCAGCGGGTGGACGAACTGATGTCCGACCCCGCCGAACTGCAGGCCGTTCTCGCAAAGGGCGCCCAGCGCGCCCGCGAGGTGTCTGCTAAGACCGTCGGACGCGTTTACGAGCGGTTAGGGTTTTTGCCGACGAGTCCGTGACCCTGCGGGAGGCTGGGATGACAGAACCGGCCAAACCGGGGATCCTGGACCGATTTCGGGCGCGCTACCACTGGTTCGACCACGTGATGCGCGCCGCAGGCCGCTACCAGAATTCCAAGGGCGACTTCTACGCCGCGGGCATCACCTACTACACGATCTTCGCGCTGTTCCCGCTGCTGATGGTCGGCTTCGCCGCGGCCGGCTTCGTCCTGGCAAGTCAGCCGCACCTGCTGGCCGACATCGAAAGCCGGATCAAGGCAACGTTTTCGGGGAGCCTCGGTCAGCAGCTGATCGGTCTGATGGACTCGGCGATCAACTCACGCACGTCGGTGGGCGTGATCGGTCTGGCGGCGGCGGCCTGGGCCGGGCTGGGCTGGATCGCGAACCTGCGCGAGGCGCTGAGCCAGATGTGGGACCAGCGCACCGATCCGAAGAACTTCGTGCGCACCAAGATCGCCGACCTGCTGGTCCTGTTGTCGACCTTTGTCGCGATCACGGTGACGCTGGTGTTGGGCGCGCTGGCCGATCCGTCGCTGATGGAGCGGATCCTGGAATGGGGCGGCGTGCCCCACGCCACCGGGTTGGGCGGGGTGCTTCGGGCGGCGTCGTTGTTGATGTCGTGGCTGGTGTCCTGGCTGCTGTTCACCTGGATGATCGCGCGGCTGCCGCGCGAGGCCATCAGTTTCCGCAGCAGTGTGCGCGCGGGGCTGCTGGCAGCGGTGGGCTTCGTGATCTTCAAACAGGTGGCGGGGATCTACCTGCGCTCGGTGGTGCACGGTCCGGCCGGGGCGACGTTCGGCCCGGTGCTGGGCTTGATGGTGTTCGCCTACATCACCGCACGGCTGCTGTTGTTCGCGACGGCATGGGCGGCGACGTCGGCCGAAAACCAGCGGCCCGAGCCGGTTCCCGCACCGGCTCCCGCGGTGATCAACCCGCGGGTGGGACCCGACGAGGGCCTGCGCACCCGTCAGTGGGTGGCCGCGATGGTGGTGGGAGCCTTTGGCGCCCTGGGTGTTTCGCGGCTGTGGCGCAGTAGCCGCTGAGCGGCGCTACCGGTTACGCACTGGCTTGCGGTTGATCGACCGCGCGCCCATGATCAACACGAACACGATGATCGTGCCGATCACCGCCACGCCGATCCGGACCGGCAGCGCGTCGGCGGCCGGAATCAGCGGCGAGGCATTCGCCTTGACGGCGTCCGCGTCGGGCTTGGGCGGCATCAGCGACGGGTCGGGGTCGATCAGATTGCCGATCTTGGTACCCGGCGGAGTGGCGAAACCGTAGTCCAGCAGATGCGCGGCCTGCTCCCACGGCGCGATCGGCTGACGCGTGCCCCGCATCAGCACCGCCACCAGCCGGCGGCCGTCCCGGTTGGCCGCGCCGACGAAGGTCTGCCCGGCATCGTCGGTGTAGCCCGTCTTGCCGCCCAGCGCGCCCGGGTAGTTGTACAGCAGCTGGTTGTCGTTCTCCAGCTGGTAGCCCGGATGGTCGCCGTCCTCACCCGGCTTGGCCGGATGCCCCGGGAAGTCATACTTCTGCGTGGCCACGATGCCGGCGAAAGTCGGGTTCTCCCAGGCATATCGGTAGAACAACCCGATGTCGTAGGCCGACGTGCTCATGCCCGGGCCGTCCAGGCCGGACGGGGTGGCCGCGCGGGTGTCGGCGCCACCGAGCTTGCGGGCTAGCACGTTGATCTTCTGCAGGGCGGTGTCCATGCCGCCCAGCTGCATCGCCAGGGCGTGCGCGGCGTCGTTGCCCGAGTGCATCAGGAGGCCGTGCAGCAGATCGTTGACGGTGTAGTGGCCGCCGACGTCGACCCCCACCCGCGTGCCTTCGGAGTTGGCGTCGTCCTGGGTGCCCTCGACCATCTTGTTCAGCGGCAGCTCGTTGATCGCCTGCATCGCGGTCAGCACCTTGATGATGCTGGCCGGGCGGTGGCGGGCGTGCGGGTCGCGCGCGGCGATGATGTCGCCGGTGTCCAGGTCCGCGACCACCCACGACTCGGCCGAGACGTCGTCAGGGACCGGGGGCGTGTTCGGCGCGACGATGACCCCGCAGCCCGACAGGGCGTCGCCGCCGACCGGCTTGGCCGGAACCGGAAGCGGCAGCGGCGGGTCCCCGGCCTGGGGTACCTCGGAGGAGTCGACGGCAGGCGGCGTCGACACCTTGTACGGGCAGGCGTTCGGGTCGGGTGCCGCGTTGGGCTCGGCCCACGCGATCGCGGGCGTGCCGACAACGCACATGGTCGCGGCCAGCGCGGCGGCACACCGCAGCAAGGTTCTTGAGGTCGCCATCGACTCGCAGAGTAGGGGATTTCCGGCCCGAAACCGCGGAGCCGCGCTGTGACTGGTGTGGTTGTTGATGCAATTGTTAGCTTGGTAGCCTTAAGTGATCCCACGCCTGTGTGAAGACCCGGCGCAGGATCTGCTCGATGTCGTCGAACAGGGCCTGGTCGCTGATCAGCGGCGGGGCCAGCTGCACTACCGAGTCGCCACGGTCATCGGCGCGGCAGTACAGGCCCGCCTCGAACAACTCGGTGGACAGGAAGCTGCGCAGCAGCCACTCGGACAGCTCGTCGTCGAGGATCTCCTTGGTGGCCTTGTCCTTGACCAGCTCGATGCCGTAGAAGAAGCCCTCGCCGCGGACATCGCCGACGATCGGCAGGTCGAGCAGCTTCTCCAGGGTGGCCCGGAACGCCGGTGCGGTCTTCTTGACGTGGTCGTTGAGGCCCTCACGCTCGAAGACGTCGAGGTTGGCCAGCGCGACCGCGGCGGAGACGGGATGCCCGCCCCAGGTGTAGCCGTGGGCGAAGGTGGTCAGGCCGTCGTTAAACGGCTCGAACAGCCGGTCGGAGGCGATCATCGCGCCGAGCGGGGCGTAACCCGACGTCAGACCCTTGGCGCAGGTGATGATGTCGGGCACGTAGCCGAAGTCGTTGCAGGCGAACATCGAACCGATCCGGCCGAACGCGCAGATCGTCTCGTCGGAGACCAGCAGCACGTCGTACTCGTCGCAGATCTCGCGGACCCGCTCGAAGTATCCCGGCGGCGGCGGGAAGCAACCGCCGGCGTTCTGCACCGGCTCGAGGAACACCGCGGCGACGGAGTCGGGGCCTTCCATCTCGATAGCCTCGGCGATCCGGTTGGCCGCCCACTGACCGAACTCCTTGATGTCGGTGTTGTGGCCTTCCGGCGCCCGGTACCAGTTGGTGTTGGGCACCCGGAAGCCGCCGGGGGTGATCGGCTCGAACGGCGCCTTGAACGTGGGCAGACCGGTGATGGCCAGCGCGCCGTGGGGTGTGCCGTGGTAGGCGATGCTGCGCGAGATCACCTTGTACTTGCCGGGCCTGCCGGTCAGCTTGTAGTACTGCTTGGCCAGCTTCCACGCCGACTCGACGGCGTCGCCGCCGCCGGTGGTGAAGAACACCCGGTTCAGGTCGCCCGGCGCGTACCCGGCCAGCCGCTCGGCCAACTCGATGGCCGGCGGGGTCGCGTACGACCACAGCGGGAAGAACTCCAGCGTCTCGGCCTGCTTCTTGGCGGCCTCCGCAATCTCCTCGCGGCCGTGGCCGACCTGGACGACGAACAGTCCAGACAGGCCGTCGATGTAGCGCTTGCCGTTGCTGTCGTAGATGTAGACGCCGTCACCGCGGGTGATGATCGGGGGAGTGTTGGCGGTGCCGCCGTGGCGGGCGAAATGACCCCACAGATGCCGATCGGCCTTGGCGCCGAGTTCGGCGGTGCGGTTCAGGCTGGCGGGCGTTGTCATCGGGTTCCCCAATTATATTGTTGTTTAACGAGTTTCAGGTAGACCAGCGTCTCGGTCGCAGTCACGCCGGGTACCGCGCGGATCTCGGTGTTGAGCAGCTCGAGCAACTCGGCGTCGTCCTCACACACAACTTCGACGATGGCGTCGAAGGTGCCCGCGGTGAGCACGACGTAGTCCACGGCATCGATCTGCGCCAGCTTCTCGGCGACCTTGGTGGTATCACCGGTGCAGCGGATGCCGATCATCGCCTGGCGGGCGAAACCGAGTTGCATCGGATCGGTCACCGCGACGATCTGCATCACCCCGGAGTCGACGAGTCGCTGTACACGCTGTCGCACCGCTGCCTCGGACAGGCCGACGGCCTTGCCGATTCCGGCGTACGATCGCCGACCATCCTGCTGAAGCTTCTCGATGATGGCCTTGGACATCTCGTCGAGTTGGAACGGGGCTGACGCTCCCGACCCGACGGCGCGGACGAGAAACCGACTGGCTGGTACTCCCGAATCGCGCATGCCCATGATTGTGCACGGAATCCGTTGTTATAAGCAACGGGATCGATGAAATTGGTCGTGTAGAGCCGCTCAGACTGCGGGAATGCGTAGTAATTGCGCCGGCCAGTCGCTAGGCCTGCGGCCCCTTGGTGAACTCCTCACCGGTTTCCGGGTTGACGGCCGTCTCACCCGGCGGCAGGTTCGAGAGGTCCGGCGCGATGACTGTCGGCATGTCACCGGAGTCGGGCAGACCGAACATCGGCTCGACGTTGGCCGGCGGCGCGAGCACCAGATCCGCGCTGGAGCGCCGGGACAGGGTGCCGCCGCGGAAATAGTCCGGAGACATCAGCCACCAGATGATCATCACCACGACGCCGAGAACCAGCGCGCCGATCCCGACGACCGCCACGGCGCCGTAACCGACGATCGTGACGTTGTTGCCGTTGTCGTCGGTGAGCCAGTCCGGCTTGGCGTACTGGATCAGCCCGTAGGCGAAGACCACGAGCAGAATCAGACCGCCCAGCAGGGGGACCAGGCCGCGCATCGTGAAGTCGCGGACGTTGTTGGTGAGGTCCTTGCGGTAGAACCACACGCACGCGAATCCGGTCAGGCCGTAGTAGAACGCGATCATCAGGCCGACCGAGCCGATCAATGCCGACAGCAGGTTGGGGCTGACCAGTGTGAACAACACGTAGAACCCGATCGACACCGCACCCATCGCGATCGTCGAGGTGGTGGGGGTGAGGTAGGTGCGGTGAATCTTGGCGAACGGCGTCGGCAGCGCCTTGTACACGCCCATCGACAGCGTGGTCCGCGCCGTGGGCAGGATGGTGGTCTGCGTGGACGCCGACGCCGAGGTCAGAATCGACGCGGCCAGCAGCATGATCCCGATCTTGCCGATCACGCTGTCCCCGAACAGGTCCGGGCCGATGGCGGCGAAGGCGTCGGCGGCGTTCTCCGGATTGCCCAGGCCGATGCCCTCGGTACCCGTGCCGGCGAAGGCGATGGCGGCGACGCTGACCAGTGCGTAGGTGGCCAGCAGCAGGAAGGTCGACATGACGGCCGCGCGGCCCGGAGTGGTGCCGGGGTCGTCGGCCTCCTCGTTGCAGGCGACCGCGGTGTCCCAGCCCCAGTAGATGAAGATCGCGGTGAGGATCGCCGGCGCGATGACGGTGCCGAAGTCCAGCCCGGCGGGCCAGAACCAGGACAGCGACGGGTGCACGGAGTACGTCTCGGCCTTGCCCGCGTAAACTTTGATCAGGGCGACGACCGAGAACGCGATCAGAATCACCAGCTCGATGCCGAGCAGGCCGTACTGGATGCGCGCCGACACCTCGATGCCGCGGTAACAGATGTAGGTCATCAGGATGATCCAGATGACGCCCGCCACCGTCGACCACAAGGTGCTGCTGGCGAGATCGGCCACCGACGTCCAGCCCAGGCCACCGACGAAGGTGAACGAGTAGGCGCCGGCGATCTGAGCCAGGTTGGCCATGACGATGACGTCGGCGGCGATGATGCCCCAGCCGCCCATCCAGCCCACCAGCGGACCGAAGGCGCGCGATGCCCAGGTGAACGTGGTGCCGCAGTCCGGCTCGGCCTCGTTCAGCTCCTGGTAGGCCACCGCGATCAGGTACATCGGGATGAAGGCCAGCAGCACGATGGCAGGCGCCTTGACGCCGGCCAGCAGCGAGCCGCCGCTGGCGACGATCAGGCCGAGGGTCGCAGCCAGCGAGTAGGCCGGGGCGGTGGAGGCCATCCCGACGACAACGCTGGACAACAGGCCCAGCGCGCCTCCCTTGAGTCCCTTGCTCTCGACGGTGTTGGACCCGGGGGCGGCGGGCTCGAGCTGCAGCTCACCTTTGGCCATGGCATCTCCTGCTTGAAGCCGGATGGACGGCCGGGGGCCGACCGCGTTAGACCGAGACGAGACTACGGTTTCAGTGGCAGATGCGCGCGGAAACTACGGAATTGTTTCCCTGTCGCTAGTTTAGCGATGGAATCAGTGGACTCTGGGGGCTTCTCTTCACGGATTCGTGTGTGAACGGGTCTGCTGGCTTCCGGTTGCGTCAGTCGGCCTCGGTCGGATCGGTCATCCAGGGGACCCGGCAGTTCTCACCCGAACCGAAGCCCTGCTCGGTGATGCCCAGCGCCGAGTTCATCCGGGCCCGCATGTTCTCCACGCCGATCTGATAGGTCAACTCCACCACGCCGTCCGCGCCAAAGCGGCGGCGCAGATCGTCGATCTGCTCGGTGGTGATGGTGTGCGGGTCGGTGGTCATGGCGTTGGCGTAGGCGATGGCGGCACGCTCGTCGTCGGTGTACAGCGGCGAGGTCGCGTAGTCGTCGATGTGCTCGAGCCGGCCGATGTCGAGGCCGTCGAGTCGCATCAGCATCGCGCCGAAGTCGACGCACCAGGAGCAGCCGACCGTACGGGCGGTCCAGAACACCGCCAGTTCGCGGACTCCCGCGGGCAGGATCGTCGAAGCCCGCTGGAGCATGGCCTCGTGGACGGCATTCGCGCGCAGCAGGCGTGGGTGATGGGCGTAGACGGCGATCGGTTCGGGGACTTCGCCGAAGCGACGCTTCGCGTAGCGGTACATCAGCCGGGTCAACAGTGGTGCACGCCGGGGATCGAGGGGTTCCAAGTGAGTGTTCATACCCTCCAGACTCCGCCGGTCCGGCTAATGTGACACGGCGAGCTCGAGAAAAAGGCCGAGAACGTCGCTGACCCGCTGGCCGAGATCGCCGAACACAAATCCTGGACAATCCGGTGTGGATAACGGCTTCGGCGAGCACATCGCCCGCGTCAGCGCGTGAACATCAACGCGCGCTTGACTTCCTGGATCGCCTTGGTCACCTCGATACCGCGCGGACAGGCGTCGGTGCAGTTGAACGTGGTACGGCAGCGCCACACGCCGTCGACGTCATTGAGGATCTCCAGCCGCTCGGCGGCACCCTCGTCACGGCTGTCGAAGATGAACCGGTGCGCGTTGACGATCGCGGCCGGCCCGAAATACGAACCCTCGTTCCAGAACACCGGGCAGCTGGTCGTGCAGCAGGCGCACAGGATGCACTTGGTGGTGTCGTCGTAGCGAGCCCGGTCGGTGGGGCTCTGAATGCGTTCGCGGGTGGGCGCGTTGCCGGTGGTGATCAGGTACGGCTTGACCGCGCGATAGGCGTCGAAGAACGGCTCCATATTCACCACGAGGTCCTTCTCCACGGGCAGCCCGCGGATCGGCTCGATGGTGATGGTCAGTGCTTTTTGCGGCCTTCCCGGCCTTCTTTTCGGCAACAGGTCGCGCATCAGCACCTTGCACGCCAGCCGGTTCACCCCGTTGATCCGCATCGCGTCCGAGCCGCAGACACCGTGCGCACACGACCGCCGGAACGTCAGCGTGCCGTCGAGGTAGCTCTTGACGTAGATGAGCAGGTTCAGCAGCCGGTCAGACGCCAGGCAGGGCACCCGGAAGCTCTGGAAACCGGCGGCATCCGGGTCGTCGGGGTTGAACCGGGCGATCTTCAGCGTCACCATCACCGCCCCGTCGGGGATCGGCGGCAGCGCGGACTCGCGGGTGTCGACTTCTGGCGTGATCGTCATCAGTACTTGCGCTCCATCGGCTCGTAGCGGGTCTGCACCACCGGCTTGTAGTCCAGCCGCACGTCGCTCAGCAGCTCCGAACCTTCCTTGTAGGCCATGGTGTGCCGCATGAAGTTCGTGTCGTCGCGGTTGGGGTAGTCCTCGCGGGCATGCCCGCCGCGGGACTCCTTGCGGTTGAGCGCGCTGCGCACGGTGACCTCCGCCAGCTCCAGCAGGAAGCCCAGCTCGATGGCCTCGAGCAGGTCGCTGTTGTAGCGCTTGCCCTTGTCGTGCACCGTGATTCGCGAGTAACGCTCCTTGAGCGCGTGAATGTCGGTGAGCGCCTGCTTGAGGGTCTCCTCGGTGCGGAACACCGCGGCGTTGTTGTCCATCGACTGCTGCAACTCGCTGCGGATGTCGGCGACCCGTTCGTTGCCGTGCTCGTTGAAGATGGTGGCCACCCAGTCGACGACCATGCCGGCCGGATTCGGCGGTAGGTCGACATGGTCATGGCCCAGCGCATAATTCGCGGCTGCGGTGCCCGCCCGGCGCCCGAACACGTTGATGTCCAGCAGCGAATTGGTGCCCAGGCGGTTGGCTCCGTGCACCGACACACACGCGCACTCACCGGCCGCGTACAGCCCTGGCACGACGTTGGTGTTGTCCCGCAGCACCTGTCCGATCACCGTGGTCGGGATACCGCCCATGAGGTAGTGACAGGTCGGGTAGACCGGGACCAGTTCGGTGACCGGGTCGACACCGAGGTAGGTGCGGGCGAACTCGGTGATGTCGGGCAGTTTCGCCTCGAGCACGTCCTCGCCGAGGTGGCGCACGTCGATGTAGACGTAGTCCTTGTGTGGACCGGCCCCGCGGCCTTTCAGCACCTCGAGCACCATGGACCGGGCGACGATGTCGCGCGGGGCGAGGTCCACGATCGTCGGGGCGTAGCGCTCCATGAACCGCTCGCCCTCGCCGTTGAGCAACCGGCCGCCCTCGCCGCGCACCGCCTCGGAGATCAGGATTCCCAGACCGGCCAGACCCGTCGGGTGGAACTGGTGAAACTCCATGTCCTCCAAGGGAAGTCCCTTGCGGAAGATGATGCCCAGGCCGTCACCGGTCAACGTGTGGGCGTTGGAGGTGGTCTTGTACATCCGGCCCGAGCCGCCGGTGGCCAGCACGATGGCCTTTGCGCGGACGACGTGGATGTCACCGGTGGCCAGTTCGTAGGCGACCACGCCGGTGGCGATCGGCCCACTCGGCGTCTCGGTCAGCACCAGGTCGAGCGCGTAGAACTCGTTGAAGAACTCCACGTCGTGCTTGACGCAGTTCTGGTACAGCGTCTGCAGGATCATGTGGCCGGTGCGGTCGGCGGCATAGCAGGCCCGGCGCACCGGGGCCTTGCCGTGATCGCGGGTGTGCCCGCCGAACCGGCGCTGGTCGATGCGGCCCTCCGGGGTGCGGTTGAACGGCATGCCCATCTTCTCCAGGTCGAGGACCGCGTCGATGGCTTCCTTGCACATGATCTCGACGGCGTCCTGGTCGGCGAGGTAGTCGCCGCCCTTGACCGTGTCGAAGGTGTGCCACTCCCAGTTGTCCTCTTCGACGTTGGCCAGCGCCGCGCACATGCCGCCCTGCGCCGCGCCGGTGTGGCTGCGGGTCGGGTACAGCTTGGTCAGTACCGCGGTGCGCGCCCGCGGGCCGGCCTCGACGGCGGCGCGCATGCCCGCGCCGCCGGCACCGACGATGAGGACGTCGTACTTGTGCTCGCGAATCATCGTTTTGCCTCTAACTGATGTTCGGGTCGAAGGTCAGCAGCACGTAGGTGCCCACCACCAGCACGATGAGCATCGAAACCACCAGCAGCGAGTTCAGCCAGAATCTCGTGGAGTCCTTGCGTGCGTAGTCGGAGATGATCGTGCGCATACCGTTGCCGCCGTGAAGCTGGGCCAGCCATAGCAGCAGCAGGTCCCAGGTCTGCCAGAACGGCGAGGCCCAGCGCTGCGCCACGTAGGTGAAGTCGATGCGGTACACCCCGCCGTCCCACATCAGCCCGATGAACAGGTGCCCCAGCGCCAGGAAGATCAGGACCACGCCGGAGAACCGCATGAACAGCCATGCGTACTTCTCGAAGTTGGGCATTCCGGCGCGGTGGCGAGGGGCGCGCGGGTTGTCCAGACTGGCGGGCCGGTCGTGGTTGCGTTCCAGGATCGGGGCCGGCGGGCCGAGCCGGCTCTCGGGCGCGGTCACAGGAACCGCTCCGCCATGTGCATGCCGATGATGACCAGCGATGGCACCATCACCAGCAGCCAGACCGCGGCCACGGCCCACAGCATCTGGCGCTGGTAGCGCGGGCCCTTCCACCAGAAGTCGATCAGGGTGATCCGTACGCCGTTGAGTGCGTGATAGAGCAGTGCGGCCACCAGGCCGATCTCCATCAGGCCGACGATCGGGGTCTTGTAGGTTTCGACGACCTCGTTGTAGGCCTGCGGGCTGACCCGGACCAGGGCGGTGTCGAGGACGTGGACGAAGAGGAAAAAGAAGATGGTCGCACCGGTGACGCGGTGCAGAACCCACGACCACATGCCCGGGTCGCCGCGGTAGAGGGTCCGTCGTCTGCGGGACGACTTGTCGCGCGGCGCCGGTACGACCGGTGCGGCTGTACTCATCAGGCCTCCAACGCCTTCGTTTGAGGTTTTGGGTGGACTCTAATGCCGTTTGTATTGTCTAAAGAATTACGTTGCAGTGACACGGGGTGGCGACGCAGCCGATCCGGCCCGCCCGAACCTCCCCGCCGAGCGTTCCGAGGTGGCAGGGTGAATGCATTCGGTAGCGGTGCGGTGACTGGCGCATGGTGATCTCGGTCGATTGGAATGACCTGCGCGACAAGGCAACCGAGGTATATACCCGCGCCTATGCGCCGTATTCGAAGTTCCCGGTGGGGGCGGCCGCCCTGGCCGACGACGGCCGGATCGTGGTGGGCTGCAATGTGGAGAATGTCTCATACGGCCTAGGCCTCTGTGCCGAGTGCGCGGTGGTGTGCGATTTGGTCTCCGGCGGGGGCGGGCGGCTGCTGGCCCTGGCGGTGGTGGATGCGACGGGGGCCGCGCTGATGCCCTGCGGCCGGTGCCGGCAGGTGCTTCTCGAGCACGGCGGCCCGGAGTTGTTGATCGATCACGCCGGGGGTCCGGTCAGGTTGGCCGAGCTGCTGCCCGAGGCGTTCGGGCCCGCCGATCTTGCCCGGGTGCATCGGGAAAAGCCGTGACCCAGTTCACATTCGACGCTCCGACGGTTATTCGGGCCAAGCGCGACGGGGGGCGGTTGTCCGACGAGGCGATCGACTGGGTGATCGACGCCTACACCCACGGCCGGGTCGCCGACGAGCAGATGTCGGCGCTGTTGATGGCGATCTTCCTGCGGGGCATGGACCGTGCCGAGATCTCGCGGTGGACCACCGCGATGGTGGCCTCCGGTGTGCACCTGGATTTCAGCGATCTGCGCCGTGACGGACACCGGCTGCCCACGGTGGACAAGCACTCGACAGGCGGGGTGGGCGACAAGATCACCATCCCGCTGGTTCCGGTGATCGCCGCTTGCGGCGCGGCAGTGCCGCAGGCGGCCGGTCGCGGTCTCGGGCACACCGGCGGCACCCTGGACAAGCTGGAGTCGATTCCCGGTTTCACCGCAGAACTCTCCAACGCCCAAGTGCGCCAACAGCTCTCGGAGATCGGTGCGGCCATCTTCGCAGCAGGCGAGCTGGCTCCCGCCGACCGCAAGATCTATGCACTACGCGACGTCACCGCGACGGTGGAGTCGCTGCCGCTGATCGCCAGCTCGGTGATGAGCAAGAAGCTCGCCGAAGGCGCCGATTCTCTGGTGCTCGACGTCAAGGTCGGCCGCGGGGCGTTCCTCAAGACCGAGGCCGAATCGCGCGAGCTGGCAGCCACCATGGTGGAGCTGGGCAAGGCGCACGGGGTGCCGACGCTGGCAGTGTTGACCGACATGAACGTGCCGCTCGGACGGACGGTCGGAAACGCCCTCGAGGTGGCCGAGTCACTGGAGGTGCTGGCCGGCGGCGGTCCGTCGGACGTGGTGGAGCTGACGGTGCGACTGGCGCAGGAGATGGTCGAGCTGGCCGGTCTGGACGGCGTCGATCCCGCGCAGACGCTGCAGGACGGGACGGCGATGGATCGGTTCCGGGCGCTGGTCGCCGCACAGGGCGGTGACCTGGCCGCACCGCTGCCGATCGGTGCTCATTCCGAGACCGTGACGGCACCCCGGAGCGGCACAATGGGGGACATTGACGCGATGGCGGTGGGGCTGACGGTGTGGCGGCTCGGCGCGGGCCGGGCCCGCCCGGGGCAGCGCGTGCAGTTCGGAGCTGGTGTGCGCATCCACCGCCGTCCCGGTGAACCGGTCGCCGCCGGGGAGCCGTTGTTCACCCTGTACACCGACACCCCGGAGCGGATCGCCGCCGCGATGGCCGAACTCGACGGCGGCTGGAGCATCGTCGACGGCGCCGAACCCATCCGCCCGCTGATCATCGATCGGATCGCCTGATGACCACACCGCTGACGCTAGAGATGATCGGCCGGGCGCCGAAGGCCCTGCTGCACGACCACCTCGACGGCGGGCTGCGGCCGTCGACCGTGCTCGACATCGCCGGGCAGATCGGCTACGACGATCTGCCTACCACCGACGAGGCCACCCTGGCGACCTGGTTTCGCACCGCCGCGCACAGCGGTTCGCTGGTGCGCTACCTCGAACCGTTCGCGCACACCGTCGCGGTGATGCAGACCCCGGAGGCGCTGCACCGGGTGGCCTTCGAATGCGTGGAGGACCTGGCCGCCGACAGCGTGGTGTACGCCGAGGTGCGGTTCGCCCCGGAGCTGCACATCGCCGCAGAGCTGTCCCTGGACGACGTGGTCGACGCGGTGCTGGCCGGCTTCGCCGACGGAGAGAAGGCCGCGGCGGCCGAAGGGCACGTGATCGTGGTGCGCTGCCTGGTGACGGCCATGCGGCACGCCGCGCGCTCACGCGAGATCGCCGAGCTGGCGATCCGGTTCCGCGACAAGGGTGTCGTCGGCTTCGACATCGCCGGCGCCGAGGCGGGTTACCCTCCGACTCGTCATCTCGACGCGTTCGAGTACATGCGCGGCAACAACGCGCGCTTCACCATTCATGCCGGCGAGGCATTCGGCCTCCCGTCCATCCACGAGGCCCTGGCGTTCTGCGGGGCAGACCGGCTGGGGCATGGGGTGCGGATCGTCGACGACATCGAGGTGCTGCCCGACGGCACCGCTGTGCTGGGCCGGCTCGCGGCCATCCTGCGTGACAAGCGCGTCCCGCTGGAGATGTGTCCGAGCTCCAATGTGCAGACCGGCGCGGTGGAGAGCATCGAAAACCACCCGTTCGACCTGCTGGCTCGACTGCGATTCCGGGTCACGGTCAACACCGACAACCGGCTGATGAGCGACACCACCATGAGCCAGGAGATGCTGCGGCTCGTCGAGGCTTTCGGTTACGGATGGAGTGACCTGGAACGGTTCACCATCAACGCGATGAAGTCGGCCTTCATCCACTTCGACGAACGGCTGGCGATCATCGACGAAGTGATCAAGCCCCGCTACGCGGTGCTCATCGGCTAGAACGGCGGCGGTTCGTCACCGGGCTGGGGTGGCACGGGGTCGCGTCGTCGACGGTTGCCGGCCCGCTCGGCGCGAATCCCGGCAGTTCGCTCCTGGCGTCGGCTGCGCCTGCGCTTGGGCATCATCGCGGCTCGCTCACCACAGTCGTCCTCAGCGCGCTTAGAGGGTACCGGCAGGTCGCCGGTCGGCACCGTCAGCGACGGGAACAACAGGGCACTACCGGGTGTGGTCACGTAGGTGTGACCGGACGGAGCCGTCCAGATGACCGTGCCGTCTGGCAGCTGTTTGTCGCTCCAGCCCCAGAACGTCTTGAGCAAATGATGAAAACGGCAAAGGCACTTCAGGTTGGACGCGTGCGTGGGTCCGCCCGCGCTGTGCGGAATCGTATGGTCCACGTCGCAATGGGTCGCCGGTCGATCGCAGCCCGGCGCCCGGCACGTCAAGTCGCGAGCACGAACGAAGTCGGCGAGCTTCGTCGACGGGTGATATCTCGGCTCGGGAGGTGCGTCGACCGGGACGGTCAGGGGCTGCAGCTTCGCCGATCGGGCCAGTTCGCGGAGCACCTCGGCGGGGATGAGGCCGTTGCCCTGGACCATGGCCGGGTTCTCGCTGGAGCCGTCCAGGGCGGACTGGTTTGCCACGACGTGCACCACCACCCCGCTGCGCTGTCCGCGTGCGGAGCTCAGGTCGCACTCGGCGCGGCCACACCCGCACGCCAGCTGGTCGGCACCGGCCGCGAGCGCACCCAGGGCGTCCGCCCGCCGCTGTGCCACTGTCCGGGGATCATCCGGGCACACGGTGGCGGCCAGTTCGTTCAGCCGCCGGTCCAGTGCCTCCCCGGCGGTGGCGAACACGACGCCGTTCAGATAGGAGAACCCTGTTTCGCTGGCGGTGACGTCGAACCGACGGTCGGCGATGTCCTCTCGGCTGCGCCGGACGGCGTCACGATCGACCTTGGCCACGACGCGGTCCACCGCTGCGGCCAGCCGGTGCGAGGTCATTGATTGCCAGCGCCGCGCACGCGCCGCCAACTGGGCGTCAACCGCCGCGCGTGCGGTCTCGTCGGTCACCAGCTCGGTCCGGTAGACGATGACGCGAAACAGCCTGAAGTCGATGTCACCAGCCCGGAAGGTGTCGGCGACCAGGGGAAGTTGCTCCCGCATGGCGCGGGCGTACCGCAGATTGCTGCGGCCCATCGCGACGCTGGTACGCAGCGCCGCGGCGACTTCGGCCGCCACCGCGTCATCGGTGTCGATCGCCCACTGTTCGCGTTCGCCGTGCTGAGTGAGCCGCAGCGCGTACAGCTCGCCGATGGCGTCCAGCTTGTTGGCCGCCGCCATCGCCTCGGAGCGGGCCGCGTGCCCCATCCGGGTGAGCAGCTCGGCAGGACTATCGAACATGTGTTCGAGTATGCCAGCGGGGTGTGACAATTCTCGATACCGGAACGTTGCGGCCACTGAGCTGCAGCGATACCGTTATTGACAGCCGCTCCATGTAACTTGGAATGATGTCCAAGCGCGCCATCTTCAAAGGCGTGTCCGCAGATCGTTTTTTCCACGGCCTGGGGCGGATCATTGTCCGTCACCCTTTGCTGGTCATCGCGGCTTGGATCGCCCTTGCCGGGGCACTGTTCATCCTCATTCGGCCGCTCGCGGTGGTGGCTGCGGAGAAGACGCCGGACTTCCTGCCGAAGAACGCTCCGGTCCTGGTCACCGGTCAGGAGATGCAGAAGGCCTTCAAGGAGGCCGACACCGGCAACTTCTCGGCGATCATTCTCAGCAACGAGAACGGCCTGACGCCGGCGGACGAGGCGACGTATCGCAACCTCGTGGACAAGCTCAGGGCCGACACGAAGAATGTGACGTCTCTTCAGGACTTCGTCCGCATCCCCGAGTTGCGCGAAGTCATGACCAGCAAGGACCAGAAGGCGTGGAACTTGCCGGTCAGCCTGGCCGGCACCATGGGCACCCCGTCGGGTCAGGAGGCGTACCGCAATTTCGCCAAGACGGTGAAAGACGCGACCGCGGGGTCGTCGCTGCAGGTCAACGTGGTCGGCGGCGCGGCGACGTTCGAGGATCTCAATGAAGTCGGCGTGAAAGACCAGCACCTGATCGAGGCGGTCACCGTCGTCATGGTGTTCGGGATCCTCATCATCGTCTACCGCAGTCTCGTCGCCATGATCATGCCGCTGATCACGATCGGCGTCTCGCTCGTCGTTGCGCAGCAGTTGGTGGCCGGTCTCGGCGAGTTGGGGCTCGGCGTTGGAAGCCAGACCATCGTCCTGATGACCGGCATGATGATGGGCGCCGGGATCGACTACGCCGTCTTCCTCTACAGCCGCTACCAGGAACTCCTCAAGACCGGCATGGCGTCCGACGACGCGCTGGTCGAGGCACTGGTCTCCATCGGCGAGGTGATCGCCGGGTCGGCGGGCACCGTCGCCCTGACCTTCCTCGGGATGTCGTTCACCAAACTGGCGATCTTCTCGACAGTGGGCCCAGTCCTGGCGGTCACCATCACCGTCGGCTTCCTCGCCGCGATCACGCTGCTCCCGGCGCTGATCGTGCTCGCCGGCCGGCGCGGCTGGGTCAAGCAACGCAAGGACCTCACTCGCCGGATGTGGCGGCGGTCCGGCATTCAGATCGTCCGCAGGCCTGCCCTGTACCTCGTCACCAGCGTCATCATTCTGGGAGCCCTGGCCGCATGTACCGCGCTGACCAAGTTCAACTACGACGACCGCAAGAACCTGCCGCCTGATTCGGAGAGCAATCGCAGCTATCAGGTGATGGACAAGCACTTCCCGATCAGCAGCACCCTCCAGCAGTTCCTCTTCATCCAGTCACCGAACGATCTGCGTAGCCCCAAGGCGCTGGCCGACATGGAGCAGATGGCTGCCCGGGTGGCGCAGCTGCCCAACATCGACATGGTGCGGGGTCTCACCCGGCCGACCGGGCAGATGCTCGAACAGGCCAAGGCCACGTATCAGGCCGGTGAGGTGGGAACCAAGCTCGGTGAGGCGTCGGACCTGATCGCGACCAACGACGACAAGCTGTCGCAGCTCACCGGCGGCGCCGACAAGATGGCCGACGTGCTGAACCAGATCCGCAACCAGCTGGTGGGTTCCATTGTCAGCGTGCGCGGGCTGGCCAGCGCGCTGGACGACATGTCCCGCAAGTACGGCGGAGCCACCACGCTCAACCAGCTCGACAAGACGGCGGCACTGCTGGGCAGCATGCGCTCGCTTGGCGACGCGCTGGGCCTCAACGTGGCCCGGATCAGTGATGTGACCGATTGGGCGACCCCGTTGGTCAACGCGCTCAACCAGAGTCCGCAATGCGACGCCGATCCCGAGTGCGTGGCGTCCCGCTCGGATCTGCAGCGCATCGTCGATTCGAGCAACACCCCGGCGATGGCGGCAATCGCCGACATCGGCCGCCAGTTGCAGGCGACGAACGGGACCGAGAAGCTCGACGACCTGGTGAAGACGCTCGGCCAGAACATCCAAAAGGCCACGACCGCCGCGCGATCCCTGGGCGTAGGCGAACCGGGCGGCGTGGAGAAGAAGATCAACGACGCGGTCCAGGGGGCGAACCTGCTGGCCGATTCGAGTCGTCAACTGGCAATGGGTGTCCAGCTTCTGGTCGACCAGACGCGCAACCTTGGAAACGGGTTGGACCAGGCTTCGGCGTTCCTACTGGCGATGAAGCGGGAGGCCGCCGACCCGCCGATGTCCGGCTTCTACATTCCCCCGCAGATCCTCAGCCAGGACGAGTTCAAGAAGGCCGCCAAACTGTTCATCTCGGAGGACGGACATTCTGCCCGATACCTGGTTCAAACCGCCCTGAACCCGTTCAGTACCCAGGCGATGGACCAGGTCACGGCCATTGTCGACACCGCCAACAGCGCACGCCCTAATACGATGCTCGATGGTGCCACCATTTCTATGGTCGGCTTGTCTTCGATCAACGCCGACGTTCGCAGCTATTACAACGGCGACATCCGTTACATCATGATCATGACCCTGGTCGTGGTGTTCCTGATCTTGGTCGTGCTGCTGCGCGCACTGGTCGCACCGCTGTATCTCGTTGTCTCGGTGGTGCTTTCGTACGGCGCGGCGCTCGGCATCGGGGTCGTGGTGTTCCAGCTCATCCTCAAGCAGGAACTGTCCTGGGGTGTGCCCGGAATGGCTTTCATGGTCCTGGTGGCCGTCGGCGCCGACTACAACCTGCTGTTGATATCGCGGATCCGGGATGAGGCGAAGTACGGGGTGCGCTCGGCCGTTATCCGGACGGTCGGCGCGACGGGCGGAGTGATCACGTCGGCGGGCCTGATCTTCGCTGCGTCGATGCTGGCCATCACCGTCAGCAGCATTCTCACCGCCGTGCAGATGGGCTTCGTGATCGGTGTCGGCCTGCTGTTGGACACCTTCATCGTGCGGACGCTCACAGTTCCGGCGATGGCTGTCCTTGTCGGAGAAGCGAACTGGTGGCCCTCCCAGCCCCCGCGGGTGAAGTACCAGGAGGCCAAGTTGGCCGCCCGCGCGGCGGCCGCCGCCGAGGGTTCGGTCGCGCCACTGGAGTCCGACACCGACACCGACACCGACGAGCTTGCGCCCCTCACTCCGGACGCGGCCGAATCAGGACCTCTCGCAGCCGGTCTGCGAATTGGGTTGGCGCCCCGAGGAATCCGCCGTGGTCTCCCGGGAACTCCGCAACTTTGACCCCCAGCAGTTCGGCGAGCTCGACGCTGGTGCGGTAGGTGAGGGGGTGTCCGGAGTCCTCGCCGACCCCCACCACGATGTGGTGCGCCGACAGCGCCCCTCTGTCGGGTAGATACCTGGTCGTCGGCCGCAGTTCGTGTTCGAAGAAGCGGTGACCATGAACCGGTGCCACGCGGGACCGAAGCCCTCGGCGCGGAACGTGTCGACGATCGCATCGGTCGCGCCGCGCTGCTGCTCGGCATCGGGCAACAACTCCAGCAGCGGCGGTTCGTGGGCCACCAGCGTCCGGACCCGGTCGGCACGGCCGGCCACCAGCACGTCGGCGTCGGCCGCACCCAGGTCGTCGAGGATTGCCGCGACGTCGTCGGCGCGCTGATCGGGGGTGGCGTCGTCGTCCGGGGCGGAGGTGGCGCTCGTGCCGTGTCCCCGCGGGTCGTAGGTGACCACGGTGTGATCGCCCGCCAAGGCCTCGGCCAGCGGGGCGAACTCCGCGGCGCCCATCGGTGAGCCGATCACCAGCAGCAGCGGTCCCTCGCCGCGGATCTCGTAGTGCAGGGTGGCCCCGGGAACGGTGACGTGTCGATTGATCATGCCGGTACTGACTGCTCGGCCGGACTCAACTCATCGTCACTCGCGGCGCAGCCGCGACTCCACGAAGCGTTCCAGCTCTTCCCACTCCTTGACCGCCGCCGCGTACGGGGCGCCGGGGCGCGGGTGCTCGTCGGGCTCAAGCACATAGTTGACCAGCTTGCCCAGCGAACGGTCGTCACCGAGCAGCCGGTCGACGGTGTCTTCCTCGGAGTAGTCCCCGACGTCGCGAACCAGCTCCACGGCCAGCTCGAGCTGATCGCGGTCGATGGCGTCCGGCCCGTCGGAGATGTCGTCGGACAGCCCGGTCAGCACGTAGATGTTGTCGTCGGTGACCTCGACGCGCAGCGAGCCGTCGGTGGCCGCGGTGCGGATGTCGTCGTAGGTACTCAGGTCGGACAGGTCGTGGTCGTGCTCGTCGGCCAGGTACCGGGCCAGTGCCCGCTCGGATCCGAACACGCTGATGCGGCCGTTGCGGCCGAGGAAGATCGGCCGGTCGTCGAAGTAGCAGCGCAGCGTGTACAGCGTGCCGCCGGCCGTCATGATCCGCACCGGGTCGATTCCGACCTCGGCCCAGAAGTCCTCGTCGCTGGCGAGCACCACGGCCGCGTGCGGGGCGGCCTCGACCGCCGACTCGGAATCCTCGTCGCCGTCTTCGGAGTCGGCGATATCCTCCTCGTCGATCTCCTCTTCGTACGGTTCGGTCAGTTCGTCGGCGGCCAGCTTGGAGGCCCGCTCGTCGACGTCCGGCGTGGAGATCACCTCGTCGATCGCCGCCAGCACGCCGTCCCAGCCCCGCGCCACGATGTCACCGATATTGCTCCAGCGCTTGAGCCCCGCCTTACCGGTGAACTGCTCGATGCCGCCGGCCACCAGGCCGAGGTTGGGGTTGCCGTTGAAGAAGCGGGTGACTGCGGGCAGTTCGCACACCGAACCGATCGACGACACCACAGCCAGCGTGTTGGCCAGCGTGGTCACCGACTCCTCGGTTGGCTTGTCGGCCAGCAGCTCCTCGACGGCGATCAGGTCGGCATGCCGGTTCTCCCGCGGCTCGAGCTTGTGCGCATTCGCCGCGGCCAGAGCCTCCCACGCCGGGTGGTCGGCCAGGTCGTTGTCGGTGTTGGTCCGCACGAACGCGACCAGGTCGGCCACCGATTCGAAGGCGTAGAGGTCGTCGTCCTTGCCGAGGAACGCCTCCCACTCGTCGCCGGCGTCGCGCCAGCGCGGGGCCCACAGTGTGTACAGGTCACCAGCGGTCACACCCAAGCGGACCGGAACGAGCTCAGCAGCCATGCCGGACAGCCTAACGACGCCGTCTGGACACCCTTGCACTAGCAGGCCGCATACAGTCTCTGCGCATGGATGTGCGTGTCGTCAACCACCCGCTGGCCGCCACACGGCTGACCACCTTGCGTGACGAGCGCACCGGCAACGCCGCGTTCCGTTCGGCGCTGCGCGACCTGACCCACATGCTGGTCTATGAGGCCACTCGTGACGCGGTGTGCGAGGAGATCAGCGTGCGCACTCCGCTGGCCGACACCATCGGTGCGCGGCTGGCCCGCCCGCCGCTGCTGGTGCCCGTGCTACGCGCCGGCCTGGGCATGGTGGACCAGGCGCACGCCCTCATTCCCGAGGCGCGGGTCGGCTTCGTCGGTGTCGTCCGCGACGAGACCACCCACCAGCCGACGCCCTACCTGGAGTCGCTGCCCGCCGACCTGAGCGCCCAGCCGGTGATGGTGCTCGACCCGATGCTGGCCACCGGCGGCTCGATGGCCTACACGATCGGGCTGCTGCACGGCCGCGGCGCGGTAGAAATCACGGTGGTGTGTGTGGTGTGCGCACCCGAGGGGATCGCCGCCCTGGAAAAGGCCGCGCCGGAGGCCAAGCTCTACACCGCCGCCATCGACGACGGGCTCAACGACATCGCCTACATCGTGCCGGGACTCGGCGATGCCGGCGACCGTCAGTTCGGGCCGCGCTGACTACCACCCGCGCGCGGCGTCGAGCAGTTCTCGCTGGATCTCGGCGGCGGCGCGGCGCGCCGCGGTCAGCTCGCCGGCGACAGCCCGGCGAACTTCGGTGTAGCACTTGACTTTCGGCTCGGTACCCGACGGGCGCACCACCACCCGCACCGAGGTCTGCTCATCGCCTCCGGCCAGGATCAGCGCGTCGGTGCGCTGCTGGCCGAGTGCCTCGAGCAGGTCGCTGGCGGTGACCGGAAAGCCGGCCAGCTGGACGGGGGGGTGCGCCCGCAGCCGGGCCATCATCGCCGCCGCCTGACCCGGGTCCTCCACGCGGCGTGACAGCGCCGCCGTGGTGTGCACACCGTGGCGCAACGCCAGCCCGTCGAGGGCCCCCGGCACCGAATCGCGTCGCATCCCAAGGGCAGCCACCAGGTCGCACGCCAGCACCGCGGCGCTGATGCCGTCCTTGTCACGCACGGCGGCCGGGTCGACGCAGTGGCCGATTGCCTCCTCGTAGGCGTACACCAGCTTCGCCCCGGGGATTCCGGCATCGGCACGGGCCAGCCACTTGAATCCGGTCAGGGTCTGCACGTGGCGGGCGCCGTGATCGGCCGCGATCGCGGCGAGCAGCTGGGAGGAGACGACGCTACTGGCCACCACGCTGGCGGCGGCCTGCCCGGCTGGCATCGCGGCCAAGATGTAATCGCCTAGCAGCCAACCGGTTTCGTCACCGGAGAGCATACGCCAGCCGGCGACGGTGGGGATGCCGACCGCGCAGCGGTCGGCATCGGGATCCAGCGCGATGGCGATGTCGGCGCCGACGCGGGCAGCCAGCGCGAGCAGGCCGTCGGTGGCGCCGGGCTCCTCCGGGTTGGGGAAGGCCACGGTCGGGAAGTCCGGATCGGGCGCGAATTGGCTTGCCACCGTGTGCACGTCGGCGAAGCCGGCCAGATGCAGCGCGCGCAGCGCCAGCTCACCGCCGACGCCGTGCATGGCTGTCAGCGCCACCCGAACAGATCCCGCACCACGGCGCACGGCGGCGGCGCGCTGGACGTAGGCGTCCACGAGTTCGGTGCCGGTGGCGGTGACAGATTCGCGGGGGATCTCATCAGCCGGCGGAGCGGCGGCCATCGCCGCCTCGATGTCGCGGTCGGTCGGGGAGATGATCTGCAGGCCGCCGTCGAAGTACACCTTGTAGCCGTTGTCGCTCGCCGGGTTGTGGGAGGCGGTGATCTGCACGCCGGCGGCCGCGACGGTGTGACGGACCGCGAACGCGACGACGGGCGTCGGCACCGGGTGCGGGAAGGCGAGCACCGAAAAGCCCTGCGCGGCAATCACTTCAGCGGTTGCTGAGGCGAAAGCGTCCGAGCCGTGCCGGGCATCGCGGCCGACGACCACCGTGGAGCCGCCCAGGCCTCGATCCTTGAGCACCTGGGCCACCGCCCAGCTGGCCCGGGTCACCACCGCCACGTTCATCGAGTCGGGTCCGCCGCGGACCGGGCCGCGCAGCCCGGCTGTGCCGAAGGTCATCGGGTGTGCGAACCGCGCGGCCAGTTCGTCGGCGTCGCGTGCGGCCAGCTCGGCAGCGGTCACCGGATCGGGATCGTGGGCGATCCATTCCTCGGGCCTCATGGGTCGGTCAGCGACTGCACTGGCACCTGCAGACGCGCGTGCTCATAACCAAGTTATACCTGCGGCTGACTCAGAGGCGGGCCAGCACCGACCCCAGCAGCGAACCCATCGCCGTCGCGGACGCGCGGCCGGCGGCCAGCACCTCGGCGTGACTGAGCGGCTCGCCGGTCATCCCGGCGGCCAGGTTGGTCACCAACGACACTGCGAGCACTTCGGCGCCCGCCGCCCGCGCGGCGATCGTCTCGTGCACCGTCGACATGCCGACCAGGTCGGCGCCCAGCGTGCGCAGCATCCTGATCTCGGCCGGCGTCTCGTAATGCGGGCCGGGAAGCCCGGCGTACACGCCCTCGGCCAGGGTGGGGTCGACCTCACGGGCCAGGGCCCGAAGCCGCGGCGAGTACGCGTCGACCAGGTCCACGAACTGCGCACCGGTCAGCGGGGAGCGGGCGGTCAGGTTCAGGTGGTCGCTGATCAGCACCGGCTGGCCGACCCGGTAGTCCGATCGAAGGCCGCCCGCCGCGTTCGTCAGGACCACGACCTCGGCGCCAGCTGCGCGCGCCGTGCGCACCGGGTGGACCACGTCACACAGTTCGTGGCCCTCGTAGGCGTGGATCCGGCCGAGGAACACCAGGACGTTATGCGAGCCGATCGGGACCGACAGCACGCGACCGCGATGCCCGAGGGCGGATGGGGGGATGAAGCCCGGCAGCCCGGACATCGGGACCTCGGCGGCCGGTGTGCCCAGCGCCTCGGCTGCCGGAGCCCAGCCCGAGCCGAGGATGATGGCCACATGGTGGCGAGGCACACCGGTGCGCTCGGCGATGACGGATGCCGCGTGCTCGGCGTCTGGACCCACAGCCAGGCAGCCTATCGTCGTGACGACGATGCGTCCGGGGAAGAATGCGATACTTCCGGGATGCCAACGATCACCGCGTCGACCCGCACCGAGGACGTCGTCGCGGCCCGTCGCAGCGATCTGATCGAGCTCTCGCACTCCATTCACGCCGAGCCGGAGCTGGCGTTCAACGAACACCGCAGCTGTGCGAAGACCCAGGCCCTGGTGGCCGAGCGCGGGTTCGCGGTCTGTGCGGCGCCCGGCGGGCTGTCCACCGCGTTCCGGGCCGACTACGGATCCGGCCCATTGGTCATCGGCATCTGCGCCGAATATGACGCCCTACCCGGGATCGGGCACGCCTGCGGACACAACATCATCGCCGCCTCGGCCGTAGGCACCGCCCTGGCGCTGGCGGACGTCGCCGACGACCTCGGGCTGACGGTGGCCCTGATCGGCACACCCGCCGAGGAGTCCGGTGGCGGCAAGGCCCTGCTGATCGAGGCCGGCGTGTTCGACGACGTCGCCGCCGCGGTCATGCTCCATCCCGGGCCCATCGACATCGCCGCCGCGCGCTCGCTGTCGCTGTCCGAAGTGACGGTGACCTACACCGGTCGCGAGTCGCACGCCGCCGTCGCGCCGTACCTGGGTGTCAACGCCGCCGACGCGGTGACCGTCGCGCAGGTCGCCATCGGGCTGCTGCGTCAGCAGATGGCCCCGGGCCAGATGGCGCACGGCATCGTCACCGATGGCGGATCTGCCACCAACGTCATCCCCGGCCGGGCCCGGCTGCAGTACACGATGCGGGCCATCGACAGCGCCTCGCGGCGGGCGCTTGAGGACAAGATGCGTGGCTGCTTCGAGGCGGGCGCGGTGGCGACCGGATGCCGCTACGACATCGTCGAGGCGGCTCCGGCGTACGCCGAACTAACCCCCGACAGCTGGCTGGCCGAGGTGTTCCGCGCCGAGATGATCCGGCTCGGGCGGACCCCGGTGCCGGCCGAGGTGGAGGCCGCCATGCCGCTGGGCAGCACCGACATGGGCAACGTCACGCAACTGCTTCCCGGCATCCATCCCGTCGTCGGCATCGACGCCGGGGGGGCGCTAATCCACCAGCCGGGCTTCGCCGCGGCGGCCGCCGGGCCGAGCGCCGACCGGGCCGTGATCGAGGGCGCAATCATGTTGGCGCGCACGGTCGTTGCACTGGCCGAGACGACCGCCGAGCGGGACCGGGTGCTGGATTGCAAGGCGGTCCGGCCATGAGTCTGGCCGACACCGCCGAATCCTGGCTGGCCGCTCACTACGACGACCTGGTGGAGTGGCGCCGCCACATCCACCGCCATCCCGAACTGGGTCGCCAGGAGTTCGCCACCACCCAGTTCGTCGCCGACCGGCTGGTCGAGGCGGGGCTCAACCCCAAGGTGCTGCCCGGCGGGACGGGTCTGACGTGCGATTTCGGCCCGGAGCATGCGCCGCGGATCGCGTTGCGCGCCGACATGGACGCGCTGCCGATGGCCGAGCGAACCGGCGCCCCGCACAGCTCGACCGTGCCCAACGTCGCCCACGCCTGTGGCCACGACGCGCACACCGCGATGCTGCTCGGCGCCGCGACGGCGCTGGCCTCGGTGCCCCAACTTCCGGTCGCGGTGCGGCTGCTCTTCCAGCCCGCCGAGGAGCTGATGCCCGGCGGCGCCATCGACGCGATCGCGGCCGGCGCGCTGACCGGGGTGTCGCGGATCTTCGCGCTGCATTGCGATCCTCGGCTGGCGGTCGGCCGGGTGGCGATCATCCCCGGCCCGATTACTTCGGCGGCGGACTCGCTCGAAATCACCCTGCACTCGCCGGGCGGGCACACCTCGCGGCCGCACCTGACCTCGGATCTGGTCTATGGGATGGGCACGTTGATCACCGGCCTGCCCGGGGTGCTCTCGCGGCGGATCGACCCGCGGCACAGCACGGTGATGGTGTGGGGTGCGGCCAACGCCGGCGTCGCGGCCAACGCCATTCCGCAGACCGGCACCCTCGCGGGCACCGTTCGCACCGCGAGCAGGGAAACCTGGGTGTCGATGGAAGCCCTTGTCCGCGAGACGGTGTCGGGCCTGTTGGCGCCGCTGGGCATCGAACATTCGCTGCGGTACCATCGCGGGGTTCCGCCGGTGGTCAACGAGGAGCGCTCCACCCAGATCATGACGCACGCCATCGAGGCCGTGAACCCCGAGGCGCTGGCCGACACCCGGCAGTCCGGGGGCGGCGAGGACTTCTCCTGGTATCTCGAGCAGGTGCCCGGCGCCATGGCCCGCCTGGGTGTGTGGAGCGGCCAGGGGCCGCAGCTGGATCTGCATCAGCCGACGTTCGACTTGGACGAGCGTGCGCTGGCGGTCGGGGTGCGGGTGTTGGTCAACGTTGTCGACCAGACGGGGGACTTCTGATGAAACTGTTGGTGACCGGCGGGGCCGGATATGTGGGCAGCGTGTGCGCCAAGGTGCTCCTCGAGGAGGGGCATGAGGTGGTGGTGGTCGACGACTTGTCGACCGGCAACGCCGATGCGGTGCCCGAGGGCGCGCGGTTCGTGCAGGCCGACATGGCCGACGCGGCCCCGGAGCTGCTCGGTGACGGGTTCTTCGACGGGGTGCTGCATTTCGCGGCCAAGTCCCTGGTGGGCGAATCGGTGGTGGCACCGGAGCTGTACTGGCACGGCAACGTCGTCAAGACGCTGCAGCTGCTCGAGGCGATGCGCGCGGCGGGCACCCCGCGGCTGGTGTTCTCCTCGACGGCCGCCACCTACGGCGAGCCGGAGTCGGTGCCGATCACTGAGGATGCGCCGACGCGGCCGACGAACGCCTATGGCGCCACCAAGCTCGCCATCGACCACGCGATCACGTCGTATGCCGCCGCGCACGGCATGGCGGCCACCAGCTTGCGCTACTTCAACGTCGCCGGCGCCTACGCCGGTCTGGGTGAGCGCCACGCCACCGAGACACACCTCATTCCGCTGGTGTTGCAGGTGGCCACCGGCAAGCGCGAGGAGATCCTGGTGTTCGGCGACGACTGGCCGACCCCGGACGGGACGTGCATCCGCGACTACATCCACGTCCGCGACCTCGCCGATGCGCATGTGCTGGCGCTGCAGACCGCGCAGCCGGGCGCGCACCGGATCTACAACCTGGGCAACGGGACCGGCTTCTCGGTGCGCGAGGTCATCGCGTGCTGCGAACGGGTGGTCGGCAAACCGATCGCCGCGCGCGACGTGGAGCGCCGAGCCGGCGACCCGGCCGTGCTGATCGCCTCCAGCGAGAAGGCGATCGCCGAGCTGGGCTGGAAGCCCCGCCACACGACTCTCGACGAGATCGTCGCGGCCGCTTGGGAGTTCACCCAGTCGCGTGCCTAGCCCCCCGGCCGTGAGTGTGCGTGTCGGCGCAGCGACCCACCGTGCGGGTGGGCATTTCGTGCACGCTCGTCGTCCACAGGGGTGACTTTTCGGTCGCTCAACGGGCGAGCAGCATCACCGGCGTGCATGACGAGCTCACTGCGCTTTTCGACAGCCAGGGCGGGGTGGCGACGGCCGGGCAGATCCTTACCGTTGTGAGTCGGCGCCATCTTGAGATGCTGCTGGAATGTACTGCATTAGAACGTATCTGGCGTGGGGTGTACAGCCTCGGTGTAGCTGACTCGGATCGCAGGCTCAGAGGTCTCGACTTGCTCTGCGGCGAGGTCGTCGGCATCTGCATGGACACTGCGGCCTGCGCTTACGGTTTCGACACCCAGGGTGGCAGCGACTTGCATGTGCTGAACCCCGCTGGACATCAGCTGCGGCATGCCGAAGGGCTTTTCGTGCACCGCCGTGACGGTGCGCCGCTGATCACGGTGTCGGGGCGGCCGACAACGACACCGGCGTGGACGGCCGTCGAAGTGGCTCGCACATTGCGGCGCCCGAGGGCCCTTGCCACGCTCGATGCCGCACTGCGCTCGGGGCGTTGCAGCCGCGACGGGCTGTCGCGAGTCGTGGCGGCGCAGCAGGGGCGCCGGGGCATCGTGAACGTCCGCGACCTCGTTCCGCACGCCGACGGCAGAGCCGAGTCTCCGATGGAAAGCGAGGCCCGCCTCGTCATGATCGACGGCGGCCTGCCCACCCCGGTACTGCAGTACGAGCTTGTCGATGCCCGAGGAAGGTTGCGCAGGCTCGACTTCGCGTGGCCGGAACACACGGTTGCCGCCGAGTACGACAGCGGTGAATGGCACCTCGGCGCCGAAGCGCTTCGGCGCGATCGGGAGAAGCTAGCGGCATTGCAGGACCTCGGTTGGCTCGTCGTGCCGATCGTCGCCGACGACGTGCGGCGCCACCCAAGTGCGCTGGTCGGGCGCATTCATGCCCATCTAGTTGCGCGTGGGTGTGCGTGAAGTGCACGCTGCCACGGCGTGTCGGCGTGCCGACACGCACGCTCGTGAGGAGAAGCTAGCCGCCGCCGTGGCCCGGTCCGATGTTGCGGGCCGGACGGGTCCGCAGATCGCGTACATACTCCGCCGGGGCTCCGGCGATCTCGGCCGCGTCGGCCATCACCCCGAGGTAGCGGGCCGACGGTAGGCCACCCTCCCAGGCGTCCACCACGTACAGCCACGCCAGCACGGGATCGGTTGTGGTGTCCGAGGATTCGCGCTCGATGCGGCACCGGATCTTCTTGTGGAAACCCAGCTCGGACCCTTCCCAGCGGTCCAGGGTCTCCTCGTCGGCCGGCGTCATGTCGTAGAGCACGACGAACACGCGGGAGTCCGGGTCTTCGACAAGGGTGGCCAGCGCGCCCTCCCAGCCGATGTCCTCACCGGCGAAGGTCAGGCGCCAGCCGTGCAGCCAGCCCGTGCCGGCCATCGGGGAGTGGGGTGCCCGCTCCAGCATCTGCTCTGGATGCATGTTGGAGCCGTAGGCGGCGTAGAGCGGCACGGGGGAAAGCCTAAAGGTTCTTCGGGCGAGGAGCGCAGGGACCTGGTGATTAGATAGGCGCGTGACGACGCGGATCGTGATCATCGGCGGGGGCCCGGCGGGCTACGAGGCCGCGCTGGTCGCCGCATCCCGGGGCAAGGACGTCGCCGAGGTCACCATCGTCGACTCCGACGGGATCGGCGGGGCATGCGTGCTCTTCGACTGCGTTCCGTCCAAGACCTTCATCGCCTCGACCGGCTTGCGCACCGAACTGCGCCGTGCCTCGGGCCTTGGCTTCGACATCGGCGTCGAACACGCCAAGATCTCGCTGCCGCAGATCAACAACCGCGTCAAGACGCTGGCCCGCTCGCAGTCCGCCGACATCGGCACCCAGCTGCTGCGGGAGAAGGTCAACGTGGTTGCCGGCCGCGGTGAGCTGATCGACGACGTGCCCGGATTGGCGCACCACCGTGTGAGAGTCACCACACACGACGGCAAGATCGGCATCCTCGAGGCCGACGTGGTGCTCATCGCCACCGGCGCGAGTCCCCGGGTGCTGCCCAGCGCCGTGCCCGACGGCGAGCGCATCCTGAACTGGCGTCAGCTCTACGACCTCGACGAGTTGCCCGAGCACCTGGTGATCGTCGGCTCCGGCGTCACCGGCGCGGAGTTCTGCAACGCCTACACCGAGCTCGGCGTCACCGTCACCGTCGTCGCCAGCCGCGACCAGATCCTGCCGCACGAGGACAGCGACGCCGCCGCCGTGCTGGAAGAGGTGTTCGCCGAACGCGGTGTGACGCTGGTCAAGAACGCCCGCGCCGACTCGGTGGTCCGCACCACCGACGGCGTGCGGGTGACCATTGCCGACGGCCGCACCGTCGACGGCAGCCACGCCCTGATGACCGTCGGCTCGGTGCCCAACACCGGCGACCTAGGCCTCGAGCGGGTGGGCATCGAACTGGGCCCCGGCAAATACATCCCGGTCGACCGCGTGTCGCGGACCGCGGCCTCGGGCATCTACGCAGCCGGCGATTGCACCGGGCTGCTGCCGCTGGCCTCGGTCGCGGCGATGCAGGGCCGCATCGCGATGTACCACGCGCTCGGTGAGGGAGTGTCCCCGATCCGGCTGCGCACTGTGGCCTCGGCCACGTTCACCCGTCCCGAGATCGCCGCCGTGGGGGTGCCGCAGACCGCGATCGACGACGGGACCGTGCCCGCGCGCACCCTGAACCTGCCGCTGAGCACCAACGCCAGGGCCAAGATGTCGCTGCTGCGCCGCGGCTTCGTCAAGATCTTCTGCCGCCCGGCCTCTGGCATGGTCATCGGTGGGGTGGTGGTCGCCCCGATCGCCTCGGAGCTGATCCTGCCCATCGCGCTGGCGGTGCAGACCCGGACCTCGGTGACCGAACTGGCACAGACATTGTCGGTGTACCCGTCGCTGTCCGGATCGATCGTCGAGGCCGCCCGCCGTCTCATGGCCCACGACGATCTCGACTAGCCTGGGCCCTATGAGCGACCCGATCCTCCGACCGGGCAACGGCCAGACCCTCCTCGGACCAGCGCAGCGGGCAGAGGCATGGGAGCGGCTGGGCAGCGAGCAGTTCGACGTCATCGTCATCGGCGGCGGCGTCGTCGGCGCCGGCTGCGCCCTGGACGCCGCGACCCGCGGTCTGAAGGTGGCGCTGGTCGAGGCGCGCGACTTCGCCTCGGGCACGTCGAGCCGCAGTTCGAAGATGTTCCACGGCGGTCTGCGCTACCTCGAACAGCTGGAATTCGGCCTGGTTCGCGAGGCGCTGCACGAGCGCGAACTCTCGCTGACCACGCTGGCGCCGCACCTGGTCAAGCCGCTGCCGTTCCTGTTCCCGTTGACCAAGCGGGTGTGGGAGCGGCCCTACATCGCCGCCGGCATCTTCCTCTACGACCAGCTCGGTGGCGCAAAATCCGTTCCCGCGCAAAAGCATTTGACGAAATCCGGTGCGCTGCGGCTGGCGCCTGGGCTCAAGCGCAGCTCACTGATCGGCGGTATCCGCTACTACGACACCGTGGTCGACGACGCCCGGCACACCATGACGGTGGCGCGCACCGCGGCGCACTACGGCGCGGTGGTGCGGACCTCGACCCAGGTGGTGTCGCTTCTGCGCGAGGGTGACCGGGTGGTCGGCGTGGCGGTCCGTGACTCCGAGGACGGCGCGGTCACCGAGGTGCGTGGTCACGTGGTGATCAACGCCACCGGGGTGTGGACCGACGAGATCCAGGCGCTGTCCAAGGAACGCGGCCGGTTTCGGGTGCGCGCGTCCAAAGGCGTGCACGTGGTCGTCCCGCGCGACCGGATCGTGTCCGAGGTGGCGATCATCCTGCGCACCGAGAAGTCGGTGCTGTTCGTCATCCCGTGGGGCACACACTGGATCATCGGGACCACCGACACCGACTGGAATCTCGACCTGGCTCACCCGGCGGCGACCAAGGTCGACATCGACTACATCCTCGACACCGTCAACTCCGTGCTGGCCACCCCGCTGACCCACGACGACATCGACGGTGTGTACGCCGGGCTGCGGCCGCTGCTGGCCGGGGAGAGCGAAGAGACCTCGAAGCTGTCTCGTGAGCACGCGGTGGCGGTGCCCTCGCCGGGACTGGTGGCCATCGCGGGCGGCAAGTACACCACCTACCGGGTGATGGCCGAAGACGCCGTCGACGCCGCCGCCGAGTACATCCCGGCGCGGGTTGCACCGTCGATCACCGAGAAGGTGCCGCTGATGGGTGCCGACGGCTACTTCGCGCTGGTCAACCAGACCCAGACGGTGGGCGCCCGCTACGACCTGCACCCGTACCGGGTGCGCCACCTGCTGGACCGCTACGGCTCGCTGATCGGGGAGGTGCTGCAGCTGGCGGTCGACCGGCCGGAGCTTCTCGAGCCGATCACCGACGCCCCGGTGTACTTGAAAGTCGAGGCGGCCTACGCGGCGGCCGCCGAGGGAGCGTTGCACCTCGAGGACATCCTGGCCCGGCGGATGCGGATCTCGATCGAGTACCCGCACCGCGGCGTGGACTGCGCCGCTGAGGTCGCCGGCATCGTCGCGCCGATCTTGGGCTGGAGCGACGCCGACTGCGCCCGCGAGGTCGCGACGTACCTGGCGCGGGTGGAGGCCGAGGTGCTTTCGCAGGCTCAGCCCGATGACGCCTCGGCCGACGCGCTGCGCGCCTCGGCGCCGGAGGCCCGCGCGGAGATTCTCGAACCGGTGCCGCAGATTTGAGGCCGCCACCGCTGCCGGTGCGCGACGGGCTGGGGCCGGCGCGGCTGCGGCTGCAGGGCGGTAATGTCGCCGATGAGTTCGGCCGACGGTTCGGCCCGGACGGCCGGGCCAAGGTGCTCGCCGGTGAGGTCGTCGACGCCGACGGCGTGGTGATCACCCCGGCCACCGTGCTGGCGCCCGGCGCGCACGTCTTCCTCTACCGGCAGTTGCCCGAGGAGGTGTCGGTTCCCTTTGAGATCCCGGTGCTCCACCGCGACGACGACATCGTCGTCGCGGACAAGCCGCACTTCTTGGCCACCATGCCCCGCGGCGGCCATGTCGTCCAGACCACGCTGGTGCGGCTGCGCCGTGAGCTCGGCCTGCCTGAACTCAGTCCGGCGCACCGGCTGGACCGGCTAACGGCGGGGGTGCTGCTGTTCACCGTGCGCCGGGAGGTTCGTGGTGCGTACCAGACGTTGTTCGCCCAGGGTCAGGTGCGCAAGACGTATCTGGCCCGCTCGTCGGTGCCGCGCCGTATCGACTTCCCGACGGTGGTGCGCAGCCGGATCATCAAGCGGCGCGGTCAACTACAAGCCGTGGAGGAGCCCGGCGAGCCGAACGCCGAGACGTTGGTGGAGGCGCTGGGTGACGGCCGCTATCAGCTGACCCCACGTACCGGGCGCACTCACCAACTGCGGGTGCACATGGCGAGACTGGGCATTCCGATCGACAACGACCCGCTCTATCCCGACGTCATCGACGTGGCCGCCGACGATTTCTCGGCACCCCTGCGCCTGGTGGCGCGGCGGCTGGAGTTCGACGACCCGATCACCGGGGTGCAGCGGAACTTCGTCAGCTCAGCTGAGCTGTAGGGCGACCTGGTCGCCACCTCACCGTCGGTGCTGGGCTGACGTCGGTGCTGGGCTGAAAGGTCGCAGTGCCCTTGCGGCTGTGGCCTTCGGTCCCTAGCCGCGGGGCGTGATCTGGGTCACGATTTGGCCCATGGATGACGACCACGAGCAGATTCTCATTGCCGCGTACGCCGATCTCGAGCGTGCCCGCACCGACTTCCACGAGTTGGAGAAGAGGGTCAAGCACGGTCTGGAGTTGCGGGCCGCCGCCCTGATCACCAAGGACGCCGACGGGCACCCACAGGTGGTCGAGGCGACCAATCGGCACGGACGGGTTGGCGCGGGAATCGGCGTGGGCCTGGGATTCCTGCTGGGCGTGTTCATCCCGCCGATCGGCCTCGGCGCTGTGCTCGGTGGGGCAGCCGGTGCGTTGGCGGCTTCCTTCGCCGAGCACGAGCTGCGCATCGGCCTACGTCACGAGATCGGCGAGGCCCTCGAAGCAGGCACCGGTGTGGTGCTCACGGTGGTCTATCCGAACGGCCGGGCCCCCGTCGAGAACACGCTGTACCGCGCCACGAAGATGACGGTGTTGAGGATGGATAAGTCGACGGTCAACACCCTCGAGGATGCGGTGGCCAAGGCGATGAGCGAGATCGGTCACCCCGTCAGCACTGGCACGCCGGACACCAGTATGTAACCCTCTCACCGGCGGCATCCGAGGACTCGGCGCGCTGGATCGGGGTGCCGCAGCGGCGGCACAGTTGGCCCGCCCGGCCGTATACCCACAGTTCCTGGCCCGGTCTGAGATTGCCGGTTGTGGTGCGGTTCCATCGGGCCCGGTTGGCCCACAACATGTCTCGAGCGCGTGTGGCGACCCGTAGCGGATCGGCCAGGGTACTGACCGGGCTGGTGGGCAACCGGCCGAACACGAAGCACAGCTCGTTGCAGTACACATTGCCCACCCCGGCCAACACCCGCTGGTCCAGCAGTGCGGCGGCGATCGGACGATCGGGGTCGACGGTCAGGTTGGCCGCCGCGACTTTGGGATCCCAGTCTGGGCCGAGCAGATCGGGGCCGAGGTGGGCGACGACGTCCATGTCGTGTTCGCAGTCCAGAACCTCCAGCACTCCCAGGTCGATACCCGCGGCCTGAATATCAGCTGTCTCCAGCAGGATTCGAACCTTGGAGGCCTGCCTAGTGGGTTTCCCGCGGGGTGTGACCCGCCAGCTGCCGTCCATCTTCAGGTGCGAGTGAATGCTGGCCGGCCCGACCCGGATGAACAGGTGCTTGCCTCGACTGATCACCTCGTCGACGGCGTGGCCGGTCAGGTCGACGGTGGCGTACTGCGGCACCCGAACGTCGCAGCGGGTCAGTGTCTTGCCCACCAGCGCATCGCGCAGGTTGGCCGCGGTGTGGAAGACGGTGTCGCCCTCGGGCATCGATCAACCATAGGAGCTCAGGCGACGCGGACCTCGATCTCACCGGGCTCCGTCGCTGCCGTGCCGGGCGCTGGTGGTGCGACGGACTGGTAGTGCCCGCCGGCCGGTGTAGTGAATTCGGCTGTGTGCCTGCCGCTTTCGTTGAACCTCGTTGTCACCGTCCAGCCGGCAGCCTCTTTGGTGTAGTTGCAGGCCTCGCAGATGCCCAGGCCGTTGAGCGCGCTGGTGGGTCCGCCGCGGCTATACGGCTTGGCATGGTCGCGGTGGCGGATGGGTGCATCGCAGTACGGCATCCGGCAGCGCTGGTCACGCAGTTCGATAAACTCAGCCAAAGCCTTGGGGAACAGCCGTGAGCGCGAGTCCATGGCCACCAGCGCCCCACTGTCCGGTCGGGCGTAGAGTCGGCGCAGCGCGGCCCGCGACCGCCGGTCGGCCACGGCGCCGGTGACCAACTTCTGCGCGACCGCCGAGGGCACCGAGCCGTAGCCCGCGATGGCCGCCGACGCCGACTCCGCCCCGAAGAGCGCCTGGTCGGAGATCACCACGTTGATCGTGACCGGGACCGCCTGGCCGGCCGGCCGCCCGGTCACCCGCTCGAGCAGGGTGTCGGCCATCACCTGGCCGCGCGAGCGCCCGTCGCAGCTCAGGTCGGCTTCCCGCTTGAGCGCCGCGTACACCGACACCCCCTGCGCGACCGGCAGCAGCGCCGTCACATAGGTCATCGTGTCGGGTGCGGGCCGGATGGTGACCGTGCGCTCGGATTCGGCCTTGGCGGCGCGGTCGACGACCGCATGCGGATCCAGCCGGTAGGCGATGGCCTTGGCCGCGGCCGTCAGCGCCGCATCGCCGAGACCCTCCAGCGCGGCGGGGTCTGAACACAGTTCGGCATCCAGCCGGCGGCGGTCCTCGAGGTCAAGGCAGGCGGACTCGCGCACCACGAGGGTGGCCCGCCATTCCGACAGCACGCCGGTCTCCAGGGCCACCAGCGTGTGCGGCATTTCGTGCACCAGGGCCTTCGCGAACCCCAGGTGCCGGCCACCACGAGCCGGTGAATCCCGCCGGGCCAGCGCCACCTCGGTGGCGACCCCGCGCCCGCGCCGGGCCGCCGGGACACCGGCCGCCATCTCCGCGGACCGCCGCGCCTGATCCAGGGCTACCGCCAACCGCGCCTGGCCCGCCGCGGCCGCGGCCTTGAGCCGCTCGAGGGCGGCGATGCGCTCGACCAGCACCGACTCGCCGGCACCGGTATCGATCTCCAATGACTCGAACATGTGTTCGATAGTAGATCACCCCACCGACAGAGATCGTGAGGGCAGTTACCGAATCCGAAGCCCCCGCGGGGTGCGGGCGAATCCAGCATCGACCAGGGCGTCGGCAGTGATCCGGCGATCCGGGTGCGCGGCGGCCTCCAGGGCCGGGACCCCGTCGAGCTTCTCGACCAGGATGCCGCCGATGCGGCCACTGCTGACCAGGTCGGCCAGTGCACCAGCGGCGGCGCGCTGCGCCTCCGCATCGGCGCTGAAGTTCAGCAGCGAGCGTCCACCGCGTTCGGAGAACCACACCAGATCGCCGTCGACCAGCACGACCAGCGCGCCGGCCTTGCGGCCGGGCCGGTGGCCGGCGTCGGTGTCCGCCCTTGCCGGCCACGGCAAGGCCGCGCCGTACGGGTTCGCGGGGTCGGCGGCAGCAAGCACGGTCGCCTGGTAGTCCGGGCGCTCCGGGTCGACCCCGTCGAGGTAGGTACGCAAGCGATCCACGGTCGAGGCCACGGCGAACTGCGCGCCGCCCAGCGACTCGACGAAGTAGCCGCGCTGGCAGCGCCCGGCCTCCTCGAACCCGCTGAGCACCTTGTACAGCGTCGCGAAGCCGCCAGGTATGCCTTCATTAGCGACCGCGCCCTTGGTCAGCACGCCGTGGCGGTTCAGCAGCAGCTCCGCGGAGAAGTGTGCCCGCACAGTCGAATCCGGCTCCGCCGCTGGCAATGCCGACCAGCGTCCGGCGACTGTCGGGTCGACCGGCCGATTCTGCGGGTGTGCGACCGAGTAGCGGCTGAGCCTCGGGGCCCGGCGCTGTCGGTGCGCGGGTGCGGCGGGCCGACGGGTGCCCGGCGTGCGTCCGCCGGACAGCATCGCCCGTACCGGGGCGAAGGTGTCGCCGGTGACCCAGCCCGCCCAGATCAGTTCCCACAGGGCGGTTTTGACCTCATCCTCCGACCCCTGCACGAGCTGGCGGAAGAAGAACGCACCCCGTGATTCACCGGGTGAGCCGAGCACGTCGAAGATCGCGCGGTGGGCGCCGGTGAACTCGATCGCGGCCGGTGCGGCCAGGGTGAGCGCAGCGGTGTCGGCGTGGTGGAAGGCGATCCAGCCGTCGCTGCCGGAGATCGATCCGGCGCCCGACCAGGTGACCTCACCGGAGGCCAGTAGCTCGTCGAGCATCGCCGGCTGGTAGTCGCGAACCCGTGGCGCGAACACCAGCGGTTCGACGGCCGACGCCGGGATCGGCACGCCCGCAAGCTGATCGATGACACCGGCCAAACCGTCGACCCCGGAGGTCGCCGAGCGGCCGACCTGCTGCCAGGCGGGCAGGAACCGCGCGTAGGCGGCGGTGCTGACCGGCTCCACCTGGGCGCGCAACGCGGCCAGCGAACGTCGGCGCAGGATCCGCAGCACCTCGGCCTCACACCACTGGTCGGCATCGTCGGCGGCCACGAACTCACCGCGAACCAGCTTGCCGTCCAATGCCATTCGGCCCAGCACGTCGGCGGCCACGCGCAGGCCGAGACCGAACCGGGCGGCCGCCTCGGCGGTGGTGAACGGGCCCTGGGTCCGCGCAAACCGGCCCAGCAGCTCGCCGAGCGGATCGGGCACGGTCTCGGTGAAACTCGTCGGCACGCCGACCGGAACGGCCACCCCGACCGCGTCCCGCAACCGGCCGATGTCCTCGATGCCCACCCACCACGACTGGCCCGCATACGACACCGGCAGAACGCGTTTGGCGGCGTGCAAACCGGCCAGCCAGCCGCCGACATCGGTAGCCGTCGAGCGCACGGCGATCTCGGCCTCGGTGAGCGGGCCGAGCAGGCGCAGCAGGTCTGCCACTGCCTCGGCATCGCGAGCCTTGCGGTCGTCGGTCAGATGCTGCAGCTGCCGCGACGTGGCGGCGATGATCTCGGGGTCGAGCAGCTCACGCAGTTCGACGCGGCCGAGGAGTTCGGCCAACAGGGTGCTGTCCAGTGACAGGGCCGCCGCACGACGCTCGGCCAGCGGACTGTCGCCCTCGAAGATGAACGCGCCGACGTACCCGAACAGCAGCGACGCCGCGAACGGTGAGGGAGTCTGGGTCTCGACCTCCACCAGTCGCACCCGGCGCTGCTCGATGCGGCTCATCAGGTCGGTCAGGGTGGGCACGTCGTAGACGTCCTGCAGACACTCCCGGACCGTCTCCAACACGATCGGGAAGTCCGGGTATTTGCGTGCCACCTCGAGCAATTGGGCCGCGCGCTGCCGCTGCTGCCACAGCGGCGAGCGCTTGCCGGGATGCCGCCTCGGCAGCAGCAGAGCCCGCGCCGCACACTCCCGGAACCGGGAGGCGAACAGCGCCGAGCCGCCGACTTCGGTGGTCACCAGCGGCTCGATCTCGTCGGGTGCGAAGACGAACAACTCCGCACCGGGCGGGGTGTCCTCGGTGTCGGGCAGCCGCACCACGATGCCGTCATCCGATGCGGTCGGCTTCTCGTCGAGGCCGTAGCGCTCCAACAGGCGCCGGCTGACCGCCAACGCCAGCGGCCCGTGCACCTTCAGTCCGTACGGTGAGTGCAGGATCACCCGCCAGTCGCCCAGTTCGTCGCGGAAACGCTCCACCAACAACGTGGTGTCACTGGGCACAACCTTGGTGGCGGTGCGCTGCTCGTCGAGCAGTTGCCAGAGGTTGTCCGTGGCGTAGTCGGCGAAACCCAGCTCCGCACAGCGTATTTCGAAGCCCTCACGGCCCATCGCCGCGAGCTCGCCGGTGAACCGCCCGACCGCCTGGCCCAGTTCGGCGGGCCTTCCGGCGTCGTCGCCGCGCCAAAACGGCAGCCGCGCCGGCTGCCCCGGCGCCGGGATGACCAGCACCCGGTCGTGAGTGATCTCGGTGATCCGCCAACTGGTAGCGCCCAGCGAGATGACGTCGCCGGGTCGCGACTCGTAGACCATCTCCTCGTCGAGTTCGCCTACCCGTGAGGGCTTTTCGGAGTCGGTGGCAAGGTACACGGTGAACATGCCGCGGTCGGGGATCGCGCCGCCGGAGGTGACGGCCAGCCGCTGGGCGCCCGGCCGGGCGGTGAGCGTACCGGTGTCGCGGTCGTAGACCAGCCGCGGCCGCAGTTCGGCGAAGTCGGTGGACGGATACTTGCCGGAGAGCAGGTCCAGCGTGGCCTCGAAGACACTGCGCGGCAACGTCGCGAACGGGGCGCTGCGACGCACGACGTCGAACCACTTGTCGGCGCTCACCGACTCGAGTGCGCAGACCGCCACGGTATGCTGGGCCAGGATGTCGAGCGGATTGGCGGGCACCCGCATGGTCTCGATCTGGCCGGCGAGCATGCGTTGCACGCTGACCGCGCAGCCGATCAGGTCGGTGCGGTGCTTTGGAAACAGCACGCCACGCGAGATCTCGCCCACCTGGTGGCCGGCCCGGCCGATCCGTTGCAGCCCGCTGGCCACCGACGGCGGGGCCTCCACCTGGATCACCAGGTCGACCGCTCCCATGTCGATGCCCAGTTCCAGGCTCGACGTCGCCACGACGGACTTGAGCCGCCCGGTCTTCAGGTCATCCTCGACGGCCGCGCGCCGCTCCTTGGACACCGAGCCGTGGTGGGCGCGGGCCAGCAGCGCCTCGGCGCCGTAGGTCTGCCCACTGGCCATCTCGTGGGCGGGCGGGCCGCCGGGCACCTCCCGGTTGGGCGCCGCTGCCAGTTCGATACCGGAGCGTTCGGCGTGAATCTCGTTGATGCGGGCGGTGAGTCGCTCGGCCAGCCGCCGGGAGTTGGCGAACACGATAGTCGAGTTGTGCGCCTCGATCAGGTCGACGATTCGGGCCTCGACATCCGGCCAGATGGTGTTGTTCTCCAGGTTGGCCATGTCCGGCACTGGCACCTGCACCGTGAGCTCGAACGTCTTGGCCGCGGGCGGCGCGACGATGGTCGTCGGTCTGCTACCGGACAGGAACCGGGCGACCTCTTCGGGTGGACGGACCGTCGCCGACAGCCCGATCCGCTGGGCCGGCGTCTCCAGCAGCGCGTCGAGGCGTTCCAGCGACAGCGCCAGGTGCGCGCCGCGTTTGGTGCCTGCCACGGCGTGCACCTCGTCGACGATCACCGTCTGCACCTCGGCCAGCGTCTCGCGGGCCGCCGAGGTCAGCATCAGGAACAGTGACTCCGGCGTGGTGATCAGGATGTCCGGCGGCTTGGTGATCAGTTGACGGCGCTGGGCCGGGGGAGTGTCCCCAGAGCGCACCCCGACGCTGATCTGCGGGACGGGCAGTCCGTCGCGTTCGGCGATGCGGGTGATCCCGGTCAGCGGGGTGCGCAAGTTCCGCTCGACGTCGACCGCCAGCGCCTTGAGTGGCGAGACGTACAGCACCCGGGTGCCTTGGCCTTCTCGTAAGGCCAGCTGGTCGATCGCCCACAGGAACGCCGCCAGCGTCTTGCCCGACCCGGTCGGGGCGATGACCAGGGTGTTGTCCCCGTCGGCGATGGCCAACCAGGCCGCGGTCTGGGCCGGGGTTGGCTCGACGAAGGTGCCCTCGAACCAGCCCCGGGTCAGCGGGCTGAACCGGGCCATCGGGGCCAACGGGTTGGGGGAACTCACCTGTTCCAGAGTGCCAGGTGGCACCGACAAATTTGCGTGCGCGGTCCGCGGCGCAGCCATACCGGTGGCTGAAGTGCTCGTCAGAGCGGGGGTGCAGTGACGTCGACCGCCATGGTGCCATCAGAACCTCCGTGCGCGACGGACGCGAGGACGACGAAGAGACACGACGAAGAGACACGCTGTGAAAGCCTCCGCCTGAGAGGCGTTTACTGATCCCCGAGCCATACATGAGGGCGACCATTATGAGGGCTGTGCTGCAGCACCCTAGGACCCTCCGGTTCGCGAAGAGCCGTGTCGGCCGGTGCTCCCCGCGAGCGCGACGGTGGATGATGATCGGTCCGGTGAGTGCCGGGCGGGCTGATGAGCGACGCGATCGGAGTGAATCGCCCCTGGACCTGCCGCCTGCAGTTCTGAGACTGGCTGGTGTGGCGGGCGCAGCCGAACTGGCGCCGACGTTGGACAGACGTCCCGCGATCTGGGAGAACACGAAGGCCACTGCACAGTAGGTGAAGATGATCGGCGCGAAGATGATGACGCTGGGAATGATCACAATCGGGGCGACCGCATTCAAGAAGTGATCGGTCGTCGTCGCTGATGCGGAGCTGCCGGCCTGCCTACCGCGTACCGGCGCCGAGGCGATGGGTGCGGTGGTGGTGGTGTTCTGCAGAAGCGCCCTCGACGCCGCTGTCGACGAGACCGCGAAGGAGGCGGTCCTCACGTGGTCGCCGACCGGCGCGGCCGTGACGAGCCCGATCGCGAGGATGCCGGCACAGAGGGCTGCGCCGCCGGCGGAGAAAGGGGCCCGCGCGGGCGGGTTCGGCGTGACCGCATCCATCACTATTGCCTGCGGTGCGAGGCAGGGTTGCCCGTGGAACCGGGGCGGCAGACGATGCGGCGGCGGAAGGGGGCCGAGGCGTCGCCGCCCTGTTGGCCCCGAGGCCTGAGGTGAGCTTCTGGGGGGCCGAAACCACCAGCACGAGTCCCAGAAACGCAAAGGTTCACCTGTTGACCGGCTAAGTTGGTGTTGGAGGTCGACGGGATGCGTTGCGCAAGAACGGCGCTCGGAGATAGCGCCGATTCCAGGCTGTATGTGAGCCCAGGACTACTCAGCCTCGGCGGTGCGGCTCAGCAATCCGGCCAACTCCTCGCGGCTGGCGGTTCCGGTCCTGACCATCGCGCGGTAGATGTGGCTCTCGACGGTGCGCACCGACAAAGTCAGCCGCGCCGCCACTTCGCTGGGCCAGTGCCGCCGCGCGGTCCGAACACCCCAACGCCGATCCGCGGCGGTCCTCGTCGCGGTACGCGAGGGCGGCGTGGGCTGCGGCGTCGACGGCGGCAAGCACGTCCCCGAACTTCTCGAATTCGTCTGACGCGGAGACTAACTCAGCTGCATCCCCGTCGTGCAGCACGGAAGCGAAGCGTGCGGCCAGGCCGACGCGCAGCCCCTCGACAATCGAGGCGAGCTCGGTGAGCCGGGGAACGCAGCTGCGGTCCCCGAATTGGGTTGCAGTCTGCAGACACATCACTTCTGCAGGAATTGCCCTTTGGCAGCGGCTCTTTCTGCCGCGGCCAGCGCTGTGGCGATCGCCTCGCTGACTGCCCCCTGTCCGGCAGCCACCCACGCTCGTGCCAGGCTGCGTTCGTAGTCCAGTGACCGGAAAGCCCTTGGCCGCTTGTCGAGGGAAGCGAGCCCAGCGGAGGCTTCCGTGGTTGCGCTGCGCATTGCCAGCGCCGTCACGCGTGTGACCTGGTAGCGGTATCCTCAGCCTCATGGCCTCGTCGAGCAGCGAGACCGCAGCGTCGAGGCGCCCCGCCGAGTTGTGCGCGACCCGCCACTGCGGCGCCCAGTAGTTGCGCCGCCCCTGGCAGATCAGCTGCCTGCCGACGTACCCGCTCGGCCACATCCAGGGCATCGGCAATCCGCCCGGCCAGCAGCAGTGCGGATGTCGATGTCCGCGGTGGCCCACCGGCTCGGGAAGAACTGCACCGATCCCTGAAGCCGCTGCACCTCCTCCACGGTGCGCGGAACCAGTTCGGGGTTGTCCCGCACCAGATCCCAGGAAGCCTGGTTGCGCAGCAGTGGCACTTTGTTGAGATCGACCACCAAGCGCATGAGCGCAGAGACTAGCCCGGCTCGGCGGCCGTGACCGAGGATCGGTGTCGACCGCTACCTTGATCCTGGTGTTCGGGCTCACGTTCGAACGGCCTGGGCCAGCGCGGCCGGGATTCCGGGGACCCGCGCGACCGCGTCGAGCAGGGCGTGGGCGCAGGAGTCGGCCAGCCAGTTGGCGTCGACCGACGGATCCAGGATGCGCTGGCGGCACAGCTCGAAGGTGAACGCCAGCCAGCCGTAGACGATCACCTGCAGGTCGCGTTCGACCTTGGAGCCCAGATCTCCGGACACCACATCGGTGACCGCCGCCATGATCCGCTGCATCTGCCGCTCGTTGTCGACGTCGTCGATGCCGCGTAACACCGGGTCGGTGCGGCCCATCCCAATGTAGGCCGCCCACGCACCGTGCGGATGCTCCTCGTCGTACCGCATGTAGGCCAGTACGCCGCTGCGCAGTCGGTCGAACAGGGTTTGCCCCTCGGCCGCCGGGGTGTTGGTGGCCTCGAAAAGCCGCTCGCTCTCCGCGCGGACCACGGCGGCGAAGAAGGCCCGTTTGTCGGGAAAGTAGTGGTACATCAGGGCACGCGACACCCCGGCCCGTTCGGCGATCTCGTCGATGCGGACCTCGTCGTAGGGTCGCTGCCCGAAGACCTCGGCGCCCAGGGCGAGCAGCTCGCTGCGCCGGTCCTTCGGGGATAGGCGTCGGCGGGCGGTCGGCTCGGACATGCGCCCATACTGGCACATGTACAACAGCCGCTGACGATTCACGAACGCGTGGCGCCGATGGGTAACGCAGCGCCGGCGCAGGATGGGACTGCGCCCGTCGGCCGGGGCAGGCGGCCTCGTTCGGGCATCGACGGTTGCTCCTAGCCGAAATGCACGCCCTGAGCCAGCGGCAGCTCCGAGGAGTAGTTGACCGTGTTGGTGGTCCGCCGCATGTAGGCCTTCCACGAGTCCGACCCGGACTCTCGGCCGCCACCGGTCTGCTTCTCGCCGCCGAACGCCCCGCCGATCTCCGCACCCGAGGTACCGATGTTGACGTTGGCGATCCCGCAGTCCGAACCGTCGGCGGCCAGGAACCGCTCCGCCTCGCGGACGTCGGTGGTGAAGATCGCTGACGAAAGACCCTGCGGGACAGCATTGTTCAGTGCAATCGCCTCGTCGAGCGTCTTGTAGGTCAGCACGTAGAGAATCGGTGCGAACGTCTCGTGGTGCACCACCTCGGTCTGGGCGGGCATCCGCACCACCGCGGGCGCGACGTAGAACGCGTTCTCACCGTTCTGGCCGCCGATGTGGTGACGCTCGCCGCCGATCACCTCGCCGCCGTCGGCGCGGGCCTGCTCCAGCGCGCCGACCATGTTGCGGTAGGCGGTCTCGTGGATCAGCGGTCCGACCAGCGTTCCGTCCGCCGCCGGGTCACCGATCGGAAGGGTGCGGCAGGCGGCGACGATCCGCTCGACCAGCGCGTCGACCATCGAGGAGTGCACAATCAGCCGCCGCAGTGTGGTGCAGCGCTGACCCGCGGTGCCGGCCGCCGAGAAGACGATGGCGCGCACGGCAAGGTCGAGGTCGGCCGACGGGGTCACGATGGCCGCGTTGTTGCCGCCGAGTTCGAGCAGGACCCGGCCGAAGCGCTCGGCGACCCGCGGGCCGACCTGCCGTCCCATCTGTAACGAACCGGTGGCCGACACCAGCGCCACCCGCGGATCGTTGACCAGCAGTTCGCCGACCTCGCGCCCGCCGAGCACCAGCCGGCTCACCGCGGACGGGGCGCCGACGTCGGCGGCCGCCCGCTCGATCAGCGACTGGCAGGCGATCGCGGTCAACGGGGTGAGTTCGGAGGGCTTCCACACCACCGTGTCGCCGCACACCAGCGCCACCGCGGAGTTCCACGCCCACACCGCGACCGGAAAGTTGAATGCGGTGATGACACCGACGACGCCGAGGGGATGCCAGGTCTCCATCAGACGGTGACCGGGACGCTCGGAGGCGATGGTGCGGCCGTACAGCTGACGGGACAGCCCGACGGCGAAGTCGCAGATGTCGATCATCTCCTGGACCTCGCCGAGCGCCTCGGAGGTGATCTTGCCCGCCTCGATGCTCACCAGCGTGGCCAAATCGGCCTTGTGTGCGCGCAGTAGCTCGCCAAGGCGCGCCACCAGTCGGCCGCGCACCGGTGCCGGCGTGCCACGCCAATCCGGAAATGCTTGCGCTGCTTCGGAAATCGCGGCATCAGCCTCGGCGGGGGTGGTCTCGGCGACGGTGAACAGGACCTCGCCGGTCACCGGGGTGCTGGCCTGCCGGCCGGGTACGCCCGGTTCGGCGAGATCCACCTCGGCACCGATGGCGTCGAAGGCGTGGCGTACCCGGGCCTGCAGTTCGGCGAGGGTGGGCAACGCGGTGGCGGTGGTGGTGCTCATGCGGGCGGCTCCTGGGCGGTTGCGTCATACAGGTCATACGGATCGTGGATGTGGTGACCGATGGCGGCGGCCATCCAGTCCAGGCCGTAGCCGGATTCGTCAGCCCCGGCGGCTGCTTCGGTGTCGACGTCGAGGTTCGACCGGAAGATCCCCGCCGCCGAGGCGGGCAGGAAGTCCTCGTAGACCACCGGTGCCGCCGGGTCGCCCTGGTGGTAGTAGGCCAGCCCCGCCGACGCCATCTCGTCGTCGGTGTTCGGGAAGTAGTCGCCCCACACCGCGGCGGGGTCGGCGGTGGCCATGGCGGCATCGAACTGTTCGCGGCCCTTGCGGGTCAGCGCGACCCCACGCGCCTCGACCTCGCCGAAGCGCACCCGCAGCGTGCCCTCGCTCACCGTGCCGTCCGCCTCGCGGAACCGCCGCGGCTCGGCGAGCGCACGAAAAGACGTCTGGCGCAACAACACATCCGGACCGTCCCAGCGCGGCGGTCCCTGGATGGCGTCGATCATCGCGATTCCGCGCTCGGTCATCCGCCGGTAGAGGTCGTCGATGTCCAGGACACGCGGGGTCAGATGGTTGATGTGGGTGGTATTCACCCCGGCGATGTCGGCGGCCACCGCCGACACGGCGGTCAGTTCGGCGTACCAGGCGCGGTCCACCGGTTCGGACGACAAGACGAACGACGCCACCGCACGCGCGAGGAAGTCCCCGGCTCGGTCCGCGGCACCGCAGCCACCGTCGGCCGCGATCCGGCGGGCGTCGGCGATCAGCGCGGGATCGAACAACCGACGCCCACCGAGGAACCGCTCCACCCTGGACCGCAGGTCGCTGTCGAAGAACCGGCCGTCGCGCATGGCCAGCATCGACGTGAACACCCGAAACGGGTTGTGCGCCAGCTCTTTGGAGTCGACGGGCCGAAAGACCGTGGACACTACCGGAACGGGGGAGGCGGCGTCGCGCAGGTCGTAGAAGCCGACCGGGTACATGCCGAACGCCGCGAACAGGTCTGCGACGTCCGCCAGTTCGGCCGGGGTGCCGACGCGGATCGCGCCGTGCCGTTCGGCGGTGACCCGGTCCAGCGACCCCAGTCGCTCGGCTTCGGGGTGGGCGGCCATGTAGTCGCGGTTGACGGCCTCGCTGGCCTCCACGAGCGTGGTGTATGCGGGCACCTCGGCGCCGTACATCGTCGACAGGGCGGCGGCGAAGCGGGCACGCAGCTGCCAGGTCGGGATCTGCGGTGTGCTCATCGGGCGCATCCCGTCCGATAGTGTGCGGCCATGGCGGAGAGCGGGGAACCGGCCCGCGGCCTCGACGAGATCGACCGTACGCTGGTGCGTGAGCTCGTCGCCGACGGCCGGGCCACGCTGGCGCACCTGGCCGCGACCACGGGCCTTTCGGTGTCGGCGGTGCAGTCGCGGGTGCGGCGGCTGGAGGCCCGCAATGTGGTGACCGGATACAGTGCCCGCGTCGACCCCGAGGCGTTCGGGCACATGCTGTCGGCGTTCGTCGCGATCACCCCTTTGGATCCTTCTCAACCTGATGATGCGCCTACTCGCCTGGAGCACATCGCCGAAATCGAGGCATGCTACTCGGTGGCCGGCGAGGAGAGCTACATCCTGTTCGTGCGCGTCGAGTCACCGCGGGACTTGGAAACGCTGCTGCAGCAGATCCGCACCGCCGCGAACGTACGTACCCGAAGCACGATCATTCTAAACACATTTTACAGTAATCGCGCATATCTACCGGAATAGTTCCGGCACGGACGGGCTAGAATCCGTTATTTTCTAGGCTGAAGGACGTTTGACGGGTGCCTTCTTGACGGCCTTCTCGGCCGGGGCCTTCTTCGCCGCCGCTTTCTTCGCGGGCGCCTTCTTGGCCGCCGCTTTCTTCGCGGGCGCCTTCTTGGCCGCCGCTTTCTTCGCGGGCGCAGGCGCGGCGGGGGCCAGCACGTGCTGATCCTCGCGCTGCTCGACCTCCGAGAAGTGCCGGGCGACCAGTGCCGAACCCAGTCCCATCGCCAGCGCCACCGGCCAGTCGATCAACTCGAGTACGGCCAGACCACCCAGTACGCCGTAGAACGCCAGCTGGTCAGGTGGGGGAACCCGCACGGCGCCGATCAGGGGCAGCCGGATCGAGAAGCGGCGGGCCTCCGCGACACGCTTGGATGCGTCGCGCTGGGCCGCCGCGAGCGACCTAGTCATTGTGAACATGTTCGTGTCCTATTCACTCTCGAGACCCGTTGAGGTCATGGGACTTCGCTTGCCTGGAGTTGTGACCGAAGCCCTGCGCCTCAGCGGACCCGACGCCCTCGTCATGGTGGGGGTTCGACTGCTGACGCCCCCGGTTCGGGAGATCTACGCCCTGCTGGTCCAAGCCGGCATCGTCGTCGTCGACGACTGACCCGGCGACCAGCGCGTAGCCCTTCGAACCGATCCACTCCAGCACCGCCGGAGCCAGCGCCGACAGCGAGGCGGCGACCGCGGTGGCGAGGAAGGCCTGACCCCAGCCCAGCGGATCCACCGGGGTGCATCCGAAGATCTGGCTCACCCCCGGTGTGCTGATCACCGCGGCCAGCACGAGGAACGAGCCTGCCGCCGTCGAAACCACAAGCGGCGCACGGGAATCCGCGAGCGTCTGGGCCAGCTGCGTGGAGACCAGGCCGATCAGTGCGATCGTCGCAGCCCGCCGCTGGGTACCGGTCATCCGGCCCATCAGCCAAGCCAGCGTGGCGCCCGCGGTGGTGGCCGTGCCGCGGATGGCGATCGCCCGCCACATCGCCGACTCGTCGCGGTGCAGCGTGCCGGTGCCGCCCTGGTTGCTGACGGCCAGCGCGGCGGCGGGCAGCGCGTCGGTGAGCATGTTGACCAGCAGCATCTGGCGCGCGTTGAGCACCGACCGTCCGGTCGCCAAACTGGTGATCAGCGCGAACGCCACTTCGCCGGCATTGCCGCCCAGCAGCATCGACACCGCCGACTGCACCCGGCGCCACAACTGCTCGCCTTCGTCGAGCGCGTCGAGCAGGGCCTCGATTCGGCCGTCGAGCAGCATCACGTCGGCGGCGGTGCGGGCCGGGTCGCTGCCCGGGGCGGCCACCCCGATACCGACGCTGGCGGCCCGGATCGCCGCTGCGTCGTTGGCGCCGTCGCCGACCATCGCAGTCACCAGACCGATGCGCTCGAGCGTCTGCACCACGTCGATCTTGTGCTCCGGCGACATCCGCGCGAAGACCAGCCGCTCAACCACGGCCTGCTCCCGCTCGCCGACCGACATCGACTCCCACTCGCTGCCGGTGATCACCTGCTCCTCGGTGACCGCGAGGCCGAGGTCGTTGGCGATCACCGCGGCCGTCACGGGGTGGTCGCCGGTGATCAGGCGGACCCCGATGCCGCGGGCGCCGAGATCGGCCAGCAGCGCCGCCGCAGTCGGGCGCGGTGTGTCGGCCAAGCCGAGCAGCCCGATGGGCGTCAGCCCTGAGCCGCACAGCTGTTCCATCGCGGCCGGGTCGGCGGCCGCCTGGGCGGCCTCCAGCTCGGTCAGCTCTCGCTCGGCCACGGCCAGCACCCGCAGCCCCTCGGCGGCAAGGCGCTCGATCGCCGGCCCCAGCCGATCGCGGTCGCCGTTCAGGGCCGCTGAGAGCACCTCGGGTGCGCCCTTGATCGTCAGCCGGGTTCCGACGAGTGCGGCGGCGAACGGCCGTCCGGACTGGAACGGCAGGTACGCGTCGCGCTCCGATGCGTCGACGGGCCCGGCGGCGCGGCGCACCGCGGCGTCGGTGGCGTGGTCGGCGCGGCCGTTGCGGGCGAAGACGGTGCTCAACGCGGCGCGGACGACGTCGTCGCGGCTATGGCCGCGTACCGGCTGCACCTGCTTGACCTGCAGCCGATTCTCGCTGAGTGTGCCGGTCTTGTCGAAGCACACCACATCGAGGCGGGCCAGCGCCTCCACCGAGTTGGCGTTGCGGATCAGCACGTGCTCGCTGGACAGTCGGCGGGCGGCCGCCAACTGTGCCAGCGTCGCGACGAGGGGCAGGCCTTCGGGCACCGCCGCGACCATCAGAGCCACCGCGCTGCCGACCGCCTCGCGCAGCGGCGTGCCGCGCAGCGCCGAGAAGGCGCCGACGGCCGCCCCGCTGGCCAGGCTCCACGGCAGCGCCCGGCTGGTGATGTGGGCCAGTTGGCGCTGCAGGCCGATCTGGCGGCTCTTGGTCGGGGCCATCGCCATCGCGCGGTGTATCTCGGTGCTGCGCCCGACCGTGGTCACCACCGCAACCGCGGTGCCGGCCACCATCGTCGTGCCGGCGTAGACCATGCCGGACCGTTCGGCCAGCGGCGCACCCGGCGTCGGGTCGGTCTGCTTGGGCACCGGCAACGACTCGCCCGTCAAAGTCGACTCGTCGACCTCGACGTTGGCGGCCTCGATGAGCCGCGCGTCGGCCGGCACCACCTCGCCGGCGTGGATCTCGATCACGTCACCAGGTCGCAGCGTCCCCGCCGCGACATCCTCGGTGGCGCCCTCGTCGAGCGGGCCCACGCGGCGTCGGGCCAGTGGATCCTGCACGGCCAGCAGGCGGCGCAGCACCCGCTCGGCATGCAGCTGCTGTTCGGAGGACAGCGCGGCGTTGGCCAGCAGGACTCCGCCGACCAGGGCGGCATCCAACGGGGAGCCGAGCAGCGCGCTGGCCACCGCGCCGGTGGCCAGGATCGGCGTGATCGGGTCGGCCAGATTGGTCCGCATCTCGCCGACGAACTCACCGGCCAGCGACCAGGTGGCCGACGCGGCCCGCCCGGCCAGACGCGCTGGCGCCAACAGCAGATTCGGCGCGGCAGACGGCTGTCTGGGTGCCGATGCGGGGCGGGGCAGTAGTCGTTGCACCTCGCTGACCGGCAGGGAGTACCACTCGTGGCCGGGCTCGGGAGCGGGCAGTGCGTCGCCGAAAACCTTGTTGCCCGCGGTGAATCCGGCCCATAGACCGCCGAGCACACCGGCGTTGACCGACTCGGGGCCATTGCCCGGCACGCCGGGGATCAGCATCAGCGCGCCGATGGCCGAGCTGGACATCGACAGCCGCACACCGTGACTGCCGGCCGCGCGGGCCGCGGGCATCGCGTGCAGGATCCGCCAGACCGCGAGAAGGTCAGGGACGAACATGTCGGCGCCCCACGGCGGCACCGCGCCCCGCATGATGCCGATGGTGATCCCAGCCTCGTGCGCGGCGGTCATGTCGGAGGTGGTCACCAGCGCCACCGTCGCGCCGTCGGCGCCCGCCTGCGCGACGGCGTCGGCCAGGGTGTCGTCCAAAGACCCGGTCATCGGGAAGAGCGTGTCGAAACCCTGTGTCAGCGAACGCAATCCGTCGTCGTCGACGGAGACCAACCGCACCCCGGCCCGGCGCGCCTCGGCGACCACCGCGGTGGCGAACGGGTCGCGGACCGGACTGACCAGCGCTTCGCCGGCGCGCCCGGCGCCGCGGATCGACGACAGCTTGTGCCAGCCGGGCCCGAGCTTGCCGTCCTCGAGCGCGAACTGGGCCGCCTCCCACGCCTTGGTGCGATGCAAGTTGGTCACCCCGCGGACCCGGGTGATGGTCAGCTCATCGGTGTAGAGGGCGCGCGGATCGATAACGATGACGTCGACGCGGTCCAGTGCGCGCAGCACGCGGGGCCGCACCACCAGGGCGTCGTGATGAGTGGTCAGCCCACAGGTCATCGCAGCGCCGAATGCCTCCCGGGTGGCCCGCGTCGGCTTGGGTGCGGTAACCAGGGCGGTGGCCCCGGTGATCGCCGGGTTGCGCGACAGTGCGCCGATCACCGCGGCGGCGCTCAGGCCGATCCAGCCGAACCGGTTGGCGAAGTCCTCGCCGGGCCCGGCGGCGAAGATCGCGGTGCCTGGCGCGGGCGAACCGCCCTCGGGGCAGTTCTGCGCCAGCAGTTCTTCGTGGCGGCCCCAGGCCAGCCGCGCGTTCCAGGCTTCGACGGTCAGCATGGTCCGCGCCACCGCTTCGGCGGCGGCCGACGTCGGTGACACCGTCAGCGCTGCGGTCACCGAGTTGGCCACCGAGAACAGCAGATCGGTGCCTTCCGGGCCGAGCCGGCGGACCAGTTGATGGCGCACCGCGGGGATGTGGTCGGCCACCGTCGGGACCACCGACACCAGGTCGGGCACACCGGGCAGGCGCAGCGCCGTGCCGACGAGAGAGACGCCGAGGCTGGCGGTCGCGGCAGCAGCACCGAGCGCGCGGGCCACCAGAACGGAGTCGTCGCCGGGCAGGGTCAGTGGATGCTGACGGCGCGCGGGCTCGGTGCGGGCCCGCCGCTCGGCGTCGGCGACCACATCCGACAGGTTCTCGGCCGGTCCCTCCGGGGCCACGGTGACCACCAGTCGGGCCACCGAGCGGTTGAGCACCGCGTCGGTGACGCCCGGCACGGCGCGAACGGCGGCCAGCACCTCCTCGGCGATGGCAACCGCGTCCGGCCCGGCCAACCCGCGCACCTCGATCCAACGGCGCGCGCCGCGCCGGCTGATCCGCCGGTGCGGGGGGCCGCCGATCGCCTCGACCGCCATTCCCGCTGCCGCTCGGCCGACGGCGCGCGCGCCGGGGACAGCGCCGAGCGCGCGGCTTCCCACCCGGACGGCAGTGCTACCGCCGAGCAGCGCCGCGCCGCCGGCCAGCCCGACGGCGGTCGCGGTGAGCTGAATCGGTGCGGCGATCAACCCCCCGAGACCGGGCAGGCCAGGTCTGAATGACATGTCAGAGACGGTACCCGGCAAACATGACGTCTACGCTGTGAGCCCTTGACGCGGCACGCTTCGTAAATATTGCTTTCGAATAGCTAAAAGTTCATAAAGATTACGATAGAATCGCCTAATGACGGAACTGTTGTCGCGCGAAGACGTGGTGTCGGTGGTCCCGGATGCCCACCGGGGGTCGGCCATCGAACCTGGGAACGTGCATACGGTGCTGGCCCGCAGCATCCTGGCCGACGGACTGGACCTGGTGCTGGACCTGGACCGCTCGACCGGTGCCCATCTGGTGGACGCCCGCGACGGCAAGCACTACCTCGACATGTTCACCTTCTTCGCGTCCTCGGTGCTGGGGATGAACCACCCGGCACTGGCCGGCGACGAGCGGTTCCGCGCCGAGCTGGCGCAGGCCGCCGTGAACAAACCGTCGAACTCCGACGTCTACACCGTGCCGATGGCCCGGTTCGTCGAGACCTTCGCCCGCGTGCTGGGTGACCCGGCGCTACCACACCTGTTCTTCGTCGACGGCGGAGCGCTGGCGGTGGAGAACGCGCTCAAGGTCGCGTTCGACTGGAAGAGCCGGCACAACGAGGCGCGCGGCATCGACCCGGCGCTGGGCACCCGGGTGCTGCACCTGCGCGGCGCCTTCCATGGCCGAAGCGGCTACACGCTGTCGCTGACCAACACCGACCCCAACAAGGTGGCCCGGTTCCCGAAGTTCGACTGGCCGCGGATCGACGCGCCGTACATCCGCCCCGGCGCCGATATGGACGCGGTGGAGGCCGAGTCACTGCGGCAGGCCCGCGCCGCCTTCGAGGCCCACCCGCACGACGTCGCCTGCTTCATCGCCGAGCCAATCCAGGGCGAGGGCGGCGACCGGCACTTCCGTCCGCAGTTCTTCGCCGCCATGCGCAAGCTGTGCGACGAGTTCGATGCGCTGATGATCGCCGACGAGGTGCAGACCGGATGCGGCATCACTGGCACCGCGTGGGCCTACCAGCAGCTCGGGTTCACCCCGGACGTCGTGGCGTTCGGCAAGAAGACTCAGGTCTGCGGCATCATGGCGGGCCGGCGCGTCGACGAGGTGGCCGACAACGTGTTCACCGTCAGCTCACGGATCAACTCGACCTGGGGCGGCAACCTGGTCGACATGGTCCGCTGTCGCCGGATCCTCGAAGTGATCGAGGCCGACGGGCTCTTCGCGCACGCCGCGGGGATGGGCGCGCACCTGCGCGGCGCACTCGCGGAGCTGGCTCTTGAACTCCCGGAGTTGGTTTACGACGTGCGCGGCCGTGGGCTGATGTGTGCGTTCAGCCTTCCCACGACCGCGCGACGCGATGCCCTCCTGGCCGCGCTGTGGGAGCGCGGCGTGATCATGCTCGGCAGCGGAGCGGATAGCGTCCGGTTCCGGCCCGCGCTGACCGTGACGCGCGCGGAACTGGACCGGGCGGTGTCCGCGGTGCGGGAGGTATTGCTCGGCGCGGTCTAGCATTCGGGGCATGCGGCTGCCTGCGCTTCTGGGTCTGGTGGCGGTGGCGCTCGCCGGGTGCGCGCAGACCGTCGCCGGCAGCGCGGTTTCCAACCCGGCCCAGGCGATCACGCCCCTGCGCGCCGATGACACCGATCAGGTACTGATCAGCGCGTCACAGTTGCGCGACATCGTGGGAGTGAAGCTGCAGACCGACGCCGACCAGGCGCGGCCCATACCGGGCACGTCCGCGGTACCGGCCTGCTCGGCACTGGACGCCGCCGGGATGCAGGCGTTCCTCGGCGACAGGTGGTCCGGGTTTCACGTGCTGTTGTTCACCGACGGCGACAAGCATGACCACGTGGTGGCCGAGGCCGTTGCCGTGTATCCCGATGCCCGTTCTGCGACAACGCAATTCAGCTCCGGTACCAACAGCGCGAAGGCCTGCGATGGTCAGCGGGCGTTGAGTGCCGGCGGCGACGCCGCGTGGAAGTTCACCGTCCCGGAGATCAATGCCGACACCGTGCGATGGAGCAAGCATCAGATTGGCATCCCGTTCGACTGGACCTGCTACGGCGAGGCCAGGCTGCGCAACAACGCCATCGTCCAGGCCATGGCGTGTCAGGGCGACGACGGCGGGCAGGTCACCGTCACCACGATGACCGACCGGATGTCGGCGAGCGTGTGGGAGTTGTCGGGCCACTGAGCACAACCAGCACCTCACCGCGCTCGCTGGGTGCGGGCTGGTGGAAGCGGTGCCCGTGGGGCGCGAGATCCAGAGCGGTCACGGTAAAACGTAATAGTCTTCGGCGTATGTCCGAGGAGGCCACAGACCTGACCGATGACGCCGGGGTTGAGCACGCCCTGGCCGGGGGAACCCCACAACGGGTCGGCTGGTTCCGGTTCTATTTCGACGACCAGCGCTGGGAATGGTGCCCGCAGGTGCAGCGGATGCACGGCTACGAGCCCGGAACCGTGCAACCGACCACCGAACTCGTGCTGTCCCACAAACATCCCGACGACTACGGTCAGGTCGCTGCCACGCTGGAAGAGATCCGCCGCACGTCGGGCGCGTTCAGCACCCGCCACCGCATCGTCGACACCCACGGCGACGTCCACGACGTCGTCGTGGTCGGCGATCAGCTGCACGACGACAGCGGCGCCGTCATCGGTACCCACGGTTTCTACGTCGACGTCACACCCACGCTGAGCCAGGAGAAACGGGAACTGCTCAACGAGGCGGTCGCCGAGATCGCCGAATCCCGGGCCGCCATCGAACAGGCCAAGGGGATGCTGATGGTGGTCTACCGGATCAGCGCCGACACCGCGTTCGAGCTCCTGCGCTGGCGGTCACAGGAAACCAACGTCAAACTGCGGGTGCTCGCCGAACAGATCGCCGAGGACTTCCTGGCCCTCGAGTACGACGAAGCCCTGCCGGCCCGCGGTGTCTACGACCACCTGTTGCTCACCGCGCACACCCGCGTCGGCGACTGATATGCCCTTCGGGTCAGTAACTGCGGATCAGTGCGATCAGTTTTTCCTTGCTCAGGCCCGAGTAGCCCGAGATTCCAAGTTGCTTCGCCCTCTTCTTGAGCTCGGCCACGGTCCAGCCCTCATAGGCGCAGGACCGACTCGGGCGAAACAACCGGATATCGTCGACACCGGTCTTCGCCGCAGCGGTGTTCGACATCTCCTACCCCTTTGCTGAGGTTCTCCTCTACCTCGCAGGAGGCTGTACCCGCGTCGGCCCGCGGGCCAAACGTTGTCCTGACTAGCGGATCTCGTCCTCGTCGGGATCTTCGACGATCTGTCGCTGCTCCTGCCAGTCTGATTCGTTGCTCTCCAGCGGCGCGGGCCCGTCATCGAGGGGTACCCGCTCGCCGGGGTCTACGCTCTCCAGGTCAGCCGGTTCGGCCGCAGGACGAACCTGCTCGACGGCGTCGGCGACGGGGACGTCGTCCGGGAAGGATTCGGGCTCAGTCATCATGAGCCAAGATACCCATGAGCGGGTATCGCGGTGATCGGACGTCGGCCATGTGGACTCACCAGGTTTGACAAGTGCCATCGGCGGGGTACGAGGGAGCCACCATGACGATGACATCCTGGGCAGCGCTGTGCTCGATACCCTCACGCGCGTCGAGTACCCCGGCCAACCGCCTCGCCACACGATCATGGATAGCCCGACACGGGACCGGAGTAGTGTCGGGACGACCTTGCCAGGAGGCCAGATGACGGATGACGAAAGCCGAAGCGGCGGCCACCAGCGCAGCGCTGGTGCGGTCGAGTTGAGGGTTGCTGCGCGGCTGGAGAACCTGGCCGTGCTGCGCACACTTGTCGGCGCAGTCGGGACATTCGAAGACCTGGATTTCGATGCCGTCGCAGATCTGCGACTGGCGGTGGATGAGGCCTGTACACGGCTTATCCGCTCGGCGGCGGCCGACGCCGCCCTGGTGGTGGTCGTCGACGCGCACGAGGACGCCGTGGTGGTCGAGGCCTCCACCCACTGCGACACCTCTGACGTCGTCACTCCCGGCAGCTTCAGCTGGCACGTGCTCAGCTCGCTGACCGACGATGTGCAGACGTTCCACAACGGTCACGAGCCCAGTTGCGATGGGCAGGTCTTCGGCGTCACCCTGACCACGAGGCGGGCGGGCTCCGCACGGTGAGTTCCCGAGCGGCCAACAGTTCGTCCCCGCGGGCGAACTCGGAGTACGCCGACGTCCCGGACATGTTCCGGGAGTTGGCGAAGCTCGAGCCCGACTCACCGGAATTCCAGCGTCATCGAGACCGGATCGTCGAGCGTTGCCTGCCGCTGGCCGACCACATCGCCCGCCGCTTCGACGGCCGCGGCGAGCCGCGCGACGACCTGGTCCAAGTGGCGCGCGTCGGCCTGGTCAATGCCGTCATCCGGTTCGACGTCGAGACCGGTTCGGATTTCGTGTCGTTCGCGGTGCCCACCATCATGGGCGAGGTCCGCCGGCACTTCCGCGACAACAGCTGGTCGGTGAAGGTGCCACGCCGGCTCAAAGAACTTCACCTGCGGCTCGGAGCTGCCACCTCGGAGCTGTCCCAGCGGTTGGGTCGGGCGCCGACCGCCACCGAGCTGGCCGAGGAACTCGGGATGGACCGCGAAGAGGTGGTCGAAGGCCTGGTCGCCGGCAGCTCCTACAACACCCTGTCGATCGACAGCGGTGGCAGCGACGAGGACGCCCCGGCAATCGTCGACACCCTGGGCGAGGTGGACCTGAGCCTGGATCAGATCGAGAACCGGGAAGCGCTGCGACCGTTGCTCGCAGCACTTCCCGAGCGGGAGCGCACTGTGCTACTCCTGCGGTTCTTCGAATCGTTGACGCAGACCCAGATCGCCGAGCGGGTCGAGATTTCCCAGATGCACGTCTCGCGCCTGCTCGCGAAGTCGCTAGCTAGGCTCCGCGACCAACTACAATAGCCGGCGGGGTTCGCCGTCGAAGGCCTCGCCGAAGCGGCGCACCGCCTCGGCGGCCGCCGCCGCGGCGCCGTCGTGGCCCTGTCGCGCCCGCGTCGCCGGCGCGGTGTTGGCCGGGTCGAGGGTCACCTCGGCGAGCAGTTCACCGGTGGTGGGTTCGCACACGGCCCACGAGTAGCCGGTATCTGCCGCCCAGCGGGCCAGACTGTCGTCGACATAGCCCGGGTCGTGCTCGCCGAGTTCGGCCAGTGCCGGTCGGTCGTCGATCCGGTCGTCGGCGCGCAGAGCACGCAAATACCAAGTGCCGGCGTTGATTTCGACGGGCTCCATGTCAGCGGCAGGGGCCGTAGAGCAGTATGCCGACCACGGGCAGCGCCAGCCATGCCAGCCAGCCGTGCGGCACCAGCACGGTGAAGGCCAGCGCGATCAGTGGGATGAGCGCCATCACGTACGCGCGCCAGTCGCGGGTGGTCTCGACGGGCGAGGCGGAGACCTCCGGCTTGGCCGGCAGGTCGGCGAACACCGGCTCGAGGTCGGCGCGGGTCACCGCGGCGGCGATCGCCGCGCTGCGTTCGGAGAACTCGTCGGGAGTCAACCGCCCCTCGGAGAACTGCTTGCTCAGCAGGTCCATGGCTTGCTCGCGCTCGGCAGTGCCGATGCGAATTCGTTCGGTTTCCTCGCCCACGGGTACATCATGCTCGATAACGACGACGCCTTTTACTTGATCTCGCAGAGCACGGTGCCCTGCGTGATCGCGAAGCCGGCCTCAGCGGAGAGTCCGGTGATGACACCGTCCTTGTGAGCGGTCACCGGGTTCTCCATCTTCATGGCCTCCAGCACCACGACGAGTTCGCCGGTCGCGACCGTCTGGCCCTCCTCGACGGCAACCTTGACGACAGTGCCCTGCATCGGGGCGGTGACGGCGTCACCGGAGGCGGCGGCACCGGCGTGCGCACCACGCTTGCGCGCCTTCGGCTTCTTGCGGATCACACCGGACTCGGCGGACCCACCGCCGCTGCCGAGCGCGAGGTCGCCGGGCAGCGACACCTCGATGCGGCGCCCGCCGACCTCGACGATGACCTTCTGCCGCGGCTGGGCTTCTTCCGCGTCGACCGGACCGCCGCCGGTGAACGGCTCGATGGTGTTGTTCCATTCGGTCTCGATCCAGCGGGTGTGCACCGTGAAACCGTTCTCGTCACCGATGAACGCCGGATCACTGACCACCGCGCGGTGGAACGGGATGACGGTGGCCAGGCCCTCGATGGTGAACTCGTCAAGAGCCCTGCGGGCGCGTTGCAATGCTTCTTGCCGAGTCGCGCCGGTGACGATCAGCTTGGCCAGCATCGAATCGAACTGCCCGCCGATCACCGAACCGGACTCCACGCCCGAATCCAGCCGCACGCCGGGGCCGGTGGGCGGGTCGAACAAGTTGACCGGGCCAGGGGCAGGCAGGAAGCCGCGGCCGGCATCCTCACCGTTGATGCGGAACTCGATCGAGTGGCCGCGCGGCGCCGGGTCCTCGGTGATGTCCAGCGCCTCACCGTTGGCGATGCGGAACTGCTCGCGCACCAGGTCGATCCCGGAAGTCTCCTCGGTGACCGGGTGCTCCACCTGCAGGCGGGTGTTCACCTCGAGGAAGGAGATCAGGCCGTCCTGGCCGACCAGGTACTCGACGGTGCCGGCGCCGTAGTAGTGCGCCTCCTTGCAGATCCGCTTCGCGGACTCGTGAATCTCCTTGCGCTGGGCGTCGGTCAAAAACGGCGCGGGCGCCTCCTCGACGAGCTTCTGGAATCGGCGCTGCAGCGAGCAGTCGCGGGTGCCGGCGACGACGACGTTGCCGTGCTGGTCGGCGATCACCTGGGCCTCGACGTGGCGCGGCTTGTCCAGGTAGCGCTCGACGAAGCACTCGCCGCGACCGAACGCGGCGAGTGCTTCGCGGGTGGCCGACTCGAACAGCTCGGGGATCTCCTCGATGCTGCGGGCGACCTTCATGCCGCGACCGCCGCCGCCGAAGGCGGCCTTGATGGCGATCGGGACGCCGTACTCCTCGGCGAAGGCCACCACCTCGTCGGCGTCCTTGACCGGATCGGGGGTGCCGGGCACCAGCGGCGCCTTGGCGCGCGCGGCGATGTGGCGGGCGGTGACCTTGTCGCCGAGGTCCCGGATGGACTGCGGGCCGGGCCCGATCCAGATCAGTCCGGCATCGATGACGGCCTGGGCGAAGTCGGCATTCTCGGCCAGGAAGCCGTAACCCGGGTGGATGGCGTTGGCGCCGGACTTGGCCGCGGCGTCGAGCAGCTTGCCGAAGTCCAGGTAGGACTCCGCCGAGGTCTGCCCGCCCAGGGCGAACGCCTCGTCGGCGAGCCGCACGTGCGGCGCGTCGGCGTCGGGTTCGGCATAGACCGCCACACTGGCCAGACCCGCATCCCTGGCAGCCCGGATCACCCGGACCGCGATCTCGCCGCGGTTGGCGACGAGGACCTTGGAGATGGTCTGACTTGGCGTCTGATTGGGCACCGCGCCTCCTCGTTACACGTGACTCTAAGAACGTCTTAAAACAGGTTCGCACGGCAGTCTAGGCGGCGCTCGTTCGGCGCGAACGAGCCGGTGGCCCTACTATCGAGTAAGTTCAGTGGGCTTCCCGCAGACGGCGCTTGATCCGGGCCAGCATCGCCGACATCCCGCGCAGCCGAAGCGGACTGATCAGGGCCGCCAGGCCCAGTTCGGAATAGAAGTCGTCGGGCACGGCCAGGATGTCAGCGGTAGTTTGCCCGTCGAGGCCGGCCGCCAGGATCGAGGCGAACCCGCGTGTCGTCGGCGCTTCGGCGGGCGCGCTGAAGAACAGCCGGATGTGGTCGGCGTCGGAGGCGTCGACGTGCAGGAAGAGCGGCGACTGGCATTCGGGGACCGGTTCCATCGCCGCCTCTTCGAGGTCGGCGGGCAGCGGCGGCAACTCGTTGGCGAACTCCAGCAACAACGTGAGTTTGTCCTGGCCCTGCACGTCGGCGAAGTCCGAGACCACTTCGGCCAGGGCCGCCGGCATGCTCACGATGGACCGGGAACTGATCCTGGTTCGCCGCCGGCGACGATCGGCACCCGCACGGTGTTGCCCCACTCGGTCCAGGATCCGTCGTAGTTGCGCACGCCCGGGATGCCCAGCAGGTAGGTCAGCACGAACCAGGTGTGGCTGGACCGCTCACCGATGCGGCAGTAGGCGATGATGTCGTCGCCGGGTTTGACGAAGGAATAGACCTCCTCCAACTCGGCGCGGTTGCGGAAGCGGCCGCTGTCCTCGGCGGCTTTGGCCCACGGCACCGATACCGCAGTCGGAATGTGCCCGCCGCGCAGTGCGCCCTCTTCGGGATAGTCGGGCATGTGGGTGCGCTCCCCGGTGTACTCCTGGGGCGAGCGGACGTCGATCAGCGTCGAACGGCCAAGGGAGGCCAGCACATCGTCCTTGTAGGCGCGAATGGCCGCGTCGTTGCGCTCCACGACGGGATAGCCGGTGGTGGTCTTGCTCGGCACGTCCAGCGTGGTGTCGCGGCCCTCGGAGATCCACAGATCGCGTCCGCCGTTGAGCAGTCGGACGTCCTGATGACCGAACAACGTGAACACCCACAGCGCGTAGGCCGCCCACCAGTTGCTCTTGTCGCCGTAGATCACGACGGTGTCGTCGCGGGAAATGCCCTTGCGGTTCATCAGTTCGGCGAACTGCTCACCGGTGATGTAGTCCCGCACGTACGGGTCGTTGAGATCGGTTTGCCAGTCGATCTTGACCGCGCCGGGAACGTGGCCGATGTCGTAGAGCAGCACATCCTCGTCGGACTCCACGATCGCGAGGCCCTTGGAGCCCAGATGGGCTGACAGCCAATCGGCGGTGACCAGCCGTTCGGGATGGGCGTAGTCCTTGAGGGAGGGGCTGGGATCTGCAGGAAGCGGCACGGCGTCGAGCCTACCGCCGATCACCGGACCGGATTGGCCGCCCACAGGTCGCCGATCGACAGTCCCACGGCGTTGAAGAGCTCGTGGGTCAGCGCCAACCCAAGGCCCACGACGTTGGACGGATCACCGTCCACACCGTCGACGAACCAGCCGCCCAGCCCGTCGAGGGTGAACGCTCCGGCAACGTTGAGGGGTTCGCCGCTGGCAATGTAGTCGGCCAGGTCGGTGTCGTTGGGTGTGGAGAACCGCACGGTGGTCACCGCGGCGCGGGTCCGGCTCTGCACGGCCGCGCCGTTGACAACGCGGATGACGCAGTGCCCGGTGAAGAGGTGACCGTCCCGGCCTGCCATCGAATTCCATTGCTGCGCAGCCTGTTCCAGGGTCCCCGGTTTGCCGCTGAGCCGGCCGTCGACGAAAAGCATCGAATCGCAGCCGATCACAACACAATCCGCGGCTACGTCGTCATCGAGGACCGCGCGCACCGCCTCTGCCTTGGCCTGTGCCAGGGCGTTGACCACATCAGCGGGATCGGCGCCGGATCCCAGGCGCGCCACGATGGCGTCCTCGTCGACACCGGAGACGACCACCAGCGGATCGATTCCGGCGCTGCGCAGCACCCGCAGTCGGCCGGAGGAGGCCGAACCCAGAACTACGCGGGTTCCGGTCATTTGCGCATGTGCGTCCGCTCCAGCAGCGTCACCCGCTGCCAGCTGGTGACGGTGTAACGCAGCTTGTCCACCGGGTGGCCCCACAGGTTGACCTCCTGGGGACCGGGCGCGTGCCGGCCGCCACCGGCACTGGCCAGACCGGTGAGCAGCGCCGCAATATCCTCGTCGGTCGGGTCGCCCCGCTCGATACGGATCTCGGGCACGCCCGGTTCGGGGGCGTCCAGCGTGATATCGCGCGGGTCGCTGACTTCGGTGATGTCCGCGTGCTTCACAGGAGCCCTCCAATTGTCAGCGTCACAGCGGAATGTTCCCGTGCTTCTTCGGCGGTACCTGAGCGATCTTGCGCTCCAGCAGCCGCAGGGCGGTTGCGATGTAGCCGCGGGTGTGTGACGGCGGGATCACCGCGTCGACGTACCCTCGCTCGGCGGCGATGTACGGGTTCACCAGGGTGTCCTCGTAGTCCTGCTGGAGCTCGAGGCGCAGGGCGTCGACATCCTCGCCGTTCTGCGCCGCCGCCTTGAGCTGCGACCGGTAGACGAACCCGACCGCGCCCGAGGCGCCCATGACCGCGATCTGAGCCGTCGGCCAGGCGACGTTGACATCGCAGCCCATGTCCTTGGACCCCATGACGCAGTACGCGCCGCCGTAGGCCTTGCGGGTGATGACCGTGATCTTGGCGACGGTGGCCTCGCCGTAGGCGTAGAGCAGCTTGGCGCCGCGCCGGATGATGCCGTTGTACTCCTGGTCGGTGCCGGGCAGGAAGCCGGGAACGTCGACCAGCATCACTATCGGAATGTTGAAGCAGTCGCAGGTCCGCACGAAGCGGGCGGCCTTCTCCGAGGCGTTGATGTCCAGGCAGCCGGCGAACTGGGTGGGCTGGTTGGCGACGATGCCCACCGCGCGGCCGTCGATCCGGCCGAAGCCGACGATGATGTTCTGCGCGTAACCCGCCTGGACCTCGAGGAACTCGTCGTCGTCGAGGATGCGGGTGATCACCTCATGCATGTCGTACGGCTGGTTCGGCGAGTCCGGGATCAGCGTGTCGAGCTCGAGGTCCTCGTCGGTCAGGTTGTCCTCGATGGCGCCAGGGTGCGGCGGGGCGGGGTAGCGCGGTGGGTCGGCGTAGTTGTTGGGCGGCAGATAGCTCAGCAGGTCGCGGACGTAGTCCAGGGCGTCCTGCTCGCCGGAGGCGACGTAGTGCACGGTGCCCGACTTGGCCATGTGGGTGTGGGCGCCGCCCAGCTCCTCCATGGTGACGTCCTCGCCGGTGACCGTCTTGATGACGTCGGGTCCGGTGATGAACATCTGGCTGGTCTGGTCGACCATGATGACGAAGTCGGTCAGCGCGGGGGAGTAGACGTGTCCGCCCGCGGCCGCGCCCATGATCAGCGAGATCTGCGGGATCACGCCGGACGCCAGGATGTTGTTGCGGAAGATCCGGCTGTAGAGGCCGAGTGAGACCACACCCTCCTGGATGCGGGCGCCCGCGCCGTCGTTGATGCCGATGAGCGGCCGGCCGGTCTTGACGGCCAGCTCCTGCACCTTGACGATCTTCTCGCCGTAGACCTCGCCCAAGCTGCCGCCGAACACCGTCGCATCCTGGCTGAAGATGCAGACCTCGCGGTTGTCGATGGTGCCGTAGCCGGTCACCACGCCGTCGCCGACGGGGCGGTTGTCCTGCAGGCCGAAGTTGGTGCTGCGGTGTTTGGCCAGAGCATCGAGTTCGACGAACGAGCCCTCGTCGAGCAGCGCCAGGATGCGTTCGCGGGCGGTCAGCTTGCCCTTGGCGTGGACCTTGTCCACCGCGGCCTCACCCACCGGGTGCTGCGCCTCCTCGGCGCGCTTGCGTAGGTCGGCCAGCTTGCCGGCCGTGGTGTGGATGTCGATCGTGTGCTCGGCCGCCGGTTCCCTAACGCTCGTCATGGTTGCCGATGGTATCGGCAACCTTAAGGAGGCGCTAAGGGCACTGGGTGTCTTGCCAACCCGCCCGCCGTGCCGTAGGAGATGACCATGGGATATCCGGAGAACGTCCTGGCCGATGACGAGCAGGTGGTGCTGCATCGGCACCCGCACTGGAAGCGGCTGATCGGACCGGTCCTCGTGTTGTTGATCACCACCGCGCTCGCGGCGTTCGTGGCCGCAGTGGTCAACAGCACCAGTTGGGATCCGACGGCCAAGAAGGTGCTCTACATCGTGATCGCCGCGATCTGGGCGATCCTGGTCGGCTGGCTGACGGTGTGGCGGTTCTTCTGCTGGCTGACAACGCATTTCGTGATCACCGACCGCCGGGTGATGTTCCGCCACGGGCTGCTGACCCGCTCGGGCATCGACATTCCGCTGGCCCGGGTCAACAGCGTGGAGTTCCGGCACGGACTGCTCGACCGGATGCTGCGCACAGGCACGCTGATCATCGAGTCGGCGTCGCAGGATCCCCTCGAGTTCCACGACATTCCGCGTGTGGAACAGGTGCACTCACTGCTGTATCACGAAGTCTTCGACACCCTGGGTTCCGAAGAATCGCCCAGTTGACGCGGTATCCGACGGCGTCGCAGCGGTGTGACATTGCCGGTCTCGGACCCGGACTCGTACTCGTCCTCCAGCGCTTCGGCCAGACCACCCGCGGTGAGGGAGGACTCCAGCGCCCTTTCGTGATCGCCGCTCAGCTCGTCGGGGAACACCCAACGCCGGAACGCCCAGAACCGGAATGCCATCTGCAGCAGGTTGCCGATGACGTAGGCCGCCAGGAAGTCCGAAATGTTCTCGATGGTCAGCGAGACGTGCGGCACCCGCAGCTCGAGCACGTAGCTGGAGAACCACAGCGGAGCCATGCTCAGCAGCACGCCGACACCACTGAATCCGAAGAACAGCAGGGCTTCGTGATGGCGTTCGCGGCCGCCGCGGTTGCGGAAGCTCCACTCCCGGTTGAGCACGTAGGACGCGATCACCGCGACGATGCCGGAGATGACCTTGGCGGTCACCGGCTTGGGCTCGAGGATCGTCAGCTTCAGTGTGTAGAAGATCGCCGAGTCGATGACGAACGTCGTGGCGCCGACGATCGCGAACTTGATGAGCTCGTGATGCCGCTCGGCGAAGGGCCGGATCGGACGGGGCAACCGCGCGATCGTGGCATCAGCGAAAGACACAAAGAGCAAGTCTACGGAAGTAACCGCAGGTGTGCGTACTTGCGCAGGTCTGACACCATGATGGCCGTGTCGAACAGCCCCAGACCTCCCATCGTCGCCATGGTCGGCGGTGGGCAGCTGGCCAGGATGACTCACCAGGCTGCAATCGCGCTGGGCCAGAGCCTGCGGGTGCTGGCCGTCAGCCCGGAGGACCCCGCCGCCCAGGTGACCCCGGACGTCGTGATCGGCGAGCACACCGACCTCGACGCCCTGCGCCGGGTGGCTGCCGGCGCCGACGCGCTGACCTTCGACCACGAGCATGTACCGACCGCCATGCTCGACACCCTGGTCGCTGAGGGCGTGACGGTGGCGCCGCCGCCCGACGCGCTGATGCACGCCCAAGACAAGGTGGCGATGCGGCGCAAGCTGGAGGCGCTGGGCGCCCCGATCCCGCGGTACGCCGCCGTGTCGGCCGTCGGGGACGTCGACGCGTTCGCGGCCCGCATCGGCGGCCCGGTGGCGATCAAGACTGTGCGCGGCGGCTACGACGGCCGTGGGGTGGTGCTGGCCCGGGATCTGGCGCATGCGCGCGAGGTGGTCGAGGGCTTCCTGGCCGACGGCGTGCCGGTGTTGCTGGAGGAGCGGGTGTCGATGCGCCGCGAGCTCTCCGCGCTGGTGGCTCGCTCGCCCTTCGGTCAGGGCGCGGCCTGGCCGATCGTGGAGACGGTGCAACGAGACGGCATCTGCGTGACGGTGCTGGCGCCGGCGCCGGGCCTGTCCGACGAGCTGGCCTCCTCGGCCGAACAGTTGGGTCTGCGGCTGGCCGCCGAGCTCGGCGTGGTCGGCGTGCTGGCGGTCGAGCTGTTCGAGACCACCTACGGCACGCTGCTGGTCAACGAGTTGGCGATGCGGCCGCACAACTCCGGGCACTGGACGATGGACGGCGCGGTCACCAGTCAGTTCGAGCAGCATCTGCGGGCAGTGCTCGACTATCCGCTCGGGGACACCAGCGCGATCGCCCCGGTGACGGTGATGGCCAATGTGCTTGGCGCGCCGCAGACTCCGTCAATGGGTTTCGACGAGCGACTGCACCATCTGTTCGGCCGCATCCCGGAGGCCAAGGTCCACCTGTACGGCAAGGCCGAACGGCCGGGCCGCAAGGTCGGACACGTCAACATCGTCGGCACCGACGGTTCTGAAGTGGAACGCGTACGGGAACGTGCCGAACGGGCGGCACACTGGTTGTCGCACGCAGAGTGGACCGACGGATGGGACGGGCATGCCTAACGCACCCCTAGTCGGCGTGATCATGGGCAGTGACAGCGACTGGCCCGTCATGGAGGACGCCGCGCTGGCGCTAGCCGAGTTCGAGGTGCCCTTCGAGGTGGGCATCGTATCGGCGCACCGCACGCCGGGCCGGATGCTAGAGTACGCCCGCGGTGCGGCCGAGCGCGGAATCCGGGTGATCATCGCGGGGGCGGGTGGTGCGGCGCATCTGCCGGGGATGGTGGCCTCGGTCACGCCGCTGCCGGTGATCGGGGTGCCGGTGCCGCTGGCCAAACTCGACGGGATAGATTCGCTGCTGTCGATCGTGCAGATGCCGGCGGGCGTGCCGGTGGCGACGGTGTCCATCGGCGGCGCCCGCAACGCCGGGCTGCTGGCGGTACGGATCCTGGCCGCGTCGGATACGGCGCTGCTGAAGAAGATGGAGAACTTCCAGGACGATCTGGAGGCGCAGGTTCTGGCCAAGGACCGGGCGCTGCGTGAGCGATTACTCGGAGAATGATCCCGCGGGTAAAGTCGCCGACGGACAAGCAAGGAGGCTGTGATGGCTGGCTGGAGCGGAGATTCGTCGTTTGACGTTTTCAAGATGCCCGAGGAGCACGATGAACTGCGGACAGCGATCCGGGCGCTGGCGGAGAAGGAGATCGCTCCCTTCGCCGCCGAGTGCGACGAGAACGCGCGGTTCCCGCAGGAGGCCCTGGAGGCTCTGAACGCCTCGGGTTTCAACGCGGTGCATGTTCCCGAGGAGTACGGCGGTCAGGGTGCAGACTCGCTGGCGGCCTGCGTCGTCATCGAGGAAGTCGCCCGGATCGACGCCTCGGCGTCATTGATCCCGGCCGTCAACAAGCTGGGCACGATGGGCCTGATCCTGCGCGGCTCGGATGAGTTGAAGAAGAAGGTGCTGCCCGACATCGCTGGCGGCCTGATGGCGTCCTACGCGCTGTCCGAGCGCGAAGCCGGCAGCGACGCCGCCGCGATGCGCACCCGCGCCAAAGCCGACGGCGACGACTGGATCCTCAGCGGCGCCAAGTGCTGGATCACCAATGGCGGCAAGTCCACCTGGTACACCGTGATGGCGGTGACCGACCCGGACAAGGGTGCCAACGGCATCTCGGCCTTCATGGTGCACGTCGATGACGAAGGTTTCACGGTGGGCCCCAAGGAGCGCAAGCTCGGCATCAAGGGTTCACCGACCACCGAGTTGTACTTCGAGAACTGCCGGATCCCGGGTGACCGGATCATCGGTGAGCCGGGCACCGGTTTCAAGACAGCGCTGGCCACCCTCGACCACACCCGTCCGACCATCGGTGCGCAGGCCGTGGGGATCGCGCAGGGTGCATTGGACGCCGCGATCGCATACACCAAGGACCGCAAGCAGTTTGGCACGTCGATCTCCGATTTCCAGGGTGTGCAGTTCATGCTCGCCGACATGGCGATGAAGGTCGAGGCGGCCCGGCTGATGGTCTACTCGGCCGCCGCGCGCGCCGAGCGCGGCGAAGGCAACCTCGGCTTCATCTCGGCGGCCTCGAAATGCTTCGCCTCCGATGTCGCAATGGAGGTGACCACCGACGCCGTTCAGTTGTTCGGCGGGGCAGGTTACACCGTCGACTTCCCGGTGGAGCGGATGATGCGCGACGCCAAGATCACCCAGATCTACGAGGGCACCAACCAGATTCAGCGGGTCGTGATGTCCCGCGCCCTGCTGCGCTAGCCGGCGGCTGGGCGCAGGTGGGTGATGTCGCCCGCCGACACCGTCACCACCTCGGTGCCGGTATCGATGAGCAGGCGACCGATCGCGTCGACTTCTGTTGCGGTCCCGATGATTTCGTGATCGCCGGGCAGGATGGCCCGAACCCGGCCGCCCAGCGTCAGGCTGTGGCTGCGGTAGTCCTCGACGAGGGCCTCATCGGGGCTCTTGGCGCCCTGCCAGCGCCGGATGCGGGTGCTCAGCTCGCGCAGGATGGTGACTGCCAGGAGGTCGCGGTCGAGCACCGAGGCGCCGAGCGTCTTCAGTGAGATGGCCCTGGGATCGGGCGCTTCCTCGGCGGTCAGCGTCACGTTCAACCCTAGGCCGACGACGATCACCGGATCGGGCGAGGCCACCTCGGCGAGGATCCCGGCCAGCTTGCCGGTGCCCACCAGGACGTCGTTGGGCCACTTCACCCCGGCTTCGATGCCCGTGGTCTCCCGGACGGCGTCGACCAGTGCCACGCCGGTCAGCAGCGGAAGCCATCCCCAGGCCGAGGGCGGAACTCCTTCTGCGCTGACACCGATCGACAGGGCGATCTGCGAGCGCGGCGGGGCCGACCAGCTGCGGCCGTTGCGTCCCCGGCCCGCGCTCTGGTGTTCGGCGAGCAGCACGGTGCCGGCGACGTCCTCGCCTGCGGCGTGCCGGGCCAGCAGGTCGGCGTTGGTGGAGCCGGTGGACTCCACCACGTCGAGGGGTCGTAGTGGGAGGCCGGTGAGCTGTTGGCGCAGCGATGCGAGGTTCAGCGGGGCCCGGTCCACGTCGGCCAGCCTACGATGCTCCGCACTTGGGGCAGATGATCGGACCGAGGATGGCGACGCACCGCTCGCTGGGAGGAACGCCACTGCTGGGTTTAGGTGGGTTGGCCGGCGTGCCCAGTGTTGGCCTTGGTCTCACGCCAGATCCCGCGTGACCTTCTCCGTCTGGCGTCGCCGATCCAGAACCGCCGGATCGGGATTGGCGACCTGCACGAGCGACGCCCCGGCGACGAAAACCGCCAGCAGATTGGCGACGATCTGCTCAGACGTGGACCACGGCGCCGACGACATCACCCGGTCGCAGGTCGAGAACCCTTGAGCTGCAGCCGAATCCCGGGCCTCCTCCAGTATGTCGGCAACGCTGCGGCCGGCTAGAGCCGGGCCCGGACGCTGCTCGGCCACCACCTGGTCGCCGTGCACTCGCACCGCGGTGGCGTAGTCGGTCACCCCGATCGGCAGGTCGGCCACCGGCTTGCCGAACGGATCCAGCGACAGCACTGCCACCTCCCCGCCGCCGACTGCCTCATCGGCCTCGTCCAGTCGGTCACAAGTGCACAACGCGAGGTCCGCCGGGCCGGACAGCACAACTTCGGCGCCGGTCCACCAGACGCCCAGCAGGACCGCCGCGGTCTGCCAGTGCGCCGGCAGCAGCACCGCCACCCGAGTGCCCGGCCGTGCGCCGAGTTCGTCGCGTAACAGGTTGGCGGTCTTGGCCGCCCAGTTGGCCAGCGTCACCGTCGACAGCTCGATGCGTTCGCGGGTCGCATCGTCGTAGTAGGTGATCCGCGGACCCATCGGATCGCCGCGCAGCAACGGATCCAGAACGGCGTCAGTCAGATTCATCAGTTGACGCACTTGGGGTCGTCGGACCCCGCGGTGATGATCGGCGACGGCGGGGGCGGCGCCTGGTCGCCGGCCTGACCCGCGGCCTGGCTCACCGTCGCCGCCGTCGGCAGCGTGCCGTCCAACCCGGAGCCCGGCCCGGTGTAATCCGACGCCAGCACCACCCGCGCGGTGCCCGCCGGGATCGAGCCGTCGGCCACCACGGGCAGACCGCCGAGCTCCTTGGCGACGGCCTGGGCGCCGAAGTCGTCTTCCTTGGCGGCCTGCACCTGGCTGCGCGTGACGTGGTCCTTGTCGTTATTGCCCACGTTGCCTGCCGTGAATCCCTTGGCGGCCAACACTTCCGATACCGCCGCGGCCAGTCCGTTGATCTCGGAGTCGTTGACCACCTCGGTGGTGGTCTGATCCGGCGAGTAGGCCACCTTCTCGGTCTTGCCCTCGTCCTGGTCGTGCAGCAGACTGGCCACCCAGTGGTGAACCTGGGACGGGTCCACCCGGACCACCGACTGCATTCCGTCATCGCTCCAGCCGGCCTCGTCGAGCACCGGAATGGTGGCGAAGGCGACGTTGCCGCCGGCGAGGTGCTCGAGCTGCTTGACGAAATCCATGATGTCCCAGCCCGACGAGAGCACCACCGAGCGCTGGATCGCTCCCTCCAGCCGGTTCAGCGTCGCTGGACTGGTCAACGTCTTGCCCGAAATGATTTGGTGGGCAAGCTGAGCCATCACCACCTGCTGGCGCACCACCCGGTCCAGGTCACCCCGCGGCAGGTCGTGGCGCTGCCGGACGAAGCTGAGCGCCTGCGGCCCGCTGAGCTTCTGCCAGCCCGCGGGGAAGTCCGCACCGGAAAGGGGTTCGTACACGGCGTCTTTGAGGCACACATCCGCCCCGCCGAGGGCGTCGGTGATCAACGAGAAGCCCAGCAGGCCGATCTCGGCGTAGTGGTCGACCGTCACTCCGGTCAGGTCGGCAACGGTCTTGATGAGCGCTTCGCGACCCGCCTCGGTGGCCTTGGGCTCAGCCTGGATGGGGTCCATGCCCTGCTCCTCGACGAGCTCCTTCATCTTCTCCAGCTTCACCTGGCCGTAGACGCCGTTGATCTTCGTCTTGTCCAGGCCGGGCGCCTTGACGTAGGAATCGCGCGGGATCGAGATCGCGGTGGCCGACTTCCCGTTGTTGGGGATGCGCACCAGGATGATCGTGTCGGTGTTCGTCGAGATGTCGTCGCCGGCGTGCAGCGTCGCGAGCTCGTCCTCGGACAGCGGATTGCCGTGGGCGTCGGTGCGGCTGTCCATACCCACCAGCAGGATGTCGATCGCGCCGTCCTGGCCGCCACCGCCCAACTCGGCGGTGCTGAAGTGGAAGATGCCGCCCTCGAACGAGCGGATCTTGCCCCAGGCCACACCGGTGCCGACCATCACCGTCACCGCGATCAACGCGACCACGGTGCGAGCCACCCGCCGGGCGCCCGTCACTGCTTCGGTGTCAGCAGGCATCAGCCAAGGCTACTGGCGAGAAGGGCGCATCCCCGGTAGCCGAAACCGGCGTGCCAGACTCGAAGTCGTGACGAAACGGATCGTGATCACCGGGGCCGGCGGCCAGGTCGGGCGGCTTCTCGCAGGTGAGGCCGCCCGCCGGGGCTACGAGGTGAGTGCCCTGACGCACCGGGAATGGGACATCACCGACGCACCAGCCGCCGAGCGGTTCGTGGCCGAGAACGACCTGGTGGTCAACTGCGCGGCCTTCACCAACGTCGACGGCGCCGAATCCGAACCCGACGGCGCCTACGCCATCAACGCCACCGGCGCGGAGAACGTCGCCCGCGCCTGCGCCCGGGTTGGCGCCCGCCTGGTGCACATCTCCACCGATTACGTCTTTGGGGGCGAGCCCGTCGGCGGTGAGCGACGTCACCCCTACGACGTCGGAGACACCACCAACCCTCTCAGCGTCTACGGCCGCACCAAGCTCGCCGGTGAACTCGCCGTGCTGGCCGCGCTGCCCGACGCCAGCATCGTGCGGACCTCATGGGTCTACACAGGCGGCGCGGGCAACGACTTCGTTGCCGTCATGCGCAGGCTGGCCGGCACCGACCGCACCGTCGACGTCGTCGACGACCAGATCGGATCGCCCACTTACGCCAAGGACCTGGTCGGCGCGCTGCTCGAGGTCGGCGAGGGTCATATCCGCGAGCCGATCCTGCATGCCGCCAACGAGGGTGCGGTCAGCCGCTTCGAGCAGGCCCGCGCCGTTTTCGAGGAGGTCGGCGCCGACCCGGAGCGGGTTTGTCCGGTCAGTACCGCACAGGCCCCCCGCCCCGCCCACCGGCCGGTGTACTCCGCGCTGTCGATGACGACGTCGGTGCGGGCCGGTCTGACCCCGCTGCGGCCATGGCGCCAGGCTCTGGCCGACGCGCTTGCCCGGCCAGCTGACGACGGAAAGATAACCTCTACGTCGTGACCTCCAGCCGACCCCTGACCGTGGTGACGGTGACGTACTCCCCGGGGTCGCATCTGGATCGCTTCCTGTCGTCGCTGACGGTTGCCACCGATCGGCCACTGACCGTCGTGCTGGCCGACAACGGGTCGGTCGACGGGGCGCCGGAAGAGGCGCTGGAGCGCTACCCCGGCACCCGGCTGCTGCGCACCGGCGGCAACATGGGCTACGGCAGCGCGGTCAACCGCGCCGTCGCCATGGTGCCCGCGGACGACGAGTTCGTGATCGTCGTCAATCCCGACGTGGTGTGGAGTCCCGGCAGCATCGACGCGCTGCTCGAAGCCGCCGAGCGCTGGCCGCGGGCGGGCACCCTGGGACCGCTGATCCGCGACCCCGACGGCTCGGTGTACCCGTCGGCACGGCACCTGCCCAGCCTGGTGCGCGGCGGCATGCACGCCGTGGTCGGGTTCGCCTGGAAGCGCAACCCATGGACCAAGGCCTACCGCCAGGAGTACCTCGAGCCCAGCGAGCGGCCGGTCGGCTGGCTCTCGGGCTCGTGTCTGTTGGTCCGCCGGGCGGCATTCGACCAGGTCGGCGGATTCGACGAGCGCTACTTCATGTACATGGAAGACGTCGACCTCGGCGACCGTCTGGGCCGGGCCGGCTGGCTCAACGTCTACGTCCCGTCCGCGGAGATCCTGCACGACAAGGGACACTCCACCGGTCGCGATCCGGCCAGAAACCTGCGCGCCCATCACGACAGCACCTATATTTATCTTTCCGATCGTCATTTCGGATGGTGGCGGGCGCCTCTGCGGTGGACCATTAAGGGCGCGCTCAAGGTGCGCTCCTGCGCAGCGGTACGCAAGTCGAAACGGGAGCTGGCGAAAGGGTTGGGGGCTCGGTGAGTGACGTGAATCCGGCGGCGGTCGACGCCGTTGTACTAGTCGGCGGCAAGGGCACCCGGTTGCGGCCGCTGACGCTCTCGGCCGCCAAGCCCATGCTTCCGACCGCCGGACTGCCGTTTCTGACCCACCTACTGTCCCGGATCGCCGACGCCGGCATCGAGCACGTCATCCTCGGCACCTCCTACCAGGCGGCCACCTTCGAAAGCGAGTTCGGCGACGGCTCCAAGCTGGGTCTGCGGATCGAGTACGTCACCGAGGAACACCCGCTGGGTACCGGTGGCGGCATCGCCAACGTGGTACCGAAGCTGCGCAACGACACCGTGATGGTGTTCAACGGCGACGTGCTCTCCGGTATGGACCTGCGGCAGATGCTGGCCGCCCACAACGACAGCGACGCCGACCTGACTCTGCACCTGGTCCGGGTAAGCGACCCGCGGGCCTTCGGCTGCGTGCCCACCGACGCCGACGATCGCGTGCTCGCGTTCCTGGAGAAGACCGAGGACCCGCCGACCGACCAGATCAACGCCGGCACCTACATCTTCAAGCGGGACATCATCGACCGTATCCCGCGTGGGCGCGAGGTGTCCGTGGAGCGCGAGGTGTTCCCGGCGCTGCTGGCCGACGGGGTCAAGGTGTGCGGCCACGTCGACTCCAGCTACTGGCGCGACATGGGCACGCCGGAGGATTTCGTACGCGGCTCGGCGGATCTGGTGCGCGGCCTGGCACCCTCGCCGGCGCTCGGCGGACGGCGCGGGGAGAGCCTGGTGCATGACGGAGCATCGGTGGCGCCGGGCGCGGTGCTGATCGGCGGAACCGTGGTGGGCCGCGGCGCCGAGATCGGACCCGGCGTGCGGCTCGACGGTGCGGTGATCTTCGATGGCGCCAAGATCGAGGCCGGCTCGGTGGTGGAGCGCTCGATCGTCGGCTTCGGCTCCCGAATCGGGCCGCGGGCGCTGATCCGCGACGGCATCATCGGCGACGGCGCCGACATCGGTGCACGCTGCGAACTGCTGCGCGGTGCCCGGGTGTGGCCCGGCGTGCTGATCCCGGACTGCGGAATCCGCTACTCGTCGGACATCTAACGCGCGCGCCGGCCGGCGACCGCGGCCAGGTGCGCGAGCGCGGTGTCGCTGCCCTCGGGCAGCTCGTCAATCGGCCACCAGCGCAGGTCCAATGACTCGTCGCTGATGACGATCTCCGCCTGCGCGGGCGCCCGCGCGATGAACTGCAGATCCAGGTGCCGCGTCGGCACACCCAGGGAACACGTGACCGGATGGACGTGGATGGCCCCGAGATCGGCGTCGATGCTCAGGCCCTCGATGCCGGATTCCTCGGTGGCCTCCCGCAGCGCAGCGGCGACGATGTCGGAATCCTCTGCCTCGCAATGCCCGCCGAGCTGTACCCAGCGCCCCAGCCTTGGATGCAACGTGAGCAGCATCTCATCGCCGGAGTCTGAGACCACCAGCGCCGAGGCGGTGACATGGCCTGGGACACAACTGCGTTGGCATGCGTCGGGGCGCGCATGCAGGTACGCCAGCACGGCGTGGCGACACGTGTCCTGGTCGGAGTTGGGCGCCTCCCACCCGGTGAGGAGTTCGATGGCCGAATCCCTGACGCTCATTTGCGCACCAGCAGATCGCCGACCGGTGCGGGATCGCGCGGCTCGGGGGGCTCGAGCGGATAGCCGATCGCGACGGCGCCCAACGGTTCCCAATCCTGCGGCAGTCCGAGGGCATCGCGCACCAGAGCGGGGGTAAAGATCGTCGAGCCGATCCAGCAGCTGCCCACCCCGCGGACCGCGAGCGCGACGAGCAGCCCCTGCACCGCCGCTCCGACCGCGACCGTGAACATGGTGTGCTCGGCGGCGGTGCGGACCGGATCCGGATAGCTGTGGGCGCCTTCGGGAACGAGGAACGGAATCACGACCTCGGGGGCGTCGTAGAGGATCTGCCCACGGGACACCCGCTTTTCGACGCTGTCCGCCGGCCTGCCGTCACCGGTCAGGTCGGCCCGCCAGGCGTCCTTCATCCGGTCCAGCACGTTGACTCGCCCGCCGTGGTCCTGCAGCCAGACGAAGCGCACCGGGCGGGTGTGGTGGGGAGCCGGAGCGGTGAGCGCCTCGGCGACCGCCGACTCGATGAGCGCGGGGTCGACTGGATCGTCGGCGAACCGGCGCACCGAACGGCGCAGCAGTTGTGCTTGGCGACGGCCCAATTCGATCGACTCGGCGGTGCCGAGCCAGAACAGATCGTCCTCGCCACCGCGCAACAGGCGCGCAGCGGTGGATCCGTCGTCGGCCAGACCCAGCCCGCGCACCACGGCGATGGGCACCGCGGTCAGCTTGCCCTTGACCAGATCGGCCGCCGCGGCGATCTCGTCGGCCACGGCGACTTCGGTCACCAGCAGTTCGTTGCCGTGCGTGTCGATCGCACCGGCGTAGCCGTAGAGCACGGGCAGCCCCGCCGAGCCGATCGCCGCATCGGTCTGGCCGTTGCGCCAGGCGCGGCCCATGGTGTCGGTGATCAGCACGGCGACGTCGACGCCCAATCGATCGCGCAGCGCGGAGCGCAGCGATGCGGCACTGCCGTCGGGATCAACTGGGAGCAAGGCCAATTCGGTCGTCCCGATGTTCGAGCCGTCGACGCCCGCCGCGGCCTGTACGAGGCCGATGCGGTTCTCGGTGATCAGCGTTCGGCCCTTGCGTGCCAGAACCCGCACCGCCTCGGAGTCGATCAGTCTGCGGCGCAGCGCATCCCGCTCCTCGGGGTCGGCGGGTGCCGCCACGATGCGTCCCTCGCACTTGGACACCACCTTGCTGGTGACGACGACGACGTCACCGTCGCGCAACCACGGTGCGGCCGCCGCGACCGCCGCGGCGAGATCATCACCGGGGCGGAACTCGGGAAGACCGCTGACGGGCAGGATCTCGATCGGTGCCGCCGTGCCGTGCTCGTGGCTCACAGAGCCACGCCCGCGAGTTCCAGTGCGGCGCGGACCATCTGGGCAGTGGCCTGCGGATCGGACATCAGCAGCGGGATCGCTTTCACGGTGATCCCGGGTATTTCGGCGTGGTCGCCCTCGGAGATCAGCCAATAGTCCAGGATCCCGGTGCCCGACCGTGCGCCGTAGTGCCGGCCAACGGCTTGGGAGGTGGTTTCCACGCCGATCACCGACAGGCATTCGTCGGCCATGCCGCGCAACGGCTTTCCGTCGATGATGGGGGAGTAGCCGACCACCGGGGCGCCGGTGGAGCGCAGCGCCGCGCGGATGCCTGGAATGTTGAGGATCGCGCCGATGCTCACGACGGGGTTCGACGGCGCCAGCATGACCACCTCGGCGTCGTTGATCGCGTCGGCGACACCCGGTGCGGCCTTGGCGTTCTCCACGCCGATGAAGGCGAAGCTGTGGGTGGGCACCTGGGCGCGATAGCGCACCCACCACTCCTGGAAGTGGATTGCCTTGCGATCGCCGGATTCCGGGTCTGTGATCACGACGTGTGTCTCGCAGCGGTCGTCACTGGCTGGCAACAGCCTGGCTCCCGGTGACCACCGGTGGCATAGCGCTTCGGTCACTTGCGAAAGGGGATATCCCGCACGAAGCATCTGACTGCGCACCAGATGCGTCGCCAAATCTCGGTCACCCAGACCGAACCAGGCGGGCTGCGCTCCATAGGCGGCCAATTCCTCTTTCGCATTCCACGTCTCGTTGCGGTGTCCCCACCCCCGCTCGGGATCGATTGCGCCGCCGAGGGTGTACATGCACGTGTCGAGATCCGGACAGATCCGCACGCCGTGCATCCACGCGTCATCGCCGATGTTGACCACCGCGGTGAGTTCGTGATCAAGATCGCTTGTGGCCCCTGAGATCTGGCCGGCGAACTGGCCCAGGCCGAGCAGTCGTTGCACCCCCAGCAGGAACCGGGCGCCCCCCACGCCGCCGACCAGAACGGTGATCTTCACAACGATCGACACTAGGCGGTCAGGTCATTGGGCGCCGCACGCGGTCACGATCAAGTCACCTCCGAGACACGCCGGGGCATCGACTCGCCGAATTCCCGCAGGAAAGTGGTATCAAATTCTGTTGAATCGCTTGACCGGACCATCGTGGGCGTGTCTAATCACATCTGTGTCATTTCGCGGTCCATGCGCCGTTTTCGGTGTCGCAGACCGAGATTCGACCGTATGTTCGAACTGGGATGGCCACACTTTCATAGTGGGCGACTGATGCAGGTATCTACGAAACCAGGTGAGGAGGCGGAAATGTCCTATCAGCACTTCATTGGCGCGTTGGGGGCGCCGCACACCATTACCGGCTCGCAGAACACGGGGGCAACGGCACGCGCTCATTTGAGTCTGGTGCGCGATCCCGTCTATGTGACACCGATGGAACCAGGCGACGAGCAGTGGCAGGAACGCGCGCTGTGCGCGCAGACTGACCCTGAGGCGTTCTTCCCCGAGAAGGGTGGTTCCACCCGGGAGGCCAAGCGCATCTGCCTGGGCTGCGAGGTGCGTGATTGGTGCCTCGAGTACGCCTTGGCGCATGATGAGCGCTTCGGTATCTGGGGCGGACTTTCCGAACGGGAGCGTCGTCGCCTCAAGCGCGGCATCATCTAGCCCGGCACTGCCCCTAGGTGCGTGGGTCTGTAACGAATCCCCGGGGCGTGGTGGGGTGTTGGTCCAGGTCGAGGACTGTGGGGTGTCGGAATGGCCAGCCGTTTCGCGTGGCGGCGAAACACTTTTGCGGTTCGGGTGGGTCGCGGGGGCCCGCCATACGGGCCCCAGATCACCTCAAGCGGTGGCCAGCGTCGTTGTTCCGGTGTAGGAGAACAGCTTTCGCAGGTTGTGGCAGGCGGCGAGGAGCCGCCATTCGGACCGGGCGGGATCGTGGCCACGCAGCAGGAGCTGGCCCGCTCCCTGGGTTGTCTTCATCTGCCCGAACACGGGCTCGACGATGACCTTTCGCCGGGAGTAGGCAGCCTTACCCTTCTTCGTGCGCAGCTTGCGCGCCATCCGAGCCTTGGGGGTGGCATTCGTTGGGATCCGGCCCCGCGGCGCATGCGGCACCGTTTCGCCGTGTTTGAGTCGACCCGTGGCGATCAAAGGATCGGTGCCCGCCGCGTGTGCGGCGGCGATGTTGTCCTCGCTGAAATAACCGGCATCGGCGAGCATCTGAGCGGGCGTGGCCCCGGTGTTGGTGATCGTCTGATCGAGCAGGTCGCCTAACGCGGGATTGTCGGCGCCGGAGGCCGCGAAGTCGGTCGCGACGATGACCTGATTGGGCCTCGTCGACCACCGCCTGAGCGTTGTAGCAGTAGTGGAAGCTGCCGTCGGCGGTCTTCATGATCCGGCTGTCCGGGTCGGTGAAGTTGCGCTGCGCCTTGGGCTGCGGGGTGGCGGACTCCGCGGCCCGCCGAGCCGATTCCTCGGCCACCTCACCGGCCTGACCGGCCTTGGCCGCTTTGGCGCGGGCCTTACCGGCGGCCTGATCTTTCGCGTGTTGTTCCAGGTCGGCCTTGGCTTTGCGGATCTTCGCCAGCCGTGTCTCGCGCCGGGCCAGCTCCCCCTGCAGGTCACCGCCACGATTGTCGACACCGTGGACGGCATCCTCCTGCGCGTCGACACGCTGGGCCTCACCCATCATCTCGGCGACCTCCGCCGCCAGCCGCGCGTGCGCCTCGACCATCCGGTCGTAGCTCATCGCCTTGTGCCGCGAGGCGTTCGCCCGGACCTTGGTGCCGTCGAGGGCCACCCGACCCATCGTCACCATGCCCGCCTCCCGGCACAGCGTGAGCACCTCGACGAACAGTGCCTCCAGCGCGTCAAGATGACGGGTCCGGAATCGGGCGATCGACCGGAAATCCGGTGCCGTGTTCGCCGACAAGAACCGGAACGCCACATCGTCATGGCAGCGGGTCTCGATCTTGCGGGACGAACGCACCCCGGTCGTGTACCCGTAGAGCAGCAATTTGAGCATCAACCGGGGGTGATAGGGCGGAAAGCCGCGGGCCTCGGTGTAGGCGGCCAGAAACGGTGACAGATCGAGAACCTCGTCGACCAGTTCGGACACGAACAACGCCAGATGATCGCCGGGAAGCCAGTCCCGCAGCGACGGCGGCATCAGAAACGACTGATCCTGGTCATACAGCCGGAACGTCTTATCGACCGGACCCTGCCCCCGCGCCCGCGGAGACCCCGCCACCCCACAATCGATCTCCAACATCTGATCCCCGGCTGCTGTCACGCTCACAACCCAAGCCTTGTCGATCGCACGCCCAGACAGCAGAACGACACACCCACGACCGCAAGTTACTGACCCACGCACCTAGTCCTCTTCGATGCTCGGGTCGATCACCGATGGCTCGACTCCTAGATATGTGGCGACCTGAGCCACCAGAATGTCATGCAACAAATCGGTCAAGTCAATGGAATCCTTGGCCCGCCGTTCGATGGGCTTGCGAAACAGCACGATTCGCGCACGTGTGTTCTGACCGCGAACGTCGACTCCGGCCGGGATCAGCCTGGCCAACGCAATAGGGCCGTCGGCAACGACCTCCGGTGGCCACTGCACACTGTCCGGGTCTTTCGGTGCGATGCGCGGAATCTCGTCGACGGCGACGTCGAGCCCGGTGAGCCGTTGCTGCCACCGTCGCTCGATCGGCTCGTAGGCCTCCAGCACCGCCATGTCAAAGCGCTCGGCGCGGCTGCGCCAACCCGGCACCGTGGGGGGCAGCAGTGGGCCGCGCATCTCACGGCTGCGGCGCGACCCGGCGCCACCACCGGATCGCCCACCTCGCCGGGAACTGCGGGAATCGACCACGGGAGCGATCGTAACGGTTGTGAATCGGCGGCCTCGCGCCCGCGCGTGTCCGCCGACCTCCCGTGATAGCTGCGCGATAACCTCACGGACGTGAATGTTCCGCGTCGCTGCTGCCGGCCCGCGTGCCCCCACTATGCGGTGGCGACATTGACGTTCGTGTACTCCGATTCCACGGCCGTCGTCGGACCCCTGGCGATCGTGCGCGAGCCGCATTCGTGGGACCTGTGCTCCGGCCACGCCAACCGCATCACCGCCCCGCGCGGCTGGGAATTGATGCGCCATGCCGGTCCGCTGCCGGAATTCCCCGACGACGACGATCTGATCGCCTTGGCCGACGCGGTCCGTGAGGGCCGCGAGTTGTCCTCCGCGGCTCCCATCGCCGGATTCTCCGACCCCGGCGGCGCGGCGCACGCGCCGGCGCCGGGCGCCGGGATGATGCCGTCGGCCGTGCACCGGCCGGCCGCGGCGGGTCGGCGCCGAGGGCACCTGCGCGTCCTTCCGGATCCGACGGACTGACCTGAAAGGACACCCGTACCGGGGCGTCCGAACAGATAGGCTGGCGGCCAAGAGTCCCCCAGTCAGGAGATCCGCCATGTCCAGGCCCGCCGCCGTGGTCAACCGTGTCATCAAGGCTTACGACGTGCGTGGTCTGGTCGGTGAGGAGATCGACGAAGCCTTTGTCGCCGACGTCGGCGCGGCATTCGCTCGCCTCCTGCGCGGCGAAGGCGGCCAGGGCCGCCAGGTCGCGGTCGGATATGACATGCGGGAGAGCTCACCAACCTTGTCGGCGGCATTCGCCGAAGGTGTGACGGCCCAGGGACTCGACGTCGTGCGGATCGGACTGGCCTCCACCGATCAGCTGTACTTCGCCTCGGGTTTCCTCAACTGCCCGGGTGCGATGTTCACCGCCAGCCACAATCCGGCCGCCTACAACGGCATCAAGCTGTGCCGGGCCGGGGCCAAACCGGTCGGCGACGACACCGGTCTGTCGATCATCCGCGGCGAAGTCATCGCCGGAGTGCCGGCCTACGAGGGTCCTCGCGGTGATATCCGCGACCAGGATGTGCTCGCCGACTACGGCCAGTTCCTGCGATCGCTAGTGAACATGACCGAACTGCGCCCGCTGCGCGTCGCGGTCGATGCCGGCAACGGCATGGCCGGGCACACCGCGCCCGCCGTGCTGGGTCCGATCTCCGCACTGACCCTGCTGCCGCTGTATTTCGAGCTCGACGGAACGTTTCCCAACCACGAGGCCAACCCGCTGGAACCGGCCAACCTGGTTGATCTGCAGAAGTTCGTCCTGGCGTCGAATGCCGACATCGGCCTGGCCTTCGACGGCGATGCCGACCGCTGTTTCGTAGTCGACGAACTCGGCAAGCCCATCTCGCCGTCGGCGGTCACCGCGCTGGTCGCCGGACGCGAGCTGAGCCGCGAGATCGGTGCGGCGGTGATCCACAACCTGATCACGTCGCGGGCGGTGCCCGAGCTGGTGATCGAGCGAGGCGGCACACCGGTGCGCTCCCGAGTGGGGCACTCCTATATCAAGGGGCTGATGGCCGACTCCGGTGCGATCTTCGGTGGCGAGCACTCCGCGCACTACTACTTCCGGGACTTCTGGGGTGCCGACTCGGGCATGCTGGCCGCGTTGCACGTGCTGGCCGCCCTCGGTGAGCAGGATCGTCCGCTGTCGGACTTGATGGCTGACTATCATCGTTACGAATCGTCCGGCGAGATCAACTTCCGCGTCGACGACGCCCCCACTTGTGTCGAAGCGGTCCTCAAATCCTTTGGTAGCCAAGTTGTTTCACTCGACCACCTGGACGGTGTGACGGTCGACCTGGGCGACGGGGCATGGTTCAACCTGCGCACCTCCAACACCGAGCCGCTGTTGCGGCTCAACGTCGAGGCGCGCACCGCTGAGGAGGTCGACGACATCGTCCGGCGAGTGGGCGCGGGGATATCCGCGCACAGCGAGGCTGTCACATGAGTGCGCCGCACGCCACGGTCGATCTCGACGACGCCGAGGGCCTGTTGGAAGCCGACCGCGACGGGCTGCTGCGGGCCGCGGCGAGTGCGGGGGCGCAGGTGCGTGCCACCGCGGCGGCTGTCGAGGAGGGCGCGCTGGAGTCGGTGACCGGCCATCGGCCGCGCACCCTGATCTGGGTCGCCGGCCGCGGTCCGGCCGAAACCGCGGGCACGATGCTTGCCGCATCGTTCAGCGGGATCGCCGCCGAGCCCATCGTCGTGGCATCCGAATCGCCACCGTGGATCGGCCCACTCGACGTTCTCGTGGTGGCCGGCGACGACCCGGGCGACCCGGCCCTGGTCAGCGCCGCCGCCACGGCCGTGCGCCGGGGTGCCGGCGTGGTGGTCGCCGCCCCGTACGAGGGCCCGCTGCGCGATGCCACCGCCGGGCGTACCGCCGTACTGGCCCCGCGACTGTGGGTGCCCGATGAGTTCGGCCTGTGCCGCTATCTCGCCGCCGGCCTGGCCACCCTGCAAGCCGTCGACCCGGGGTTGCAGACCAACCTCACCGCGCTGGCCGACGAACTGGACGCCGAGGCGCTGCGCAACAGCGCCGGCCGTGAAGTGTTCACCAACCCGGCCAAGGCGCTCGCCGACCGGATGACCGACCGCCAAGTCGTGCTCGCTGGTGACTGTGTCGCCACCTTGGCACTGGCTCGTCACGCCGCGGCGGTGGTGCTGCGGGTTGCGCATCAACCGGTGGCGGCAGCCGGACTGGCCGACGCGGTGGTCGCGTTACGTGCTGGAATGGCAAAGGGTTTCGCGACCTCCGGGGACGCACTGTTCCACGATGAGGAGATCGACGGGCCGCTGCCGAGCCGGACGCGGGTGCTCGCGTTGACCCTGGACGCCGAGCGACCGGCGGTGGCTGCGCGGGTGGCGGGGCTGGATGATGTGGACGTGGTGGGGGTTGAGGACGTCGGTGAGGCCGGCTCGGTTCCGGTGCTGACTGAGCGCGCCGAACAGCAGCTGGCCACACTGGCGGTCCGGTTGGAGATGGCCGCGGTTTACCTGAGACTGGTGGGGGGATAGCAGGGCAGTGGAGCTGCTACGAGGAGCGATACGCACCTACGCGTGGGGGTCGCGCACCGCGATCGCTGAATTCACCGGAAGAACATCACCTACAGCGCATCCCGAGGCCGAGTTGTGGCTCGGGGCCCATCCGGGCGACCCGGCCTGGCTGGAGACGGGCACTAGCGAGACGTCGTTGCTCGACGCCGTGCGCGCCGATCCCGAAGGCCAGCTCGGCTCGGCGGTGCGCGCCCGGTTCGGCGACGTGCTGCCGTTTCTGGTCAAGGTGCTCGCAGCCGACGAGCCGCTGTCGCTGCAGGCTCATCCCAGCGCTGAGCAGGCCATCGAAGGCTATCAGCGCGAGGATCGTCTCGGCGTGCCGCTGAACTCGCCGATCCGCAACTACCGCGATCGCAGCCACAAGCCGGAGATCCTGGTTGCGCTGGGCGAGTTCGAGGCGCTGGCCGGGTTCCGCCCGGTTGCCCGGTCGGCCGAATTGATGCGCTCGCTTGCGCTTTCCGAACTCGACCCGTACATCGCGCTGCTCAGCGGGCAGTCCGATGCCGACGGCCTTCGCGCGCTGTTCACCACCTGGATCACCGCACCGCAACCCGACCTGGACGCGCTGATCCCCGCGGTCTTGGAAGGCGCGGTCGGCTACGTCCGCTCCGGCGCAACGGAATTCGCGGCCGAAGCCAAGACCGTCCTGGAACTCGGCGAACGTTATCCGGGCGACGCCGGCGTGCTGGCCGCGCTGCTGCTCAACCGGATCACGCTGCGGGCCGGGGAGGCGATCTTCCTGCCGGCCGGAAACCTGCACAGCTATCTGCACGGCGTGGGTATGGAGGTGATGGCCAACTCCGACAACGTGCTTCGAGGTGGTCTGACCCCTAAGCACGTCGACGTCCCGGAGTTACTTCGGGTGCTGGACTTCACCCCGGCCGACCACGCCACCCTGCACCCGCCCACTCGTCGCGACGGCATCGAGCTGGTCTACGACACGCCTGCGCAGGAGTTCGCCACCTCGGTGCTGATGCTCGACTCCGAACGCCTCGGCCGCGAGATCGACGCCCCGGCACGGCACGACGGCCCGCAGATCCTGGTCTGCACCGAGGGTGCGGTCGTGGTGTGCGCCAAGTCCGACGTGGTCACACTGCACAAGGGCTCCTCGGCGTGGGTGGCTGCCGACGACGGCCCGATTCGGCTGAGGGCGGATCAGCCGACGAAACTCTTCCGCGCTACGGTTGGTCTCTAAACAGGAGGACAACGCATGTCGACCGAGGGCAGCACCAAGGCGATCCTGGCGGCGCTGGCGGCCAACGCGGGCATCGCTGCGGCGAAGTTCGTCGGATTCCTGATCACCGGCAGTTCCTCGATGCTCGCCGAGTCCGTGCACTCGGTCGCCGACACGTCCAACCAGGGGCTGCTGCTGTTCGGCCAGCGCCAAGCCCGCAAGGAAGCCGACAGTCTGCACCAGTTCGGCTACGGACGCAGCCGCTACTTCTACGCGTTCGTGGTGGCACTCGTGCTGTTCTCACTCGGCGCGATCTTCGCGCTCTACGAGGGCTATCACAAGATCTCGCACCCGCAGCCGCTGACCTCACCGCTGGTCGCCATCGTCATCCTGGTCGTCGCTATCGGCTTGGAAAGCTACAGCTTTCGCACCGCGATGGTGGAGTCGCGGCCGCTCAAGGGCGGCAGCAGCTGGTGGGAGTTCATCCGGCGGTCACGTAACCCGGAGCTGCCGGTGGTGCTGCTGGAGGACACCGGCGCGCTGATTGGTCTTGTCTTCGCGTTGCTGGGCGTCGGCCTGACCGTGCTGACCGGCGACGCGATCTGGGACGGCATCGGCACGATGATGATCGGCGCGCTGCTCGGGGTCATCGCGGTCATCCTGATGATCGAGATGCACAGTCTGCTCATCGGCGAGGGTGCCACCGCCGACGACTGCACCGCCATTCAGACCGCGCTGGAGCAGACCGAACACGTGGACCGTGTCATCCACCTGCGCACCCAGTATCTGGGCCCGGAGGAGATGCTTGTCGGTGCCAAGATCGCGTTGGCGGCCGACACCGATCTGCTCACGGTGGCGACCACCATCGACAATGCCGAGGCGGCGGTGCGGGCCAAAGTGCCCGCAGCCAAGGTCATCTACCTGGAACCGGATCTCGATCGGGCTGTGCGGGTTTAGCGCCGCGCTGTCCACCACAGCCCCATTCGGTCTCGGCGGCACCGAGGAACTGATCGAGCAGCGACCCCACCGGGCGATACCATCACGTCCTGAGCTCACGCATCCAGGCCACCCGGGTCTCCGCCCGCGGCTACCGCAACCGCGAACACTTCAAGACCGCGATCCACGTCCACCTCGGCGGACAACAGCCCTATCCGGCCATGCCACGACCCACGGACTTCCCGGAAGAGCCCAGAAATGGGGTTCCGCCGCGCCGAAATGGTATCGGCGAAGGTACGCGGGCGCTCGCGCCCGACCCACACCCGCTTAAGGCGTAGCGGCGTCGGTGCCAGAGCCGCAGCGGGCCTTCAGGTCGACCAGTGGCTGGCGGATGGCCTGAAGTTCGGCCTGCTCCTGCGGATTGGCCGCAAGGTAGTCCTGCACCTGGGTCCGGATCTGGTCACGGGGCTGGCCTTGAAGACCGGTGAAGAAGTCGTTCACCCACGGATGGGTGAACAGGTACACCGACGTTCCCGCTGAGACACCCGCCGCTACCTGTGCAAGATCGCCGGCAGTGCAATTGGGGGGATCGGCCAGCGCCGACGGGACAGCGGCGAACATCACACCGACGACTGCGCCGGTACCGAGCGCACCGACAGCAGCGCTAGGACCAGACGGGCATTGAGCAACATGACGGACTCCTTTAATCAATTCGGTACGAAGAGCCACGGCAACCCATTCTGCGATCACCGTGAGGTCGGATCGGGTGCTGTCGTTGCCGAGCCTGCCCGCACTACCGGCGACCACCGCCACCGCGGACGATCGGGACATTGACATTCGGAGGGTTGAAGTTCGGGACTATGTCCGCGATGTCATCTCGGACGTTAAGGTCCGGGATGTCGACGTCTGGGATGTCCAGGTCACGATGTCGTCTGGGACATTGACATTGGGAAGGTTGACGTTGCCTGGGACGTTGGGGACGTTGACGTCGGGGACATTGATATTGCCCGGGACGTTGGGCAAGTTGACGTTCGGGATATCAAGGTTGGGGACGTTGATGTCCGGTCCGGGAATGTCGGGGCCAGGGATATTGAGGTTTTCTCAGTAATTTCCCCTCTGAAGAGTTGACAGGACGATTGCGGCGGCAACAATCTGGCCAATTCTGGTTGGGCACAGTGAGGTTTTCTCACTTGGGGCGTGTGAGGTTGGTGTGACTGGAGTTTCCAGCGTGTCGTGAGAGCAGGACGTGGGGTCCCTGCTCAAGGATCGGTTTCGACCAAGAAAGCCGTTCCGCTGCAAGAGGACCCCACGTGTTCACCTACTCTGCCATCTGCGACGTCCCCGAGGAAACCCTGCTTCATGTGACTACGTTGCTGCACGCGCACCGGCGCGAGATCGGCACCCGCGCCGGGCGACGCGCGGGCACGGTACGCACGCAGGCCAAGCTGGTGCTCCGCTGGTTCCGCGACGACGCCCCGATCCGGCTGCTGGCCTTCGAGGCCGCGCTGCCGATCTCCACCTGCTACCGGTATCTGCACGAGGCGATCGACGTGATCGCCGACCAGGCACCCGACCTGCACGACGTGCTCGACCGGGCAAAGGGACAGGGCTGGTCGCATCTGACGCTGGACGGGACGCTGATCGAGATCGACCGGGTGAACGAGCGCGCCGAGGCCGGTCATCACCTGTGGTACTCGGGTAAGCACAAGACCCAGGGCGGCAACGTGCAGATCCTCGCCGACCCGCGCGGGTTCCCGGTGTGGTCCAGCGAGGTCGAACCGGGCAGCGTGCATGACATCACCGCTGCCCGCGCACACTGTCTGGGCGCGCTGTACAAGGCCGCCGCCGACGGTCTGCCGACCTTGACCGACAAGGGCTACCAAGGGGCCGGGATCGGGGTGCACAGCCCGATCAAGGGCCGCGACCTCGCCGTTGACAATCGCAGCTACAACGCGCTGCTGACCGCGATCCGAGCGATCGGGGAACGCGCGAATGCCGAACTCAAAGAACGCTGGCGGTGCCTTCGGCGAATCAGACTGTCGACGGGATTTCGCCTGCCGGGGAGGAGATCGCCTGGGTGGTCGGCGCCTGAGTTCGGACGTTCAGCTTCGCGCCCCGGTGTCGTTTCGCCAGTCCCGCCGGTCGGCCCACGACGACCCACGTACCCTCCTGCATCACCGGATGATCGGGACAACCGAAGGGACATGGCGATGACCCGTAACTGGCGGACCAAGTCGGTGGAGCAATCCATCCTCGACACCGACGAACCCGGCACCCGGCTGCGCAAGGACCTCACCTGGTGGGACCTGACGGTGTTCGGCGTCTCCGTCGTCGTCGGTGCCGGTATCTTCACCGTCACCGCGTCGACATTCGGCAACATCACCGGCCCGGCGATCTCGGTGTCGTTCATCATCGCGCACGGCCAGGCCAACCTCGCCACCGCCTTCGCCATCAACGGGGTCGCCTGGGCGGCCAAGGTGATCTCGATCGGCGCGCTCGCCGGCTTGACGACCGTGGTCATGGTTCTGGTGCTCGGCCAGTCCCGGGTGCTGTTCGCCATGTCGCGCGACGGACTGCTGCCGCGGACGCTGGCCCGCACCGGTCCGCACGGCACGCCGGTGCGCATCACCGTGATCGTCGCCGTCCTCATCGCGGTCGCGGCCACGGTGTTCCCGATCGGAAAGCTCGAGGAGATGGTCAACGTCGGCACGCTGTTCGCGTTCGTGCTGGTGTCGGCCGGCGTGGTCATCCTGCGGCGCACCCGGCCGGATCTGGAGCGCGGGTTCAAGGCGCCGTTCGTGCCGGTGCTGCCCATCCTGTCGATCGCGGCTTGCGTGTGGCTGATGCTGAACCTGACCGGTCTGACCTGGATTCGGTTCGGCATCTGGATGGTCATCGGCATCGTCGTCTACCTCGCCTACGGCCGACGGCACTCGGTGCTGGGCCAGCGAGAGGCGGCTGCCACGAGTTAGGTTACAAAACTGCCCGGACTGCGGCGCGGCCCTGTCGGACTTCGAGATGGTGAAAGTCGCCCGGCCGTGACCACCGCCGCGTCGGCTACCCTCGCGCGCGCTGCTGCGGGACGCTCCCTGCTGTCCGGCGAGGCCGAGCCGGACCTGCTGCAATTGATCACCACCGACAGCGCGCCGATCATCACCCGGTCCTCCCAGCGACTGACCGAGGCGTTCGTGAGCAGCTCGGTGCACGCCAGCGAGGAGGACGCCGGGGTGATCGCCCGGGCCGTGGTCCGCCTCGCGCTGAGTTACGTCTCGATGCCGCCGGAGGCCGACAACGACGTCGCCGCCGACCTGGCGCGGCTGATGACGCCGTTCGCCGAGCGTTACGGAGTCCAGGACGTTTCCTGATCGTCATCGGCCGTGTTTCGGCCGCGGGTACGGTGCGCCCATGGCCGAAACAAACCGCCGCTTCCTTCTCCGTGAACGCCCGTCCGGACGAATCGGTCCGGACACCTTCGAACTGAACGAACAACCGGTCCCCGCGCTCGGCGACGGCGAGGCGCTCGTCCGCGTCGACTGGATCTCGCTGGACCCCACCAACCGGATGTGGATCAACGACACACCCACATACCTGCCCCCGGTCGGCATCGGCGAGGTGATGCGCGCGGCGGGGATGGGCGAGGTGGTGGCGTCGAACAACCCCAACTACACGGTCGGCCAGACCGTTCAGGGCCTGCTGGGTTGGCAGGACTACGCGGTCGTGTCGGAGACGTCGATGGTGAATCTGGTCGACGTCGCCGACGGTGTCTCGCCGAGCGCCTATCTGGGCGTACTCGGGATGACGGGACTCACTGCGTGGGTCGGCATCCGGGACATCGGCAAGCCGAAGCCGGGTGAGACCGTCGTGGTCTCGGCCGCCGCGGGAGCGGTCGGCTCGGTTGCCGGTCAGCTGGCCAAAGCCTCCGGTGCCCGCGTGGTGGGTGTCGCCGGCGGACCGCAGAAGTGTGCCCTGCTCACCGACGAGCTGGGGTTCGACGCGGCAGTGGACCATCGTGCCGACGACTGGGCCGCCCAACTCAAGGCGGCGACGCCGAACGGTATCGACGTCGACTTCGAGAACATCGGCGGCCCGGTGATGGATGCGATCTTCGGGCGATTGAACATCAGCGCCCGGGTGGCGCTGTGCGGCCTGATCTCGGAGTACAACGCCGAAGACCCGCCGCCCGGACCGCGGGCGTTCGGCAACCTGCTGATCCAACGCGCACTGGTGAAGGGATTCATCGTCCTCGACCACTTCGGCCAGGCGCCGGAGGCGGTCACCGAGATCGCGGGCCTTCTGCAGCAAGGAAAGCTGAAGCCGCTCGAGACGGTCGTCGAGGGCTTCGAGCAGCTGCCGACCGCGATCAACATGCTGTTCGACGGCAAGAACGTCGGAAAGCTGGTCGTCAAGCTTCGCTGAACCCGGTATGGTCCCGGCCAGTGGTGCGGGATAACGTTGTCGGCATGACTTTGACTGCGGACTCGCGCAACGGAATCGACTACAAGGTCGCCGACCTGGAATTGGCCGAGTTCGGCCGCAAGGAGATCCGGCTCGCCGAGCATGAGATGCCCGGCCTGATGTCGCTGCGCCGCGAGTACGCCGACGTGCTGCCGCTGAAGGGCGCGCGGATCTCCGGCTCGCTGCACATGACGGTTCAGACCGCCGTCCTCATCGAGACCCTAGTCGCGCTCGGTGCGGAGGTGCGCTGGGCGTCCTGCAACATCTTCTCCACCCAGGACCACGCGGCGGCGGCCGTCGTCGTCGGCCCCCACGGAACCCTGGAGGAGCCGAAGGGCACCCCGGTGTTCGCGTGGAAGGGCGAGACGCTCGAGGAGTACTGGTGGGCCGCCGAGCAGATGTTGACCTGGCCGGGTGAGCCGGCGAACATGATCCTCGACGACGGTGGCGACGCCACCATGATGGTGTTGCGCGGCGCCCAGTACGAGAAGGCCGGTATGGTGCCGCCCGCCGAGGAGGACGACTCCGCGGAGTGGAAGGTGTTCCTCGGCGTACTGCGCGAACGGTTCGAAACCGACAAGGACAAGTGGACCAAGATCGCCGAATCGGTCAAGGGTGTCTCCGAGGAGACCACCACCGGCGTGTTGCGCCTGTACCAGTTCGCCGCCGCGGGCGAGCTGTGCTTCCCGGCGATCAACGTCAACGACTCGGTGACCAAGAGCAAGTTCGACAACAAGTACGGCACCCGGCACTCGCTGATCGACGGCATCAACCGCGGCACCGATGTGCTGATCGGCGGCAAGAACGTGCTGATCTGCGGCTACGGCGACGTCGGCAAGGGTTGCGCGGAGTCGTTGAAGGGCCAGGGCGCCCGCGTCGCGGTGACCGAGATCGACCCCATCAACGCCCTGCAGGCGCTGATGGAGGGCTTCGACGTGGTGACCGTCGAGGAGGCGATCGCCAACGCCGACATCGTCATCACCTCGACCGGCAACAAGGACATCATCACCCTCGACCACATGAAGGCGATGAAGGACAAGGCCATCCTGGGCAACATCGGCCACTTCGACAACGAGATCGACATGGCCGCCCTGGAGCGCTCCGGCGCCAAGAAGATCAACATCAAGCCTCAGGTCGACGAGTGGGTGTTCGACAGCGGCAAGTCGATCATCGTGCTCTCCGAGGGCCGGTTGCTCAACCTCGGCAACGCCACCGGTCACCCGTCGTTCGTGATGAGCAACAGCTTCTCGAATCAGGTCATTGCTCAGATCGAGCTCTGGACCAAGACCGATGAGTACGACAACGAGGTGTACCGCCTGCCCAAGCACCTCGACGAGAAGGTAGCCCGCATCCACGTCGAGGCGCTCGGCGGCTCGCTGACCAAGCTCACCAAGGATCAGGCGGAGTACATCGGCGTCGACGTCGAGGGCCCGTACAAGCCGGAGCACTACCGCTACTGAGCCGCTCGCGTTTGCGCACAGGGCGCCGGGGTCTGCCCAACGCGCCCAACTGCGGCCAGTTCTGAGCACTAGGCTCGCTGCGTGCTGATCGTCATCGAGGGACTCGACGGAGCTGGCAAACGCACGCTGGGTCGCGGTCTGCAGCAGGCCTTCGAGGCCGACGGCCGGTCGGTGACGACGCTGGCCTTCCCGCGCTACGGCGACTCGGTCACCGCTGACCTGGCCAGCGAGGCACTGCACGGCCAGCATGGTGATCTCGCGGACTCGGTGTACGCGATGGCGGTGCTCTTCGCGCTCGACCGTGCCGGGGCCAAGGACCAGATCGCCGCGCTGTGCGCCGCGCACGACGTCGTCGTCCTGGACCGCTACGTCGCCTCCAACGCCGCCTACAGTGCCGCGCGTCTGCACCAGGACGCGGAGGGGGAGGTGGTGTCCTGGGTGGGCGAACTCGAGTACGGGCGGTTCGGCCTGCCCAGGCCCGATCGCCAGATACTGCTGGACGCATCGGTCGAACTGGCCGCCCAGCGCGCCCGGCGCCGGGCCGAGCAGGAAGCCGACCGGGCCCGCGACGCCTACGAGCGCGACGACGGCCTGCAGCAGCGCACCGGGGCGGTGTACGCCGGTTTGGCGGCGGCGAACTGGGGCGGGCCGTGGTCGGTCGTGGGCCCGGACGTCGATCCGGCAGAGCTCGCCCGGTCCGTGCGCCCTGGGTAAATGTCGCAACTCGCCCGTGTGGTAGCCGGGGTTTGTCGCGGTTCGGTGACACCATGGACAATATGAGGCAAAGGATTCTGGTTGTCGACGACGACCCGTCGTTGGCCGAGATGCTCACCATCGTGCTGCGGGGTGAGGGTTTCGACACCGCGGTCATCGGCGACGGTTCGCAGGCGCTGACGGCGGTGCGTGAGCTGCGCCCCGACCTAGTGCTGCTGGACCTCATGCTGCCCGGCATGAACGGCATCGACGTGTGCCGGGTGCTGCGTGCGGATTCCGGTGTACCGATCGTCATGCTGACCGCCAAGACCGACACCGTCGACGTGGTGCTCGGCTTGGAGTCGGGCGCCGACGACTACGTGATGAAACCGTTCAAGCCGAAGGAACTCGTCGCACGGGTGCGTGCCCGGCTGCGCCGCAACGAGGACGAGCCGGCCGAGATGCTGTCGATCGCCGACATCGACATCGACGTGCCCGCCCACAAGGTCACCCGCAACGGTGAGCAGATTTCGCTGACGCCGCTGGAGTTCGACCTCCTGGTAGCGTTGGCACGCAAACCGCGACAGGTGTTTACTCGAGATGTGCTGCTCGAACAGGTGTGGGGTTATCGCCACCCCGCTGACACCCGTTTGGTGAACGTGCATGTCCAACGGTTGCGGGCCAAGGTCGAGAAAGACCCGGAGAACCCGCAAGTGGTGCTCACCGTTCGAGGAGTGGGATACAAGGCCGGACCCCCGTGATCCGCGCGCGCGTTCGTGGTCCGTGGGGGCGTTCAGGCCCCCTGGTTCGGGGCACGAGTGCGCTGAGTCGGGCGGTCGCACGGATCTGGCGCCGCTCGCTGCAGTTGCGCGTCGTGGTGCTGACACTGGGTTTGTCGCTGGCGGTGATCCTGGTGCTCGGTTTCGTGCTCACCAGTCAGATCACCAACCGGGTGCTCGACGTGAAGGTGCGTGCCGCTACCGAGGAGATTGACCGTGCACGCAACACCGTCAGCGGCATCGTCAGCGGTGAGGAAGCGCGGTCGCTCGACAGCAGCCTGCAGCTCGCGCGCAACACGTTGATCTCCAAGACCGGCCAGTCGTCCGGCGCCGCGCTGGCCGGCACGTTCGACGCCGTGCTGATGGTGCCCGGCGACGGACCGCGGGCGGCCACCGCCGCCGGACCCGTCGATCAGATCCCGAAGTCGTTGCGCGACTTCGTCAAGGCCGGACAGGTCAGCTACCAGTATTCGGCCGTGCGCACCGAGAGCTTCTCCGGTCCGGCACTGCTGATCGGAACTCCGACTCCGTCGCGGGTGCCCAATCTCGAGCTGTACCTGATCGTCCCGCTCAATGGCGAGGAGAGCACCATCACCCTGGTGCGCGGCACCATGGCCACCGGCGGTGTGGTGCTGCTGGTGCTGCTGGCCGGGATCGCGCTCCTGGTCTCCCGGCAGGTGGTGCTGCCGGTGCGCTCGGCATCACGCATCGCCGAACGCTTCGCCGAAGGTCACCTCTCCGAGCGGATGCCGGTGCGCGGCGAGGACGACATGGCGCGGCTTGCGGTGTCGTTCAACGACATGGCCGAAAGCCTTCAACGCCAGATCACCCAGCTCGAGGAGTTCGGAAATCTGCAGCGCCGGTTCACCTCCGACGTCAGCCATGAGTTGCGCACGCCGCTGACCACCGTGCGGATGGCCGCGGACCTGATCTACGACCACTCGGAGGAACTCGACCCGGCGCTGCGGCGCTCGATCGAGCTGATGGTCAACGAGCTCGACCGGTTCGAGACCCTGCTCAACGACCTGCTGGAGATCTCCCGCCACGACGCCGGTGTGGCCGAGCTGTCGGTCGAGGCGGTCGACCTGCGCTCGACGGTCAACAAGGCCCTGGGCAACGTCGGGCACCTCGCCGACGACGCCGGAATCGAACTGCTCGTCGACATGCCCGAGCAGGAGATCATCGCCGAAGTCGACCCGCGCCGGGTGGAACGCATTCTGCGCAACCTGATCGCCAACGCCATCGACCACGCCGAACACGAACCCGTGCGCATCCGGATGGCCGCCGACGAGGACACCGTCGCGGTCACGGTCCGCGACCACGGTGTGGGGCTGCGGCCGGGCGAGGAGAAACTGGTGTTCAGCCGGTTCTGGCGATCTGACCCATCGCGGGTACGTCGCTCCGGGGGCACCGGGCTTGGTCTGGCGATCAGCATCGAGGACGCCCGGCTGCACCAGGGCCGGCTGGAGGCCTGGGGTGAACCCGGCACGGGCGCATGCTTCCGGCTGACGCTGCCGCTGGTGCGCGGCCACAAGGTGACCACCAGCCCGCTGCCGCTGAAACCCCTTGCGACAGAACCCCGGGAAGCCCGCAAACAGCAACGGCAACTCCGGCAGCGCGAACCGGCCGGAGAGAGCGTGTGATGCGCCGGTTGCTGGCCATGTTGATGGTCGGACTGGTTGCGGCGGTGGCGGGGGGATGCGCAGGAGTACCGAATTCGTCGGCCCCGCAGGCCATCGGAACCGTCGAGCGGCCGCAGCCCAAGAGTCTGCCCAAGCCCACCCCCGGCATGGACCCCGACCAGTTGTTGCGCGAATTCCTCAAGGCCACCGCCGATCCGGCCAACCGCCACCTCGCGGCCCGGCAGTTCCTCACCGTGTCGGCATCGAACTCCTGGGACGACCAGGGCAGCGCGTTGCTGATCGACCAGGTGGTGTTCGTCGAAACACGTTCTCCGGACCGGGTTTCGGTGACGATGAAAGCCGACATTCTGGGCTCGCTGTCAGACGTCGGCGTGTTCGAGACGGCCGACGGACAACTTCCCGACCCCGGTCCGATCGAGTTGCTGCAGACCCCCGACGGCTGGCGGATCAACAAGCTGCCCAACGGGGTGTTCCTGGACTGGCAGCAGTTCCAGGCCACCTACAAGCGTGCCACCCTGTATTTCGTCGATCCCACGGGCAAGACTGTGGTGCCCGATCCCCGCTATCTGGCGGTCTCCGATGCCGATCAGTTGGCCACCGAACTGGTGAGCAAGCTGATCGGCGGACCGCGTCCGGAGATGGCCAATACCGTGCGCAACCTGCTCGGCCCGCCGCTGAAGATGATCGGCCCGGTGACCCGCGCTGACGGCGGTAAGACCGGCATCGGTCGAGGCTACGGCGGCGCCCGCATCGAGCTGGAGAACCTGACCACCACCGATCCGCACAGTCGGCAACTGCTTGCCGCACAGATCATCTGGACCCTGGCCCGGGCCGACATCAAGGGCCCCTACGTCATCAACGCCGACGGCGCGGCACTCGACGATCGGTTCGCCGACGGCTGGAACACCACCGACGTCGCGGCCACCGATCCGGGTGCAGTCGACGGCGCCTCGGCCGGCGTACATGCGCTGGTCGGCGGCGCCATGGTGTCGCTGGACGGCCAGCGGGCGACCCCGGTGCCCGGATCGTTCGGCGCGATGAGCGGCCAGTCGGCGGCGGCGCTGTCGCGCACCGGCCGCGATATCGCCGCGGTGGTGACGCTGCGCCCCGGCGCGCCGGACATGGCGTCGTCGTTGTGGATCGGCCCCAACGGCGGGGCCGCCGCGCAGGCCACGGATTCCCGGTCGCTGACCCGGCCGTCGTGGGCCCTCGACGACGCCGTGTGGGTGGTGGTGGACGGCAACAGCGTGGTGCGGGTGATCCAGGAGGAGGCCTCGGGCCAGCCCGCTCGCATCCCGGTGGATTCCGCCGCGGTGATGTCGAGGTTCCCCGGCGCGATCACGGAGTTGCAGCTGTCCCGTGACGGAACCCGGGCGGCGATGGTGATCAACGGGCAGGTGATACTCGCCGAGATCGAGCAGACCCCGGTCGGTGAATTCGCGCTGACCTATGCGCGCCGGCTGGGTTTCGGCCTGGGCTCCTCTGTGGTGTCACTGTCCTGGCGCACCGGTGACGACATGGTGGTCACCCGCACCGATCCCGCCCACCCGGTGTCCTATGTGAACCTCGACGGCGTGAACTCCGACGGGCCTAGCGGCAACCTGGTGATGCCCGTGTCATCCGTTGCGGCCAACCCCTCCGCGGTCTACGTCTCCGACGCCAGGGGAGTGTTGCAGCTGTCGGGCACCACTGCGGAGAACGGCCAATCCTGGTCGGATGTAAGGCCTTTCATGATTCCGGGCGCCGTTCCGGTGCTTCCCGGCTGACAAGGAGAGCAGCTGCCCGAACCCGTACTACCCGGCGTGATCCGCCAAATCGGCTACATCGTCAGCGATTTCGAGCAGACGATTGACGGCCGGGTGCAGTTGGGTGTCGGTCCCTGGTGCGTCATGCGGGGCATCGCCATGTCCTGTCTGTATCGGGGTGAGCCATGCTCGGTGACGTTGACCATCGGCTTCGCCAATAGCGGCGACCTGCAGCTCGAGGTTATTCACCAGGACGACGACACCCCGTCGATCTACCCAGAGTTCACCGATGCCGGTGGTGAGGGCTACCACCAGCTCATCGCAGGGGTAGCGACGCTGTCGCGACATTTCTGCCGCTGGTGTGCGTAATATCCTGGTCAGAAGGCTGAATTGTGGCCAGGTGGCCGGAGCAGTAGCGTTTGCTCCGTGAGTGGGGACCTTCGTGTCGAACCGGCCGCTCTGGTGGGGACGTGTGAGTCGCTGTCCGGTGCCGCCGAGCATCTGCTGGGCCGGTTGAAATCGCTGGACGGTGCCGTCACGTCGATGCTGACGGGCTGGCAAGGCTGCTCGGGCAGAGCCTTCGGGGATGCGTGGCGAATGTGGCATCAGGGCGCCGACGAGGTGGAGAAGGCGCTGGCGATCATGGCCGATCTGCTCGGGCAGGCGGCGAAAGGGTTCGAGTCCCACGAGCAGGCCGGCGTCGAGCAGCTGCGCGGAGTCTGCGGTGGCTGAGGCGTTTTCAGTCGACCCGCAATCGCTGTCCGAGGCGCTGGCCGAGATGGCCGACTTTCAGCGGACCGCCGAAAGTCTGCTCGCCGAGATCGAGGCGACCGTCGCGAGGTTGCACGGCACGTGGACGGGGCAGGCGGCTGCCGCGCACGCCGAGGCACACCGGTCGTGGACACTTGGCGCGGGGTTGATGCAGGAGGCATTGAAGCGTCTGTACGGTGTCGGCGATACGGCGCACGCCAACTACACCGGCGTCATGCAGACCAACCAGAGCATGTGGTCCTAGCGGGATCGCATGCCGCCGCTTGTTGTCGACCCGTCGGTTCTGGATAGTGCGGGTTCGACGCTGATTGATATTGGCAAGGACATCGGCCTGACGATGTCGACGCTGTCGGGCACGTTGTCCGGGTGTTCGAGCATGTGCGGGAACGATCCGATCGGTGCGGCGATCGGACGAGCCTACGATTCCTCGGCGGCCGCGGTGGTGCAGGCGATGGCCGCGGCGCGCAACGGCCTGGTTAATCTTGGTGAGGGAGTGCGGGTTTCGGCGCACAACTACTCGTTGGGCGAAGCCCAGTCGGATGTGTCGGGCCGAGCGCACCCGCTGCCGGTGCCGGCGGCCTCGGGTCCGATCAGCGCATCACCCCCTCCCTCGGCGGTGGGCGCGGGGGATGCCGCGCCGGCGGGCTTCGGCTGGGTGGCCAAATACATCGGGATGATCTGGCCCAACGGTGACTCCGGGCGGCTGCGGGCCGCCGGAGCGGCGTGGACGGCGGCCGGGACGCAGCTGGTGGTCACCGAGACCGCTGCCGGGGCACCGTTGGGAATCATTGGGGGCCAACAGATCCCCGAAGCCGAGGCGATGGGTCAGGCTTTTGCGGCGTCGATCGACGGCGCGGTGCAGATCATGAATCAGTGCACCACCATGGCCGCGCAGCTGACGGCCTACGCCGCCAAGATCGACGCCGTCAAAGGGGCCATCATCGACCTGTTGAGCCGGATCTGCGATCCGATGACCGGGTTCAAGCAGGTGTGGGATGTCCTCACCGGTGAGGACGAGGACGAGATCAAGCAGATCGCCAATGATATCGAGACGGTGGTCGACAACTTCAAAGCCGAGACAGCGGCGCTGGCCTTGGAGATGTCGGCAGCGATGGCCGCGGCCGAGACCGTGGCCACGGCGATGGGCGAATATGCCGCCAAGGAGTGGAACCAGTTCCTGCACGGCACCGATGTCGGGCAGGTGGTCGACCAGGATCTGCGTTTCGTGAATGGCGTTGTGGGCCAAGCCGGTGACCTGCTCAAGGACAACTGGAAATACGGACCGTTCCGGGCGATGACCCAGCCCGATCGGTGGTTCGAGGACTGGGAGAACACCGTCACCGGAATGGCCCCGCTGGTCGGCCTCGGCGGTGGCGGCGCTCCGGGCGTCGGTGAATCGTGGAAACAGGTCGGAAAGGAAGTCAGCCACTGGGATCTGTGGTCGAAGGATCCGGCCGAGGCGGCCGGTCGCACCGCGTTCGACGTCGGCACACTCTTCGCGCCGGGCGGCGGTGTCGGGGCTGCGGGCAAGGCGACGCACGGTGCGGCCGAAGCGGCGGAGGCGGCGGGCAGAGCGGCGCCGCATGTTGCCGACGCTTCCCCCCAGGTGCTCAAGGAGGTGGCCAAGGGTGCCGAGTCGACGTTGCCACCTCCCGTGCACGTGCCGGCACCGGCGGGTGGTGCGCCTCGTCCGCTGCCCGACGGGCCTGCGAAGCCGGCTTCTCCCGATGCGGCGCGGCCGAAGCCCGCTGCGCCGCCGCCGGCCGAGCCCAGATCGGCGCCTGTCACGAGTGCGGGGCCGCACGGGCCGACGGAACGCGCCCCGAGCGCGGCCGGCACGGCGGAACACGAAGCTCCGGTGGAGGGGCCGAAGCCAACCGGCGAGCCTGGCGCCCCCACGCTTGAGCCTGCCCCGTCTCGGGCGGGCTCCGAGGCTCCGTCGTCGGCATCGTTGCCGGAGTCAGCCCCATCACAGGCCTCCGGGGCGCGAGGTGCAGCGGGCCATTCCCCGGATGCACCATCAGGTGGACATACGCCATCACCGTATTCGGACGCGCAAAGTGCAGGCCATCCGGCGGCGACGCCCCATGACGGTGGCGCGGGAAATGGTGGTGGGCCGCTGCACGGCGATAACGATCGCTCGCATCCGACACACGGCGACTCGAGTAGTCACGAAACCGGTGAAAAACCTACCGATCCGGTTCACTCGCATGAGCCAGCGGGTCAGGGCTGGGAGCGTCAAGACAACTACGATCCCGTCGACCCGACCTATGGAGAGCCCCTTGAGCAGCATTGGGAGTTCGTAGACAATCCGGTCGATCCTGAACGTATCAATCCGCAAGTGGCCGAATTGATCGCAGATCCATCAGCTCCCTTTGGTCGCGCACCAGACGGACACGCTTTCACGGCCGCCGAGTATGCGGAGAGATTCAACAAATTCGGACCCGACGGTCAACACTGGTCGCGTTTTCCCAACAACGCGGGTGCGGTGCAACACAGCATCGTTGAGTTCGACGACTTGCCAGCGTTTCAATCGCATTTCGGGCTCAAACTGGACCGCATCGGTGACGACAACGGCAAGTTTCTTGCAGTCATGTTGGATGGCCATCCGGCGACCTGGGAAGAGCGAGCATTGCATGTCGATTCCCTGCAGAAGGGCTACTACAGCTACACCATCGAGAACTTGCCGCCTGGTTGGAAGATCGAAGCATCTGAGGCCGCCCGCGGCTTGGGTCAGCCAGGAGGATCAATTCAGATCCGCTTCGTCGACGAATCGAATGAAGTTGTCACAATCGACCAGCTTACGGAAGAGCTAGGGGTCCTCAATGAGAAGTGAAATTGGCGTAACCTCACAATTCGAGCTGTGGGCGGAGAAGGCAGGATACAGCGTCACCGAGTCGTCATCGGAAGACGGTCGTGCCATAGTTTGGAACTCGGGCGGTGAGATCCGCTATTTCATTGGCAAAGGAGCCGAAGAATGGATCGTGGTCACGAGTTCCGAACGCATGGGCAAGGAGGAGTTCGTGCTGGCTTCGCCGCTTCCCGACCTGATCGAACGGAAATTCTTGGCTATTTTCGCCAGACTGGTTAGATCCCACAGTGGCTTGGTGCGTTTGTCGCGCCCAACATCCACCGCCCATCTCGCAGCTGGCTACTCTGTTGGTGTACAGCATTTCTGGGGGAAGGACCGTCGCACCCTGATCGATTCGCAGGGTCGTGTGATTGCTGTCGTAAGCGGCGGTGAGCTGGTCGGCACCGTGAACGCGGTTGAGTTGTCATTGTTTGCGTCGCATACATCGGATGCGATCGTTCAGTCGATGATGGATCCCGCTGGCAAACCGTTGTTTTCGGTGCGGAACGGATAGATGCCCGGCTGTGGTGCGCAGATGAACTGCAGTGACTTCAGGACTCCGCGGCACCCATGTTAGGCGATGAGCCCTTGGGGACAATCGCAGTCACCTGTCACACCCCACCACCACACTGACCCCATGCTCGACCTCGTCCTGCCGCGCGAGTGCGGAGGCTGCGGCGCGCCGTCGACCACGTGGTGCGACACCTGCGCGGCAACCCTGGCCGTGAAGTCCGACGAACCCCATCTCGTCACCCCACGCGTCGACCCGGGCGTGCCTGTCTTCGCCCTCGGCCGCTGTGCCGGCCCCCGCCGGCAGGCCATCGTCGCCCTCAAGGAGCACGGCCGCGGCGACCTCGTCGTCCCGCTGGCCCGAGCCCTGGCCCTCGGTGTCCATCAGTTGCTCTGCTGGGGCATCATCGACACCCCGTTCACGATCGTCCCGGCGCCCACTCGCGCCTCGGCCGCCCGCCGCCGCGGCGGTGATCCCGTCACCCGCATCGCCACTGCCGCGACCACGAACCACCCGCTCATCGCCGTCGTCGCGGCCCTGCGCACCAGGGCACTGGTCCGCGATTCGGTCGGGCTGACCAGCGCGGCGCGCGAGCGCAATCTGCGCGGCCGGGTGCGGATCGCCCGGCGGGTGCACGGTCCGGTTCTCCTGGTCGACGACATCGTGACCACCGGCGCCACGGCCCGGGAAGCGGTCCGAACGCTTCGGACGGCAGGGACGCACGTGACGGCTGTGCTGACCCTCGCGCACGCATGACTTTGGTCCCTGTAACGAAGGCCGAAAGAACTGAAAACAGGTGCATCAAAAGGTGGCACCACCGTATGAACACCGACTACCGTCGGGGCCAACATGCCGTGAACACATCACGGGCGGCTTGGCACACAGGTCCGCCACTTCACCGAGAACGGTAGGAGGTGAGTTCTTCGACCTCTGGCGCAGGCGGGTGAGAGTCCGTGCCTTTCCCGCCCGGCGCAGTCATCGAATGACAGGCTGGGCACGCCCGAGTGCGTGCCACCCGAAACAGAAACGAGTTGTCAAGCATGTCAACACAATCCGTGAACGCCGATCAGCTGACCGACGCCGACGAATCCTCCGAGACCGACTCCAGCGCCGACGTCCAGGTGACGGGTCGCAACGTCGAGGTCCCCGACCACTACCGCGTCTACGTTGCCCAGAAGCTCGCTCGCCTTGAGCGGTTCGATCGCTCGATCTACCGCTTCGACGTCGAGCTCGAGCACGAACCCAACCGTCGCCAGCGCAAGAACTGCCAGCACGTCGAGATCACCGCGCGGGGACGCGGCCCCGTCGTCCGCGGTGAGGGCTGCGCCGACAGCTTCTACGGCGCCTTCGAGGCTGCGGTCCACAAGCTCGACAACCGGCTGCGCCGCAGCAAGGACCGGCGCAAGGTGCACTACGGCGACAAGACCCCCGTCTCGCTGCACCAGGCCACCGCGGTGATCGACGCCGCCGAGGCGTTCTCGCCCAACAACGACTCTGCGTCTGCCGTCGACGAGCAGCTGGTCGACGACCACGAGCCCGGCCGCATCGTGCGCACCAAGGAGCACCCGGCCCAGCCCATGACGGTCGACGACGCGCTCTACGAGATGGAGCTGGTGGGACACGACTTCTTCTTGTTCCACGACAAGGAGTCGGATCGTCCCTCAGTGGTCTACCGTCGCCACGCCTACGACTACGGCTTGATCCGGCTCGCGTAGCGCGAGCCGGACCGAGGCTGACGGGGCCGAACCAGCGCGTCACCTAGGATGGAGGGCGCTCAAGCCGCCAATCCACAGGGGAACTAACTGTGCTGTCGAAGTTACTGCGCCTTGGTGAAGGTCGCATGGTCAAGCGCCTCAAGGGGGTGGCTGACTACGTCAACACCTTGTCCGACGACGTAGCGCAGCTCACCGAGGCCGAGCTGCGGGCCAAGACCGACGAGTTCAAAAAGCGCGTTACCGGCGGCGAAGACCTCGACGACCTGCTGCCCGAGGCCTTCGCCGTCGCCCGCGAGGCGGCCTGGCGGGTGCTGTCGCAGCGCCACTTCGACGTCCAGGTCATGGGTGGTGCGGCCCTGCACTTCGGCAACGTCGCCGAGATGAAGACCGGTGAGGGTAAGACGCTGACCTGTGTGCTGCCCGCCTACCTCAACGCGCTGAGCGGCAAGGGCGTGCACGTCGTCACCGTGAACGACTACCTGGCCAGACGCGACAGCGAGTGGATGGGCCGCGTGCACCGCTTCCTGGGCCTGGACGTCGGGGTGATCCTGGCCCAGATGACGCCCGAAGAGCGGCGTGCCGCCTACGCCGCCGACATCACCTACGGCACCAACAACGAGTTCGGCTTCGACTACCTGCGCGACAACATGGCCCATTCGGTGGAAGAAATGGTGCAGCGCGGCCACAACTACGCCATCGTCGACGAGGTCGACTCCATCCTCATCGACGAGGCCCGCACCCCGCTGATCATCTCCGGCCCGGCCGACGGTGCCTCGCACTGGTACAGCGAGTTCGCCCGCATCGCGCCGCTGATGGAGAAGGACGTCCACTATGAGGTCGACATCCGCAAACGCACCGTCGGCGTGCACGAGCTGGGCGTGGAGTTCGTCGAGGACCAGCTCGGTATCGACAACCTCTACGAGGCGGCCAACTCGCCGCTGGTCGGCTACCTCAACAACTGCCTGAAGGCCAAGGAGCTCTTCCAGCGGGACAAGGACTACATCGTCCGAAATGGCGAGGTCCTGATCGTTGACGAGTTCACCGGCCGCGTGTTGGTGGGCCGGCGCTACAACGAGGGCATGCACCAAGCCATCGAGGCCAAGGAGAATGTGGAGATCAAGGCCGAGAACCAGACGCTGGCCACGATCACCCTGCAGAACTACTTCCGGCTCTACGACAAGCTCGCCGGCATGACCGGTACCGCCGAGACCGAGGCCGCCGAGTTGCACGAGATCTACAAGCTCGGCGTGGTCCAGATCCCGACGAACCGCGGGATGATCCGCAAGGACCAGACCGACCTCATCTACAAGACCGAGGAAGCCAAGTACATCGCCGTCGTCGACGACGTGGTGGAGCGCTACGAGAAGGGCCAGCCGGTCCTGATCGGCACCACCAGCGTCGAGCGCTCGGAGTACCTGTCTCGGCAGTTCCAGAAGCGGCGCGTCCCGCACAACGTCCTCAACGCCAAGTACCACGAGCAGGAGGCCGGCATCATCGCCGAGGCCGGCCGGCGCGGCGCGATCACGGTGGCCACCAACATGGCCGGCCGCGGCACCGACATCGTGCTCGGCGGCAACGTCGACTTCCTGGTCGACAAGCGGCTGCGCGAGCGGGGCCTGGACCCGGTTGAGACCCCCGACGAGTACGAGGCCGCCTGGCACGAGGAGCTGCCCAAGGTCAAGGCCGAAGCCGCCGAGGAGGCCGAGGATGTCATCGCCGTCGGTGGCCTCTACGTGCTGGGCACCGAGCGTCACGAGTCCCGCCGTATCGACAACCAGTTGCGCGGCCGTTCCGGGCGCCAGGGCGACCCGGGTGAGTCGCGGTTCTACCTGTCGCTGGGTGACGAGCTCATGCGGCGCTTCAACGGCGCGACGCTGGAGTCGCTGCTGACCCGACTCAACCTGCCCGATGACGTGCCGATCGAAGCCAAGATGGTCACCCGCGCGATCAAGAGCGCGCAGACCCAGGTCGAGCAGCAGAACTTCGAGATCCGCAAGAACGTCCTCAAGTACGACGAGGTGATGAACCAGCAGCGCAAGGTCATCTACGAGGAGCGCCGCCGGATCCTCGAAGGGGAGAACCTGCAGCAGCAGGCCCACGACATGCTGGTCGACGTCGTCACCGCCTACGTCAACGGCGCCACTGCCGAGGGCTATTCCGAGGACTGGGATCTCGAGCAGCTGTGGACCGCACTCAAGCAGCTCTACCCGGTGGGCATCGACCACCACGACCTGATCGACTCCGACGCCGTCGGCGAACCCGGCGAACTGACCCGCGAAGAGCTGCTCGACGCGCTGGTCGCGGACGCTGAAAAGGCATATGCCGCGAGGGAAGCCGAGATCGAGGTGCTGGCCGGCGAGGGTGCCATGCGGCAGCTCGAGCGCAACGTGCTGCTCAACGTCATCGACCGCAAGTGGCGCGAGCACCTCTACGAGATGGACTACCTCAAGGAAGGCATCGGCCTGCGGGCCATGGCGCAGCGCGACCCGCTGGTCGAGTACCAGCGCGAGGGCTACGACATGTTCATGGGCATGCTCGACGGCGTGAAGGAGGAGTCGGTCGGCTTCCTGTTCAACGTCCAGGTCGAGGCCGTGCCGCAGGCACCGACAGTCGCCCCGGTCCAGACTCCGCAGGGCCTCGCCGACCTTGCCGCGCCGCAGGATGAGGAGGTCGCCGGGCGACATGCCGCTCCGGCAGCTCTGCGCGCCAAGGGTATCGACGACGAGGACTCGCGCCAGCTGACTTACAGTGGCCCGGCCGAGGACGGTTCGGCCGAGGTGAAGCGCAACGGTGGCGGCAAGCACGCCGCCCCGGCCGGCGGCAGCCGCAAGGAGCGCCGGGAGGCCGCGCGGCAGCGCGCCAAGGACGAGAAGACGCTGCGTCGGGGCTAGTGGTCGAGCGAGACGGTCGACTCAGCCGATGTGCAGAGCGACGACCTGCCAGCGCAGCCCGGTGGGCGTCGTGACCTGCTCAACTCGGCAGGCGATCGCGCGCACCCGCTCGTCGCGGGTATAGACCGCGGCCACCTCGGCGGCCGTGCCGTCGGCGCTGGCCGGCTGTACCCGGACCCGGCGCAGGCGTGCCGCGCTGCGCCGGTCGTGATGGGCCACCGCGGGCAGCAGCGAGTCGACCAGTCCGGCGGCCAGCAGCGGGCGCAGCTGGGACAGCGGTCGCCGACGATCGATCACCTCGAGCACCCGCCGCAGGGCCGCGTCGGCAAACCCGCCCGCGGCCCGCATCGGGGGCGCGTCGACGGGTGGTGCGACCCGTTGCGGTGACCAGGCGGCCCGCGGGCGCAGCAGACACACCGGGCCGGGTTCGTGCAGCGTGGGCGGCTCGTAGTCGACGACGGGAACGACGCTGGGCATGGGCACTCTCCGGTGATCGGCCGACAGGGGACCGGTCGCTGGAGAGGGGCGAACCGATGGCGACATGATGGCACAGCGGGCGCGACCGCGTATGCACCCGTAATGCGGGCCCTGGCGTCGCCGGTTACCGTGGCGAGACAGTTCGGCTGAAGACGTGAGGGGAATGTCGCAACGATGGTGACTCGGCTGTCAGCATCGGATGCGTCGTTCTACCACCTGGAAAACACCTCCACGCCGATGTACGTGGGCTCACTGTCCATCCTGCGCAAGCCGCGCTCGGGCTTGAGTTACGACACTCTGCTGGAGACGATCGAGCGCCGGCTGCCGCAGGTTCCGCGCTACCGGCAGAAGGTCCGCGAGGTGACGCTGGGCCTGGCGCGCCCGGTGTGGATCGACGACCCGGATTTCGACATCGCCTATCACGTGCGGCGGTCGGCCCTGCCGTCGCCGGGCAGCGACGCCCAACTGCACGAGCTCATCGCCCGGCTGGGCTCCCGGCCGTTGGACCGTTCGCGCCCGTTGTGGGAGATGTACCTTATCGAAGGACTGGCCAAGAACCGCCTGGCGGTCTACACCAAGTCGCATCAGGCGCTGGTGAACGGCATGACGGCGCTCGAGATCGGCCACGTCATCGCCGACCGCACCCAGCGGCCACCCGCCTTCGGGGAGGACATCTGGATCCCGGGCCGCGAGCCCAGCAGCCGTCAACTGCTGCTCGGTGCCGTCGGAGACTGGCTGGCCCGACCTGGCCAGCAGCTGGACGCCGTTCGCTCGATGATTGCCGACGTGGTCACCAACAGCGCCGAACTGGCCGATCTGGTTCGCCGGGCGACCGACCTGGCCAGGACGGTGGCCCGCGGCACCGCACCGGACAGTCCGCTGAACACCGAGGTCTCGCGCAACCGGCGGTTCACCGTGGCGTCCGGCTCACTGGCGGACTACCGGCGGGTCCGGTCACGCTACGACTGCGACGTCAACGACGTGGTGCTGGCCGTGATCGCCGGCGCGCTGCGCAACTGGCTGCTGTCGCGCGGGGAGCCGGTGACCACCACCTCCACAGTGCGGGCGATGGCCCCGACGTCGGTGTATCCGGAGGCCGAACTGGAGTCCTCGGGCCCGGGGCAGGCGATCAGCGAGGTGGCCCCGTTCCTGGTGGATCTACCGGTGGGCGAGAACAATGCGGTGGTGCGGCTGTCGCAGATCGCGCACGCCACCGAATCGCACTCGGCGGCGGCGACCCTGGTCGATGCCCGCACGATCGTGACGCTGTCCGGCTTCGCGCCACCGACGTTGCATGCGATGGGCACCCGGGTGGCCACCCAGTTCTCCGCGCGCCAGTTCAACCTCCTGATCACCAACGTGCCGGGACCGCAGTCGCAGATGTACCTCGCCGGGACCAAGATGCTGGAGACCTATGCGGTGCCGCCGCTGCTGCACAATCAGTCGCTGGCCATCGGCGTGACGTCGTATTGCGGGATGCTGTACTTCGGCATCAACGCCGACCGCGATGCGATGAGCGACGTCGACGTGCTGCCCTCGCTGTTGGCCGAATCACTCGACGAACTCCTCGTGGCGGCTCAGTAGATTCTACCTGCGACGTAGTATGCGGCGGTGAGCAAGGACCATCCCGACGGTGAGGCCCCGAAAAAGAAGGCCGACCGCAAGATTCCCAAAGATGTGTACGACGCCGAATTGTTCCGGCTGCAAACCGAATTGGTGAAACTTCAGGAGTGGGCCAAGGTCACCGGAGCGCGGATCGTGGTGGTGTTCGAAGGTCGCGACGCCGCGGGTAAGGGCGGCACGATCAAACGCATCACGGAATACCTCAGCCCCCGGGTCGTGCGCATCGCCGCCCTGCCCGCGCCCACCGAGCGCGAGCGCGGCCAGTGGTACTTCCAGCGCTACATCGAACACCTGCCGGCCCGCGGGGAGATGGTGCTCTTCGACCGGTCCTGGTACAACCGCGCCGGTGTCGAACTGGTGATGGGGTTCTGCACCCCGCAGGAGCACACCTTGTTCTTGCGCCAGTGCCCGCTCTTCGAGCAGATGCTCATCGACGACGGGGTCATCCTGCGCAAATACTGGTTCTCGGTGTCCGACGACGAGCAGTTGCGCCGGTTCAAGTCCCGCCGCAACGACCCGCTGCGGCGCTGGAAGCTCAGCTCGATGGATCTGGAGTCGATCTACCGCTGGGAGGAGTACTCCCGGGCCAAGGACCAGATGATGGTGCACACCGACACGCCGGCCAGCCCGTGGTTCGTGGTGGAGTCGGACAACAAGAAGCACGCCCGGCTGAACATGATCGCCCACCTGCTCTCGAGCATCGAGTACGACGAAGTCGATCACCCGAAGGTCGACCTGCCCAAGCGGCCGTTGCTGGGCAACTACCACCGGCCGCCGCGTGAGCTGTCGACCTATGTGCCCGACTACGTCTCGACCCTGCTCGGCGACCCTGAGAACGGCGCTGATTAAGTGCGGGTTTACATCCCGGCCACCCTGTCCATGTTGCAGCAGTTGGTGGCCGTCGGGTCGATGCAGCCGCTGTCCGGTACGGCGTTCGCAGTGACGCCGACGCTGCGCGAGTCCTACGCCGAGGGTGACGACGAGGAACTGGCCGAGGTGGCCATCGGGGAGGCGGCGCTGGCGTCGCTCCGACTGCTGGCCGCCGAGCCCGCCGGCGAGCTCCCGCTGCGCCGGACCGTCCTGGTGGCCGATGCCCCCGATGCCGACGTCACCCCCCGCCCCGATCTCGACGATGCCGTCGTGCGGCTCAACGGGCGGGTGGCTTTGAGCCAGGTGGTGGCCGCCTACGTCGACAACGCCGCAGCCGAACCAGCGGTGCGAGCCGCGATCGACGTGATCGACGAGGCCGATCTGGGTGACGAGGACGCCGAGCTCACCGTCGGCGACGCCCAGGACCACGACCTGGCCTGGTATGCCACCCAGGAGCTGCCGTTTCTGCTCGATTTGCTCTGAGCGTGTAGATACGGAACCGTAGGTTACGGTACCGTAGGTTAAATCGACAGAGAGCGGCGGGGATGGCGAAGAACGAGGTCAAGATCAAGGCGAAGGTGGCCGACACCGTCCGCCCGGCGGTGGCCGGGGCCGGCAAGCGACCCGCTGTCGACGCGCTGCGCGCCCTGGTCGGGCGGATCACCACACCCCTGCTGCCCGACGACTACCTGCAGCTGGCCAACCCGCTGTGGTCGGCCCGCGAGCTGCGCGGCCGGGTGCTCGACGTGCGACGCGAGACCGAGGATTCTGCCACACTGGTGATCAAGCCGGGGTGGGGGTTCAGCTTCGACTACCGGCCCGGGCAGTACATCGGCATCGGGCTGTTGGTCGACGGGCGTTGGCGCTGGCGGTCGTACTCGCTGACCTCGGCGCCGGTGACGGGCCCCGGCCGGTCGCGCACGATCACGATCACCGTCAAGGCCATGCCAGAGGGCTTCCTGTCCACCCATTTGGTGGGGGGCGTCAGGCCGGGCACCATCGTGCGGCTGGCCGCCCCGCAGGGCAACTTCGTGCTGCCTGACCCGGCGCCGCCGTCGGTGCTATTCGTGACCGGTGGCTCCGGAATCACCCCGGTGATGTCGATGTTGCGGACGCTGGATCGTCGCGGACAGATTGGCGACATCGTCCACATCCATTCCGCCCCAACGGAATCCGACGTCATGTTTGCCGCCGAACTCGCGGAGCTGGCCCGTGGACACGAGGGCTACCGGCTGATGGTCCGCACGACGCGCACGCAGGGCCGGCTGGATCTGCAGCATCTCGACGACGTGGTTCCGGACTGGCGGCAGCGCCAGACCTGGGCCTGCGGTCCGGAGGGGATGCTCGATGCGGCGCACAAGGTGTGGCAGGCGGCCGGGGTCGCCGACCGGTTGCATCTGGAGCGCTTTGCGGTGTCGCGGGCGGCGGCTCACGGCCAGGGTGGCACGGTCACCTTCGGGCGGAGCGGCACGACCATCGATGCCGATGCGGCGACCTCACTGATGGAGGCCGGCGAGAAGGCTGGTGTGCAGATGCCGTTCGGCTGCCGGATGGGCATCTGCCAGTCCTGCGTGGTGAGCCTGGTCGACGGGCATGTCCGCGATCTGCGCACCGGCGCCGAGCACGAGCCGGGGACGCGGATTCAGACCTGTGTGTCATCGGCGTCGGGTGATTGTGTGCTGGATATCTAAGGTTTACTGGCTAGTAACCTACGGGTACGTAGGTTACGGTAGCGTAGGTAGAAGGAAGGGAGGCGTGACAGATGGCAATTACTGACCTCGAAGCGTTCGCGCATCTGACGGACGCCGACATCGAGAGCTTGTGTGTCGAGCTCGACACCATTCGGCAGGACATCGAGGATTCCCTGGGCGCGCGGGACGCGCGCTACATCCGCCGCACCATCGCCGCGCAGCGTGCGCTCGAGGTCGCGGGACGGCTGACGCTGGCCGCGAGCTCCAAGCGCTCGGCTTGGTGGGCCGGCACGGTGACGCTGGGGGTGGCCAAGATCATCGAGAACATGGAGATCGGCCACAACGTCATGCACGGCCAGTGGGACTGGATGAACGATCCCGAGATTCACTCCTCGACGTGGGAGTGGGACATGATCGGGGCGTCCAAGCACTGGCGTTTCACCCACAACTTCATGCACCACAAGTACACCAACATCCTGGGCATGGACGACGACGTGGGCTACGGCGTCATCCGGGTCACCCGCGATCAGCGGTGGAAGCGGTTCAATCTCTACGGCAACCTGATGTTCAACACCCTGCTGGCCATTGGCTTCGAGTGGGGAGTCGGGCTCCAACACCTGGAACTCGGCAAGATATTCAGGGGCCGCGACGACCGGAAAGCCACGTTGATCCGAGGGCGCGAGTTCGGCGTCAAGGCGGGCCGGCAGGTCTTCAAGGACTACGTCGCCTTCCCGGCGATCACCTCGCTGTCGCCGGCGGCTACCTACCGGTCCACCGCGACGGCCAATGCGGTAGCCAACGTAATCCGCAACATCTGGTCCAATGCGGTGATCTTCTGCGGCCATTTCCCTGACGGCGCAGAGAAATTCACCAAGACCGACATGGTCGGCGAGAGTAAGGGCCAGTGGTACCTGCGCCAGATGCTCGGCAGCGCCAACATCGACGGCGGTCCGGTGATGGACTTCATGACGGGCAACCTGTCCTACCAGATCGAACATCACCTGTACCCGGACCTGCCGAGCAGCCGGCTCGCAGAGATCTCGGTGCGGGTGCGTGCGGTGTGCGACAAGTACGACCTGCCCTACACCAGCGGGCCATTCCTGGTGCAGTACGGGAAGTCATGGCGCACCATCGCCAAGCTGTCGCTGCCGGACAAGTACCTGCGCGACACCGCGGACGATGCGCCGGAGACCCGCAGCGAGCGGATGTTCGCGGAGTTGGAGCCCGGCTACGCCGGGATCGATCCGCGCACCGGCCGCAAGCGTGGGCTGAAGACGGCGATCACCGCCGTGCGGGAGTGGCGCCGGGAGAAGCGCGCGGCCAAGGCCGCCTAGCGAAGAGAGTGCATTCGCGGGGTCGAGTGTGCTTGTAGGGCGGGAAGACTCGCGAAATCCCGCCCTGAGCGCACACTCAATGCCCCGAGCGCTCCTACTTCGGGATCCAGGCGAAGGTGTCGGGGTCCGGGCCCAGGCGACCGGCCACGCCCTTGTCGAGTTCGGTGATCTCCTCGATCTGGTCATCGCTGAGTTCGAAGTCGAAGATGTCGAAGTTCTCCCGGATGCGTTGCGGAGAAACCGATTTCGGGAACACGATGTCGCCGCGCTCGACGTGCCACCGCAGCACCACCTGAGCGGGCGACTTGCCGATCTGCTGCGCGATCTGACCCACGACCGGGTCGCCGAGCACCTTGCCCTGTGCGATGGGTGACCAGGCCTCGGTGACGATGGTGTGCTCGATGCCGTAGGCGCGTACCGCGTCGTTGGTGTAGTACGGGTGTACCTCGATCTGGTTGACGGCGGGCACGGTCTCGGTGTCCCGGGCCAGCTCCTGGAGGTGATGGACCTGGAAGTTCGACACTCCGATGCTGCGGGCGCGGCCGTCTTTCTTGAACTCCTCCAACATCTTCCAGGTCGAGACGAAATCACCGTCGTAGAGTGTCGGCAGCGGCCAGTGGATGAGGAACAGGTCGACATCGTCGAAGCCCAGCGCGTCGATGCTCGCGTCGAACGCGCGGCGGGCGTCGTCGGGTTTGTGGTAGCCGTTGTTGAGCTTGCTGGTGATGAACACCTCGTCGCGGTCGATACCGGAGTCGCGTATGCCCTGCCCGACGCCCTTCTCGTTCTGGTACATCTCCGCAGTGTCGATGTGGCGGTAGCCGATCTCGAGCGCCGTGCGCACGGCGGACGCGGTGTCGTCGGGCGGGATCTGGTAGACGCCGAAACCGAACTGCGGAATCCGGTTGCCGTCGTTGAGGGTGATGTCGGGAACCTTGGGTGCTGAAGTCATTTCTGCGGTGTGCCTCTCTGTTGTCTAGGTCGAACAATTCAGTACGCGGCGGACTCGGTCAATGCGGAGAGCAGCCGTCGAGCCGCGGCGACGCGCCGGGCCTGCGACCCGGTCAGGGCGTCGAGCGCGCATTCCGGGTCGGCAGGCGGACCCATGTGCCCGCAGCCGCGTGGGCACTCGTCGATCGCGTCAGCGAGATCGGAAAAGGCGCGTAGCACGTCGTCGGGCTCGATGTGGGCCAGGCCGAACGACCGGATCCCCGGCGTGTCGATCACCCATCCGCCTTCGGGCAGCGGCAACGCCATCGACTGGGTGGAGGTGTGCCTGCCCTTACCAACCCCGGACACTTCGCCGGTGGCCCGCTCCGCTTCGGGCACAAGGCGATTCACCAATGTCGACTTGCCGACTCCGGAATGCCCCAGCAGCACGGTGACATGCCCGGTCAGCAGATCGTCGGCGGCGTCGAGTGGGTCGTCGCGCCCGCCGGTGATCACTGTGAGGTCCAGTTCGGCGAACTGCGCTGCGAACGGTTCTGCGGGTGCCAGATCGGTCTTGGTCAGGCACAGGATTGGCCGCAGGCCACCGGCGTAGGCTGCGATCAGAGTGCGGTCGACCAGTCCGGTGCGTGGCGGGGGGTCGGCCAGCGCCACCACGATCAGCAACTGATCGGCGTTGGCCACCACCACCCGTTCGGTGGGGTCGGTGTCATCGGCGGTGCGCCGCAACACCGTTCGGCGCTCCCCGCGCCGCACGATGCGGCCCAGCGTGTCGGGCCGGCCGGACAGGTCGCCCACCACGTCGACCTGGTCGCCGACGACGATGGGGGTCCGGCCCAGCTCGCGTGCCCGCATCGCGGTCACCCGTCGCTGCGGATCGCCCTCGAGCACGCAACCCCAGCGGCCGCGGTCGACGGTGACCACCATCGCCGGCACGGCGTCGGCATGCTCCGGACGGGTCTTGGTGCGAGGACGCGAGCCACGGCCCGACCTGATCTTGACGTCGGACTCGTCGTACTCGTGTCTTCTCAATCGCGCCCCAGCATCTCGGCCCACAGCTGGGGAAATTCCGGCAGGGTCTTGGCGGTGGTCGCGATGTCCTCGACCGCCACGCCGGGAACCCGCAGGCCGACGATCGCTCCGGCCATTGCCATCCGGTGGTCGGCATACGAGTGCCAGGTGCCAGCATGCAGGGGGGTCGCAGTGATGAGCAGCCCGTCGTCGGTCTCGGCGCAGTCGCCGCCCAGGGCGTTGATCTCGGTGCTCAGCGCGGCCAGACGGTCGGTCTCGTGGCCGCGCAGGTGCGCGATGCCCGTCAGCCGCGACACCGAGCCGGGTGCGGCCAGCGCGGCCAGCGCGGCCACGGACGGAGCCAACTCGCCCACGTCGTGCAGGTCGACGTCAAAACCCGGGTAGCTGCCCGCACCCTGCACTTCCAGGTACGAATCAGTCTGCCGCACAGTCGATCCCAGCATCTCGAGAATGCCGAGAATGGTATCGGCGGGCTGCACGCTCACCCTCGGCCACCCGGCGATGCACACCGCCCCGCCGCTGACCACGGCCGCGGCCAGAAACGGTACCGAGTTGGACAGGTCGGGCTCGACCTCCCAGTGCCGGGCGGCGATCGGGCCGGGCAGTACCCGCCACTGGTTGGCCACGGTGTCGTCGACGTCGACACCGGCCTCGCGCAGCATCGCCGCCGTCATCGCTATGTGCGGCGCCGAGGGAACCGAGGTTCCGGTGTGCACGACGGTCAGTCCCTCGGTGAACGCCGCGCCGCACAGCAGCAGTCCGGAGACGAACTGCGAGGACGCCGAGGCGTCGATGTTCACCGTGCCGCCGTGGACCGTCCCGTGTCCGCGGACCAGGAAGGGCAGCCCGGAGCCCTCGACGTCGACCCCGAGTCCGCGCAGCGCGTCGAGAAGCGGAGCGATCGGCCGGGCCCGGGCCTGCTCGTCGCCGTCGAACTCGACGGCAGCGCTGCTCAACGCCGCCAGTGGCGGAACGAACCGCAACACCGTGCCGGCCAGGCCGCAGTCAATGCGGGCCTGCGTGCCGGGGTTCAGGCCGCCGCTGACGGTCAGGTCGGCGCCGTCGCCTTCGACGCGCAGGCCCAGGGTCCGCAGCGCGCCGATCATCAGGTCGGTGTCGCGGCTGCGCAGTGCGCCGCTGATGGTGGAGCCGCCCTGTCCCTGGGCCGCGGCCAGCGCGGCGAGAATCAGCGTGCGGTTGGTCTGGGATTTGGAGCCAGGCACCGTGACGGTGGCGTGGACGGGGGTCGGCGTGCTCGGTGCCGTCCACTGCTCGATGCTCACGGCTACATCCTGCCTTGTCGGGCGTTCTTGCCACTATGGAGGCATGTGCGGACGATTCGCGGTCACCACCGACCCGGCCCTGCTGGCCGAGAAGATCCATGCCATCGACGAGGCCACCGCCGTGGCGGGGGAGACCAGCGGTCCCAACTACAACGTGGCGCCGACGGCGACCATCGCCACCGTCGTCAGCCGCCACGACGAGCCCGAGGACACTCCGACGCGGCGGGTGAGGCTGATGCGCTGGGGTCTGGTCCCGCCGTGGGTCAAGGCCGCCCCGGACGGCACACCGGAGAACAAGGGCCCGCTGCTGATCAACGCGCGCGCCGAGAAGCTCACCTCCTCGCCGGCATTTCGGGCCTCGGCCAAGAGCAAGCGGTGTCTGGTGCCGATGGACGGCTACTACGAGTGGAAACCCAACCCCGACACCCCGGCCGGCAAGAAGTCCCGCAAGACGCCGTTCTACATGTACCGCTCCGACGGTGAGCTGCTGTTCACGGCCGGGCTGTGGTCGGTGTGGCGGCCCGAGAAGGATGCCAGCTCACTGCTGACGTGCACGATCATCACCACCGACGCGGTCGGCGAACTCGCCGAGATCCACGACCGGATGCCGCTGGTCGTCGGCGAGCGGGACTGGGACCGCTGGCTGGACCCCGACGAGCCGGCCGCCGCCGAGCTGCTCGCCGCCCCGCCCGACATCAGCGGGATCGCGATGCGGGAGGTGTCGACCCTGGTCAACAGTGTCCGCAACAACGGCCCGGAGCTGATCGAACCGGCCGAGCCGGACAACCAACCGGTTGGCCTGTTCTAGTCGGGTCGGGACCGCTACGCTGATAGGCACATTCCGCCCAGCGAGAGGAGCGGCCATGACCGCGGTCGAGCCCAAGTCCGATGAGGCCACCATTACCGTCCACAACCCGGCCGACGGCCGCGTGGCGGGCACCGTCCCGATCGACGGCCCGGACACCGTGGCCGCCAAAGCCCGCGAGTTGCGGCTGTTCCAGCCGGAGTGGGAGGCGATCGGGCCGCGCGGCCGCAAGGTGTGGATGCGCAAGTGGCAGGACTGGATCCTCGACAACTCCGATCACCTGACCGGCGTGCTGATGTCGGAGAGTGGCAAGTCCCGCACCGACGCCAGCCTGGAACCGGTAACCATGGCCGACGCCATCAACTACTGGGCGGGCAATGCCGAGGAGTTCCTCGCCGACCGCCACCCCAAGGCGCACACCCCGCTGTTCCGGGTCAAGAAGCTCATCACCGTGTTGCGGCCCTACCCGGTGGTCGGGATGATCGAGCCGTGGAACTTTCCGATCGCCATGCTCGCACTGGACCTGGTGCCCGCCCTGGCGGCAGGCGCCGCGGTGTTGTTGAAACCCTCTGAGGTGACGCCACTTTCGGCGGTGGAACTGGTCCGCGGCTGGAACGAGATCGGCGCCCCGCCGATCCTGAAACTCGCGACCGGCTACGGCGACACCGGTGCGGCGGTGATCGCGAACGCCGACTACGTCCACTTCACCGGCTCGACCGCGACCGGCCGTAAGGTGGCTGTGGCGTGCGCCGAGCGCCTGATCCCGTTCAGCCTGGAACTCGGCGGCAAGGACCCGGCCATCGTCCTGGCCGACGCCGACATCGACCGCGCCGCCAACGGCATCGCGTGGGGCGGCATGTTCAACTCCGGCCAGGTGTGCATCTCGGTGGAGCGGGTGTTCGTCGAGGCTCCGGTGTACGACGAGTTCGTCGCCAAGCTCACCGACAAGGTGCGCTCGGTGCAGCAGGGTCAGGAGCAGTCCGGCTACAAGTACGACACCGGCGCCATGGCCACCCCTGCGCAGCGCGACATCGTCGAGCGGCACGTCAAGGAGGCCGTCGCCGCGGGCGCCAAGGTGCTCACCGGCGGTAAGCCGACGGGGGTGGGCACGTTCTTCGAGCCGACGGTGCTCGCCGACGTCGAGCCGAGCATGAGCTGCATCGCCGAGGAGACCTTCGGACCGACGCTGCCGGTGATCAAGGTGGCCGACGAGGAGGAGGCCATCCGCCTGGCCAACGACTCGCAATACGGCCTGTCGGCCAGCGTTTGGACCGGCGACACCGAACGTGGCGAGCGGGTGGCACGGCGCCTCGAGGTCGGCGCGGTCAACATCAACGACGCGTTGGCCAACGTCTTCTGCCCCGGCCTGCCGATGGGCGGCTGGAAGGAATCCGGCATCGGCTACCGTGGTGGCGGCGCCGCCGGCCTGATCAAGTTCTGCCGCCAGCAGGCCATCACTGCGCCCAAGCTGCCGACGCAGAAGTCCGAGATGCTGTGGTACTCGTCGCCTAAGATGCAGAGCCGCTTCGCGCTGGCGGCGATGCGCGCCTTCGCCGGCCACGGTCTGCGCCGGTTCGGGCTGGGCAAGAAGGGCTAGCCGCCCTTGTAGCCCGGCGGGTTCGGGGTGTCGACCCACAGGTCGACACCGAGCTCCGAACCCGGCACGCAGTCGTAGACCGACAGGTCGGTGACGCCCGAGTCCAACAGCACGTCCTCGCACAGCAGCGAATGCCCGGTGAACTCCCGAGCCGGCTTGCTCAGCACCGCGTAGGCGGCGTCGGAGTACACCTCGGGCTTGCGGGCCCGGCCCATCGCCTCGTCGCCGCCCAGCAGGTTCTGTACCGCTGCCGTGGCGACCAGGGTGCGCGGCCACAGCGTGTTCGACGCGATCCCGGCCGAACGCATCTCCTCGGCAATTCCCAAGGCGCACAACGTCATTCCGAACTTCGCCATCATGTACGGCGTGGGCTTGAGCCACTCGGATTCCAGCCGGATCGGCGGTGAGAGCGTCAGGACGTGCGGGTTCTCCCGGCCCTTCATGTGCGGTAGGCAGGCCTGCGACACCGCGTAGGTGCCGCGCACCTGGATGCCGTTCATCAGGTCGAAGCGTTTGAGTGGCACCTCCTCGATGGAGCCGAGGTTGATCGCCGAGGCGTTGTTGACGCAGATGTCGATGCCGCCGAACTGCTCGACGGCCTTGGCCACGGCCTCGGCCACCGAGTCGCCGTCGCGGACGTCACCGGCGATCGGCAGCGCCTGGCCGCCGACCTCCTCGATCTCCTTGGCCGCAGTGTAGATCGTGCCGGGCAGCTTCGGGTGCGGTTCGGTGGTCTTGGCCACCAGGGCGATGTTGGCGCCGTCGGCCGCGACGCGCTTGGCGATGGCCAGGCCGATACCGCGGCTGGCTCCGGAAATGAACATGGTCTTGCCGGCGAAGGACATGGGGTCACACTAGAGCGCGGATATCGGCGGTCACCGCCTGGGCGAGGCGAACCAGGTTTTCAGGCGAGAGCGCCACGTCCCAGCCGCGTTTGCCGGCGCTGCACAGCACCCGGTCGAACCTCAGGGCCGAACTGTCGACGACCGTCGGGAGCCGTTTGCGCTGGCCCAGCGGCGAGATCCCACCGAGCACGTACCCGGTGGCCCGCTCGGCGGCCGCCCGCTCGGCCATCGTCGCCTTGCCCAGCCCCAGCGCCGCCGCGGCGGCCTTGAGTGACAGCATCCACGGCACCGGCAGGACAGCCACCGCCAGACCCGACGGCCCCGAGATGACGAGCGTCTTGAAGATCTGCTCGGGTACGACGGACTCGCCGGCCAGTGCGGCCACCGCTTCGTCGCCGTAGGACTCCGAACGCCGGTCGTGGTGATAGCGCAGGACCTCGTGGGCAACGCTCGCCTTCACCAGCGCGGCGATCGCAGGAGTGGCCGCCCGAGTCACGGATGTGAGCTTAGGCCGGGAATTAGCGTGGTCACCAATCCCGTTATGGGGTGTGGCTGCATGCGGTCGAAGGGTCGCCGAGAAAAATCTGTCGGCCACGGTCTTAGGATTGGAAGGAGAGAAAGCCAGTGTCGATTGCCATGACCCTGGTACGCGACGAGCGGACGCCGTCGGTTCTCATCCGCCCGATACCGCTGCCGGAGCTCATCACGGGCACCGCGGCAGAAGGGACCGTGTCAATCACGATGACCGACATCGAGGGCGCCGACGGCTCCGGCCAAGCCGACGCCGCCGTGCGCGAACCCGACGACGAGCTCTTGGCGCGCTTCGAGCGCGATGCGATCCCGTTGATGGACCAGCTCTACGGCGGTGCTCTCCGCATGACCCGCAATCCCGCCGACGCCGAGGACCTGGTGCAGGAAACCATGGTCAAGGCCGTCGGCGCGTTCCGTTCGTTCCGGGATGGCACCAACCTCAAGGCGTGGCTGTACCGGATCATGACGAACACCTACATCAACAGCTACCGCAAGAAGCAGCGGCAGCCCGCCGAGTACCCGACCGACGAGATCACCGACTGGCAGCTGGCGGCCAACGCCCAGCACACGTCCACCGGTCTGCGTTCGGCCGAGGTGGAGGCATTGGAGTCGCTGCCCGACTCCGAGATCAAGGAAGCACTGCAGGCGTTGCCGGAGGATTTCCGGATGGCGGTGTACTACGCCGACGTCGAGGGCTTTCCCTACAAGGAGATCGCCGAGATCATGGACACCCCCATCGGGACAGTGATGTCCCGGCTGCACCGTGGCAGGCGCCAGCTGCGAACCCTGCTGGCCGACGTCGCCAAGGAGCGTGGGTTTACCCGCGGCCAGGATGCGGCCGAGGAGGGGTCGTCATGAGCGGTCACGACCACGTGACCGGCGCCGAGGACGAGTGGCGCCCGTCGATCGGCCCGGTCGATCCGGATCATCCCGAATGCGCGGCGGTGATTGCGGAGGTGTGGACCCTGCTCGACGGCGAGGCGACGCCCGAGACGCGGGAACGCCTTCGCCATCACCTCGAAGACTGCCCGGCCTGCCTGCGCCACTACGGCGTGGAGGAACGCATCAAGAAGCTGATCGCCGTCAAGTGCAGTGGTGAGAAGGCTCCGCAGTGTCTGCTCGAGCGGGTGCGGATGGAGATCCGGCGCACCACGATCATTCGGCGCGAGCCCTGAGGTAGACCCTGAAACGAAAAGTGCCCGGCAACATGCCGGGCACTTTTCGTTTCAGGCGTTGGGCCGCTTGCCGTGGTTGGCTTTGCTGTGCTTGCGGTCCCGCTTCTTACGGCCACGCTTGGCCATGGTGTACCTCCATTGGTTGATCGTTGACTCCAGTGTCTCACGGCCGCATCCGACCGCTGACCACTCGGTCGTGTGGTTCGATAGAGCAGCACTTCATTTGGGTTGGCTTGCAGAGTGAGGGTGGAGATGGCCGAGGATGTTCGCGCCGAGATCGTGGCCAGTGTGCTGGAGGTCGTGGTCAGCAAGGGTGACCAGATCGGCGCCGGCGACATCTTGGTGCTTCTCGAGTCGATGAAGATGGAGATTCCGGTGCTCGCCGAAGTGGGTGGCACCGTGACCGAGGTCAACGTGTCGGTGGGTGACGTCATCCAGGCCGGTGACCTCATTGCCGTGATCGACTGAATCTGTGTCGACCCTCGGTGAGTTGCTCGCCGAGCACACGGTGCTGCCGGGCAGTGCCGTGGACCACCTCCATGCGGTGGTCGGTGAGTGGCAGCTGCTGGCGGACCTGTCGTTCGCCGACTATCTGATGTGGGTGCGCCGCGACGACGGCGCACTGGTCTGCGTCGCCCAATGCCGGCCCAACACCGCCCCGACCGTTCTCATCAAGGACGCAGTCGGCACCGTCGTCGCCGAAGGGGAACTGCCCTTCGTGACCGCAGCCTTCACCTCCGGAGCTATCGGCCGCGGCGGCGGCGAGCCCTCGCTGCGCGAGCCGGGCCCGAACGTCGAAGCCGTGCCGGTGCGCTGCACCAACAAGGTAGTGGCAGTGCTCACCCACCAGACCTCGTTGGCCGAACGGCGCACCTCCTCGCCGCTGGAGAAGGCCTATCTGGACTGCGCCGGCAACCTGCTGCACATGCTCTCGGAGGGCACCTTCCCGAACGTGGGCGACCTGGCGAGCTCGCGGTCCAGCCCGCGCGTCGGCGACGGTTTCATCCGGCTCGACGTCGACGGCGTGGTGGTCTACGCCAGCCCGAACGCACTGTCGGCCTATCACCGGATGGGCCTGAGCGCAGAGCTGGAGGGCCACAACCTCGTGGCCATCACCCGGCCGCTGATCTCCGACCCGTTCGAGGCGCAGGAGCTGGCCGAGCACGTCCGCGACTCGTTGTCCGGCGGCTCCAGCATGCGCATGGAGGTCGACGCCGGCGGTGCGGCGGTGTTGCTGCGGACGCTGCCGCTGGTGGTGCACGGCGCCGCAGCGGGGGCCGCAGTGCTGATCCGGGACGTCACCGAGGTCAAGCGGCGCGACCGAGCGCTGCTGTCCAAGGACGCGACGATCCGCGAGATCCACCACCGGGTGAAGAACAACCTGCAAACCGTGGCGGCGCTGCTGCGGTTGCAGGCGCGCCGGACCAACAACGAGGAGGGCCGCGAGGCGCTGCTGGAGTCGGTGCGCCGGGTGGCCTCGATTGCGCAGGTGCATGAGGCGCTGTCGATGTCGGTGGACGAGGAGGTCAACCTCGACGAGGTGATCGACCGGATCCTGCCGATCATGAACGACGTGGCCAGGGTCGACGCGCCGATCCGGATCAACCGGGAAGGCGCTTTGGGGGTGCTCGACGCCGACCGGGCCACCGCTCTGGTCATGGTCATCACCGAGCTCGTGCAGAACGCCATCGAGCACGCCTTCGACGCCGGGGCCAAGCAGGGCTGCGTGACCATCCGGGCCGAACGCTCGGCGCGATGGCTCGACCTTGTGGTGCACGACGACGGCCGCGGTGTCCCGGAGGGTTTCAGCCTGGAGAAATCCGACCGGCTGGGTCTGCAGATCGTGCGGACTCTGGTGTCGGCCGAACTCGACGGATCGCTGGGAATGCACGACGTTCCGGGCGGGGGAACCGACGTGGTCTTACGGGTGCCGATCGGCCGGCGTCTTAGCGCACGCGCGCCGCAATAGCAAACTGTGACGAAAAATACACGCACTTAAAAAGTAGACGACTCCGGCGCTTGCCGGAGCCGTCTACCGACGTAGTGCGACGGGGTGGTTCAGACCCCGCTGCGGGCCCGGGTGCGAGCGTTGCGGCGCTTGAGCGCGCGGCGCTCGTCCTCGCTCATGCCACCCCAGACGCCGGCGTCCTGGCCGGAATCCAAAGCCCAGGTCAGGCACTCGGTGGTCACCGGGCACCGGTTACAGACGAGCTTCGCGTCAGCGATCTGCGCGATGGCCGGTCCGCTGTTCCCCACCGGGAAGAACAGCTCCGGATCCTCGTCACGGCAGACCGCCTTGTGGCGCCAATCCATTAGTCAATACTCCTTAACTGTGTGCGCGGCGAAGCGCACTCTGTTTACCTTCGGCTGTTAACGCGTGCACGCAAATGTTTCTGCACTGTTGCAACCGATCGTTTCACAGCCTCGACGGATGTCAATAGAACTCCGTTAACACGTGTGCAACGTCACTACGGGGATACGTTCCCGAAGCACTAACCCGTTTGTACTAGACTCAACCCACTTGCGCTCTAAATTCGTCGACGCGAGTTCATTGGCGCTGGTCAGTCCCTTACTTAGCCGGTGGAGCGACCACGTTCAACGCCCCCGGGACTGCACGGAACGTCATTTCTGCGCGCAGACCGACGAAATCCCCGTCGATCTGGCTGGCGACCGGCTCGGTGGCGGTGACCCGCACCCACGCCACGTCGTCCTCCCGGATCAGGTGCGTGGCCTTGATGTCGGGTTTCTTGGACAACATCCGCCGCACCAGCATCAGGTTCTTCCACACGTTCATGCTGGTGGTGGCGAAGACGCCCAGGCCGGTCTCGAAGGTCGTGTTCGGGTTGGTCCACACCGGCCTGGTGTTTGCGTACGTCCACGGGCTGGAGTTGGAGATGAAGGCGAAGTAGACCCCGGAGACCGGCTCGCGGCCGGGCAGCTCGAGGGTCAGGCGCGGCTTCTGGCGGACGCTGAAGAGCACCTCACGCACAGCGACGCGGATGTAGCGGCCCGCGGTGACCTTGCGGCCCTTGGCGCGCTGGGCCTCCACCGCGGCCACCACGTCGCCGTCGACGCCCATCCCCGCGGTGAACACCGCCCACCGCTCGCCGCAGTCCATCAGCCCGATCCGGCGCCACGCGCCGCCGTTGCGGTGCTCGCTGAGCAGGTCGATCAGTTGGTTGGTGGCCTCGATGGGGTCGGGGCTGATGCCCAGCGCTCGGGCGAAGACGTTGGCCGAGCCGCCGGGCACCACCGCGACCGCGGGCATCGGTCCGCTCGGGACGTCCTGCCCGAGGGGTGCGCCCAGCAAGCCGTTGACCACCTCGTTCACCGTGCCGTCGCCGCCGTGGACGATGATCACGTCGATGCCGTCTCGCCTGGCCGCCTCGGCGATCTCGATGGCGTGACCGCGGTGGTCGGTGTGCACCACGGTCAGTTTCACGCGGCTTTCCAGCGCGTGGGCGAGCAGGTCACGGCCGGCCGCCGTGGTCGAAGTGGCGTTCGGGTTCACGATCAGAACGGCGCGCACGAGCGTTGAGCCTAATGGGAGAACTAGGCTCGACGCCGTGACAGTTCCCGCGCCAGCAACCGTGCGAGAAGCTGCCGTGCTGGTGGCCCTCGAGGCCGCCGCCGCGCTGATCGCCGCAGTGGTCTTCGTGGTGCGTGCGTTCGCCGGTGCCGACCAGCACGTGGTCAGCGGATTCGGTAACGCCGCGTGGTTCGGCCTGATCGGCGCCGGTCTGCTGGCGGCGGCCCGGGCCCTGTGGACCGGACGGCGTTGGGGCCGGGGGGTCGCGGTGTTCGCCCAACTTCTGCTGCTCCCGGTGACCTGGTACATCGGGGTGGGCTCACACCAGTGGCTCTACGCGGTGCCGATTGCTGCCGTCGCGGTGATCAGCCTGGTGCTGCTGTTCAGCCCGGCGACCCTGCAGTGGCTGACCTCCTATGACTCGTCGGCCAACGCCGACAATTCCGGGCCCGATACCCGGTAGGTGATCCACTGCGACATCTGCTTGCCGCCGACGGCGTCGTAGAGCGCGATCGCGTTGACGTTCCAGTCCAGCACCGCCCAGCTGAGCCGGCTGTAGCCGTTGTCCACGCATTCCCGGGCCAGGGTCGCCAGCATCTTGCGGGCCAGCCCGCGGCGGCGGAACCTGTCGCGGACGAACAGGTCCTCCAGATGCACCCCGGCGACGCCGTCCCAGGTGGAGAAGTTGCGGAACCACAATGCGATCGCGGCCGCCTCGCCGTCGACCTCGGCGATGTGGCAGAAGCCCACCGGGTCGTCGCCGAAAAGCGCTGTGGCAATCTGGGTTTCGGTGACCGTGCACTCGTGCTCCGCACGCTCGAACTCGGCGAGCTCACGGATCATCGCGACGATCTCGGCCTCGTCACCCGAACGGGCTCGACGGATCAGGGTCACTGCTGGACTCCCAGCGCCGACAGGATTGTTCTGAACTTCGCTGAGGTCTCGGCGACTTCGTCGTCGGGATCGGATTCGGCCACGATACCGCCACCGGCCCGCGCCAGGGCGTGCCGTCGATCGGCGGACAGTTGCGCCCCACGGATCGCCACCACCCAGCGGCCGTCGCCGCGGGCGTCGCACCAGCCCACCGCGCCGGCGTAGAAGCCCCGGTCGCCCTCCAGCTCAGCGATCAGGTCCACCGCCGCGTTGGTCGGCACGCCGCCGACGGCTGGTGTCGGGTGCAGCGCAAGTGCCAAATCGATTGCAGTGGCGCGCGTTTCGCGCAAGGTGCCGCGGATCGGGGTGGACAGGTGCCACAGCGCGGCGGTGCGGCTGAGTTCCGGTTCGGCTGCCACGTCCAATTCGGTGCACAGCGGTTCCAGCGCGGTCCGCATGGTGTCGACGACGAGTCGGTGTTCGTGGCGGTTCTTGCCCGACGCGGCCAGGGCCGCGCCGTTCGTGGCGTCGTCCGCAGGGTCGGCTGACCGGGGGGCCGATCCGGCGAACGGCTGGCAGGTCACCTGATCGCCGCGGCGCGCGACCAGCAGTTCCGGGCTGGCGCCCACCAGCACGCTGCCGATGTGGTCGCCGCCGGCCGGGGACAGATCCGCCAAATAGACGGTGGCCTCGGCATCGTCGTCGGCCAACCGCCGCAGGATCGCCCGCTCATCGAGGCGGCCGTCGGCGACCAGGCGCAGCGCTCGCGCCAAAACCACCTTCTGCAAACCACTTTCGCTGTCGTTGAGGTAACGCAGCGCGGTGCGGATCCGGCTGCGGTGTTCGTCGGGGCCAGGCAGCGTCTCGGCGACCCGCACCGCCGGGATGCCACCAGTCGGCCAGGCCGGCAGCGTGTCGGTGAACGTCACCGACATCGGGGTCAGCAGCGCAGCCCTGCCGCGCAGGTCGAACGGCAGAGCGCCGACCACCACGTCGGCCGACCCGTCGGCCAGTGCGGCCGAGGCGGCCGCGACATTGTCATAGCCCGTCCTGATCCCGTCGGCGACCACCGTCCCGGCGGGCCCGCTCAGCACGAACGACGTCTGGGCCCTCACGTCCCCGCGACCGGCTCGCGGTGACTGGTCATCCCCAGCGCCGACAGCTGCCGCAGTCCGTACTCGAAGCCGCACACCGCGACCGAGGCCGCGCCGAACCCGTAGCGGGCGCCTTCCCGAAGCGGCTGTTCGACCCAGCGGGTCACCACCGATCGGGAGAAGTGGCCGTGGCCGACGAACACCACGTCGCGATCCACCATCCGCTCCAGCGCATAGCAGACCGCTTGGTCGGCGCGCATGCTGACCTGATCGACGCTCTCACCGCCCGGGCAGCCGTAGGTCCACAGCAGCCAGCCGGGCGTCTCGGTACGGATCTCGTGGGTGGTCAGCCCCTCGTAGTCGCCGTAATCCCATTCGGCCAGCAGCGGGGACACCCCGTCGACAGTCAGCCCGGCCAGCTCGGCAGTGGTCAGCGCCCGCTTGCGGGGACTGCTGATCACCAGCGGGTTGTCCAGTTCGAGCCGCTCCAGGGTGAGGGCGGCCAGCCTGGCCTGTTCGCGTCCGTACTCGGTGAGGTCGAGGTCGGTGCGACTGGTGTGCTTGCGGTCCCTGGACCATTCGGTTTCGCCGTGTCGAAGCAGGAACACCCGATGGTTGCCGACGCTCACGCCCTCTGATTCTGCCGGATCCCGTCGTGTGGCGTGGCGCCCGGGACGCCTCGGGCCGGAACCTGTAAGGATGGGTGCTGTGACCCGAGTACTGGCGGTGGCCAACCAGAAGGGCGGAGTGGCCAAGACGACCACTGTCGCGTCGCTGGGGGCGGCGTTCGTCGACGCGGGTAAACGCGTGTTGCTGGTGGACCTCGACCCGCAGGGCTGTCTGACGTTCTCCCTGGGCGCCGATCCCGACAAGCTGCCGGTGTCGGTGCACGAGGTGCTGCTCGGTGACGTCGAACCGAACGCGGCGCTGGTCACCACCGCCGAGGGCATGACGCTGCTGCCGGCCAACATCGACCTGGCCGGTGCCGAAGCGATGCTGCTGATGCGGGCCGGCCGGGAGTACGCGCTCAAGCGCGCGCTGGCCAAGCTGGACGATCAGTTCGACGTCGTGATCATCGACTGCCCGCCGTCGCTGGGGGTGCTCACCCTCAACGGACTGACCGCCGCCGACGAGGTGATCGTGCCGCTTCAGTGCGAGACGCTGGCCCACCGCGGGGTGGGGCAGTTCCTGCGTACGGTCGCCGACGTCCAGCAGATCACCAACCCGGACCTCAAGCTGCTGGGCGCGCTGCCGACGCTCTACGACTCGCGGACCACGCACAGCCGCGACGTCCTGCTCGACGTCGCCGACCGCTACAACCTGCCGGTGCTGGCGCCGCCGATTCCGCGCACGGTGCGCTTCGCGGAGGCCAGCGCATCCGGAGCGTCGGTACTGGCCGGACGAAAGAACAAGGGCGGCAACGCATATCGAGAACTCGCCGCCGCATTGCTCAAGCACTGGAAGTCCGGCAAGGCGCTGCCGACCTTCACCCCGGAGGTATAGGGCGCAGCGGTCAGGGCCCGAAAGCCATCAGCGCGTCGCCGCGCTGTTCGACCACCATCGAGCTGGTGACGGTCGGCACCACCGGACCATTACCGGCCGGGTGGCTGACCGGGATCACCCGCTGGTTGGCGCCGCTGGCCGGGTCGTAGACCCCGATGCCGGAACTCAGGGGGATCAGCAGCCGTCCGGCCATCATCGCGGCCGGGCCGACGGGGGACACCGAGCCGGCCGCCTCGATGGTGTAGCGGTAGGACAGCTTGCTGTCGAAGACTTCGACGCTGTCTCCGGTCCACCAGGTGACGAGGTCGCCGGCGCGGGTCACCGCCTGAGCGGGGTTGGCCAGCACTGGCGGGCCCTTGAGCAGCGTGCCGGACACCTTGGTGCCGGTGTCGTCGTAGACGGCGATCTCGGGCCTGGGAGAAGGCAGGTACACCGCGGTGGTGGTGCCCGACACGGCGAGCACCCGTGCCTCGGAGTCGCTGGCCACCCCGGGCAGCGGCACGTTTTTCGTGTCGGGCTCGTCTTCTTCCTTGGCCGGCTTGAGCAGTGTCAGCCGCAGGTCCTTCTGGTCGCGGCAGGCCTCGAGGACCGAGACGGCCTCGTCGCTGGCCGCCGCCGACATCAGCGTGCAGCCCATGCCGATGCCCTGGTTGACGGGCTTGATCCTGGCATCGATCTCGCCATAGGACAGCTCGCGGACCAGATCGGAGCGCCACAGTTCCAGCCGCGTGGGACCGGCCGCGAGCACCGAGCTGCCACTGGAGCTCAACACGATGCGGTTGTCGGCGTAGGCGGTGCGGGTCGGGCCCCGCCGGCCGGTGCCACCGTTGATGCTGCTGACCTGACCGCAGCCGCGCGCATCGGGATAGACGGCGACGGCGAGGTCATAGACGTAGGACACCCCGCACAGGTCGGTGCCGGATGTCGCCGGCCCAGCGGCTCCGGTGTCGCGGGCGAAGCTCCAGCGGGTCTGGCCGGTCGTGGGGTCAAGGCCCTCGACCGTGCGCCCGTCGCCGGTCACCACGGTGCCGCCGACCACGATCGGGCTCAGCGTGCGCGGGCTGGTGGCCGTCCACAACTGGCGCAGCATGTCGGGCACCATTCGTGCCGGCACGGGGGTGGGCGCCGGGGTGGTCGCCGGACGGCTGATGGTCGCCCTGGCCGAACTGTTCCACCAGAACGACGCGGCGACGACCACGACGACAAGCGTGATCGTCGCCGCGGCGACGAGATCGCCCCTGGTGCGGCGCTCGGGTCTGACCATCTAGCCGACGATAGCGGCGGTTCAGCCGGCGGTCGGCGTGGCTTCCGCGGCGGTGCGCGGACGACGCCGGCGACGGCGCTTACGGGCTGGGCTGGCGTCACCGGATCCGGTGGGCTCGGCGGCCCCACCCTCGGTCTGACCCTCGGCGGGGTTCTCGACGTGTCCGGTGGCCGCCCGACCGCCGCGGGTGCGGCGCCGGGACCGGTTGCGGCCGGGGCGCTCACGCTGGGAGTCGGTGGAGCTGACCCGGGTGCCGCCCTCGGCCTGCTGAGGCTCGCGCGGTGTGCCGATCGAGCCGGTGGCGTCGGCGGGGATGCCCAGCTCCTCGTAGAGGTGCGGCGAGCTGGAGTAGGTCTCGGCCGGATCCGGGCAGTCCAGCTTGAGAGCCTTGTCGATCATCGCCCAGCGTTCGAGCTCGTCCCAGTCGACCAGGGTGATCGCGATGCCGGTCTTGCCGGCCCGCCCGGTGCGGCCGATGCGGTGCACGTAGGCCTGCTCGTCCTCGGGGATCTGGTAGTTGATGACGTGGGTGATGTCGTCGATGTCGATACCGCGGGCGGCGACGTCGGTGGCCACCAGCACGTCGACCTCGCCGGTGCGGAACGCCTTGAGCGCCTTCTCGCGGGCGATCTGGCCCAGGTCGCCGTGCACGGCACCGACCTTGAAGCCGCGCTCGGCGAGCTCGTCGGCGACCTTCTGCGCGGTGCGCTTGGTCCGGGTGAAGACCATCGTCGCGCCGCGGCCCTCGGCCTGCAGAATGCGGGCCACCATCTCGACCTTGTCCAGCGCGTGCGCGCGGTAGACGAACTGCTCGGTAGTGTCGTGGGTGGCCGACGACTGCGGGGCTTCGGCCCGGATGTGGGTCGGCTGGTTCATGAAGGTGCGGGCCAGCGTGATGATCGGGTCGGGCATGGTCGCCGAGAACAGCATCGCCTGCCGCGCGTCGGGGATCTGCCGCAGGATCCGCTCGATGTCGGGCAGGAAGCCCAGGTCGAGCATCTCGTCGGCCTCGTCGAGCACCAGCACCGAGAGGCCACCGAGCCGCAGGTGACCCTGCTGGGCCAGGTCGAGCAGCCGGCCGGGCGTGCCGACGACCACGTCGGCGCCCTTGCGCAGCGACTCGATCTGCGGCTCGTAGGGGCGTCCGCCGTAGATCGAGACGACGCTGAGCGGGCGCCCACCCTCGACCGTCAGGTACTTCGCGGCGCCCTCGAGGTCGCCGAAGACCTGCAGGCACAGCTCGCGGGTGGGCACCACGACCAGCGCGCGGGGCGTGCCGTCGAGCGGGCGGGTGGTGTCGGTGGTGATGCGGTGCAGCAGCGGCACGCCGAAGGCGAAGGTCTTGCCCATGCCGGTGCGGGCCTGGCCGATGAGGTCATCGCCGCTCAGCGCCAGCGGGAGGGTGAGCTCCTGGATGGCGAAGGCGTGCTCGATGCCCTGCTCGGCGAGCGCCCGGACGATCTCGTCCCGGACGCCCAGCTCGGCGAAAGTGATCTGGTGATGTGAAAGTGCGGTCATATGTTGGCGTTTGGCCTTCCGATGTCGTTCCTCGTTAGTGCTTCTACGCGCGCACGAGTTCTGACTTTCGGAATGGATTCGGTCATCATCTCGATGCCGATCCGCCGGGCCCTTCACTGAGGGAGGCGGGCTCACTGCGTGCACGCACATTTCCTGAACAACGGTGTGATACCGCGGTCCGGCTCCATCATAGCTGGTCGGCGCGGACAAGCGGGCCGGCCGTCCCGCCGCGACTACAGTGTCGGCCATGAACGTGTCGCAGCCCGTACCGGCCGCCGAAGGTGTGACCGATGCTGCGGGAGGCAGTTCCTCGCGCGTTCCATCCGACCATCCGGGCATCAGCGAGTTGTTCGCGCTACTGGCATACGGCGAGGTCGCCGCGTTCTTCCGGCTCACCGACGAGGCCCGGATGGCCCCGGATCTGCGAGGCCGGATCAACATGGCCGGCATGGCCGCCGCCGAGATGGGTCACTATGAGCTGCTGCGTGACGCGCTGGCCGCCCGCGGCGTCGACGTGGTGCCGGCCATCACGCGCTATGCCCCGGCGCTGGAGAACTATCACCGGCTGACGACGCCGAGCACCTGGCTGGAGGCTCTGGTCAAGGCCTATGTCGGCGACGCGATGGCGGCCGACTTCTACCTCGAGATCGCCGACGTGCTGCCCGACGAGGTGGCCGGGGTGGTGCGCGCGGTGCTCTCCGAGACCGGTCACTCGCAGTTCGTCGTCGCCGAGGTCCGCCAGGCCGTGATGTCCAGCGGCCGGCAGCGCAGCCGGCTGGCGCTGTGGTCGCGCCGGCTGCTGGGCGAGGCGACCACCCAGGCGCAGTACGTGCTGGCCGAGCACGACGAGCTGGTGGAGCTGGTGCTCTCTGGCCCCGGTGGGCTCGGTCAGGTGGCTGACTTCTTCGGCCGCCTGCAGCGCACGCACGACGACCGGATGCGCCAGCTCGGCTTGGCCTAGTCAGCGGTTGCAGGTCGCCGAGACGGCGTTGCTGGTCTGCGCGACCACGGTGGCCCCGCTGGCATCGGTGATCCAGCAGTTCAGCTGGCTTCCGGCGCTGTTTGCGGTGACGTAGTTGACCGGGACGTCCGGAACGACGGTGAGCCGCCACGGCAGGGCGACGTTCTCGACGGTGCGCAGCGCGCCGGTCTCGTCGGCGTAGACGATGGTGATCGGATCGTTGGGCCGCTGGTTGCCCGCCACGGTATAGACCACCAGGCGAGGGTCGACGAGCGGCTGGGCCGCCAGCGGCGCGGCCGCGGGCGTGGTCGGCGGCAGGGTCACGGCGGTCTCCGGCGGCATCCCGGGCATCGTGACGGTCACCGGCGCCGGAGCAGGGGCCGAGGTGTGCGGCCCGGAAGTGGCGACGACGGTGCGGGTCGGGGGAGCGGCGGCGTCGGTCGCCACGGTGGCGGCCCCGCCGGTGCGCACGACGAAGGTCGTCGCCGCGGTGGCGGCCAGCACGCCGACGGCGGTCAGGACCACCCGCTGCCACCGGGGCACGGCCGCCCGGCGTCTGTTGTCGGCCACGATGAAAAGGTTAGGGACGGGCCATGCCCGCACAGACACGCCGCGCGCGGCTGTTGCCATGCTGTTACCGCAGCTTGATGCGTTATTCGCTGACCGCGAACGCCTGGCCGCAACCAGGTGGGCCCGGCGTCCACTAGCCTTCTTGGGTAACGCGCATTCGAACGGAAGGGTCCCTCGTGGAGGTCAAGATCGGTGTGTCGGACAGCCCGCGTGAGCTTGTCTTCACCAGCTCCCAGACGCCCGCCGAGGTCGAGGGTCTGGTGACTGCGGCGCTATCGGGTAGCGGCCCGGATGTGCTGAGCCTGTCTGACGACAAGGGCCGTCGCATCCTGGTGCATGCCTCGAAGATCACCTATGTCGAGATCGGCGTGGCCGACGTCCGACGGGTCGGGTTCGGGATCGCGGCAGGTTCGGCCGGGGCCTGACGCCCTGGGTCGGCCGACTCAGTTACGGGTGAGCGGGACGTGTGACAGGCCGCCCCAGGCGAACTGCACGGTCCCGTCGACCGCGTCCTCCTTGGAGATCGGCCGGTCGGAGTTCAGCCAGTAGCGCGCACAGTCGACGCTGATGGCCACCAGCCCGACCGCGATCATCCGCGCGCGGTGCGGATCCAGCCCGGAATCACGGCTGATCAGGTCGAATACCGCGTCGGTGCACGACTCGGTGGCGACCTCGACCTGCGCCGAGACCTGAGGTTCGGTCACGTAGTCGTTTTCGAAGATCAGTCGGTAGCCCTGGCCGTCGTGCTCGATGAAGTCGAAGAACGCCTGCACCGCGGCACGGAGCCGCTGGCGGTTGTCGGTGGTGGTCCGCAGGGCCTGGCGAACACCGGAGACCAAGTTCTCCACGTGCCGCTGAAGCACTGCCAGGTACAGCTCGAGCTTGCTCGAGAAGTGTTGGTAGAGAACGGGTTTGCTCACGCCCGCGCGGTCGGCAATCTCGTCCATCCCGGCCGCGTGATAGCCGCGGTCGACGAAGACTTCGCTTGCCGCGACCAGCAGTTGGCCGCGGCGCTCGTCTCGGGGCAGGCGGCTGCCGCGTCGGCTCGGCGTGCTGGGACGGTCGCCATTGGCCGACCGTGCGGCGCGCCGCTCGGCGGTGTTGGCGAGATCGCTCATGGGCCCTCAATCATGGTATTCGGCCGACGTGCGAAGCTTTCACGCTTCCGGCTCGTCGCACCGACACTACTACCCGCCACCTGTTACTCGCCCGTAGCGGCTCGGGGTGCAGGTACGGGCGCGCCGGGAGTCGGGAGAACCCGTGTTGTGCGATCCTGGGTCGGTGACCTACGACCCGGGGCACCAGGGGGGCGGTCGAGTGCCGGTGCTGCGCAGTGACTGGCGTGAGCCGCTGCGCGCCCTGCGCGACCCTCTTGCCGAGGGCTCGGGCCGGCCCCGGTCCAACCGGGATCAGCGCCGCCAGTGGCGCAAGCAGACCTGGCTGGGCCGGTTCGTGTCCATGTACGGCTGGCGGGCGTATGCGCTGCCCGTGCTCATTGTGCTCACCGGCGTCGTGCTGTATCAGACCATCACCGGCACGGCGGCGCCGGCAGCGGAGACCCACAACGCGGTCGAGGGGCCGCCGACCATCGGCTCGAGCGGCACCGCGATCATCGGGGCACCGCCGCGGGGGCTGACCGCGTTCGACGCCAACCTGCCCACCGGGATCCTGCCCGAGGGCGGTCCGTTCACCGAGGCCGGCGCCAAGACGTGGCACATCGTGCCGGGCACCGCGCCGAAGGTGGGTCAGGGCACCGCCAAGACGTTCACCTACACCGTCGAGGTCGAGGAGGGCGTCGACACCGCGTCGTTCGGGGGTGACGAGGGCTTCGCCCGGATGGTCACCGAGACGTTGGGCAACCCCAAGAGTTGGATCCACAATCCGCAGTTCGCGTTCCAGCGGGTCGACGCCAGCACCCCGGACATCAAGCCGGACTTCCGGGTTTCGCTGACCTCGGCGATGACCGTTCGCGAGGGCTGCGGCTACGAGATCCCGCTGGAGTCGTCCTGCTTCAACCCGGCCTACGGCCCGGACGCCGAGCCCAGAGTTTTCATCAACGAGGCGCGTTGGGTGCGCGGTGCGGTGCCCTTTCAGGGCGACATCGGCTCCTACCGGCAATACCTGGTCAACCACGAGGTGGGACACGCCATCGGCTACCAGCACCATGAGCCCTGTGACGAGAACGGCGGGCTGGCGCCGGTGATGATGCAGCAGACGTTCTCGACGTCGGACAACGACGCCTCCAAGTTCGACCCGGAGTACGTCAAGTCCGACGGCAAGACCTGCCGGTTCAACTCCTGGCCGTATCCGATCGCCTAGTCGTGCGGCGAGCAGTCGCGGACTCGCTCGATCAGGGCTCGCGCAGTGCGATTCTGCGACTGCTCGCGACCGTGGGACGGGGCTGCCGGGAACTTTGGTGGCTGTTTGCCGTTGATTCCGCTACCTGCTGAGATGGGTGGGGAACGCCCGAAACCCGAGGAGTAACCGGTGTCTTCACCGCTGCCGCCACTGGTCGAACCGGCCGCCGAGCTCACCCGTGAAGAGGTCGCCCGGTACAGCCGCCACCTGATCATCCCGGATCTGGGTGTCGTCGGGCAGAAACGCCTCAAGAACGCGCGCGTGCTGGTGATCGGTGCGGGCGGGCTCGGCTCACCCACACTGATGTACCTGGCGGCCGCCGGCGTCGGCACCATCGGCATCGTCGAGTTCGACGTGGTCGACGAGTCCAACCTGCAGCGCCAGATCATCCACGGCCAGTCCGACATCGGCCGGCCGAAGGCCGAGAGCGCCCGCGACACCGTGCTCGAGATCAACCCTCTGGTCACCGTGCGCCTGCACGAGATGCGGCTGGAACCCGACAACGCCGTCGAGCTGTTCGAGCAGTACGACCTGATCATCGACGGCACCGACAACTTTGCCACCCGCTACCTGGTCAACGATGCCGCGGTGCTCGCCCACAAGCCCTATGTGTGGGGCTCGATCTACCGGTTCGAGGGCCAGGTGTCGGTGTTCTGGGAGGACGCCCCGAACGGCCTGGGCCTGAACTACCGCGACCTGTATCCCGAGCCGCCGCCACCGGGCATGGTCCCGTCCTGTGCTGAAGGTGGCGTGCTGGGCATCCTGTGCGCCTCGATCGCTTCGGTGATGGGCACCGAGGCCATCAAGCTGCTCACCGGGATCGGCGCGCCGCTGCTGGGCCGGCTGATGGTATACGACGCCCTGGACATGAGCTACCGGACCATCAAGATCCGCAAGGATCCCGAGATTCCGAAGATCACCGAGCTCATCGACTACGAGGCGTTCTGCGGCGTGCTGTCGGAGGCCGCCGCCGACGCCGCACACGATTCGACGATCACCCCCTCAGAGCTGCGTGACCTGCTCGATTCGGAGAAGAAGATCGCGCTGATCGACGTTCGTGAGCCGGTGGAGTGGGAGATCAACCACATCGAAGGCGCCCAGCTGGTCCCGAAGTCGGTCATCGAGTCCGGCGAGGGCCTGGCCAGGATTCCGCACGACCGGGTTCCGGTGCTGTACTGCAAGACGGGCGTGCGTTCGGCCGAGGCGCTGGCCGCCCTCAAGAAGGCCGGTTTCTCCGACGCGCTGCATCTGCAGGGCGGGATCGTGGCCTGGGCCAGGCAACTCGAACCCGACATGGTCATGTACTGACGGCCTACTCGCCCCGCAACGCCTTACCCTGACTGCTGTGACCGACGAACGTCCGCCTGACCACGTCCTGGCTGCGTTCGGGGTCAAGGGCGTCGAGCCCGAAGCGCTGGGCGCCGGCTGGGAGGGCGGCTGGCGCTGCGGGGAGATCGTGCTGTCGGTGATCGCCGACCACGCCCGTGCCGCGTGGTCGGCCAAGGCGCGCGAGACGCTCTTCGTCGACGGGGTGCGGCTGGCGCGACCGGTGCGCTCGACCGACGGACGCTACGTCGTGGCGGGCTGGCGGGCGGACACGTTCGTGGCCGGAACGCCGGAGCCGCGCCACGACGAGGTGGTCTCGGCCGGTGTGCGTTTGCACGAGGCCACCGCCAAGCTCGAACGGCCCCGGTTCCTGACGCAGCCGCCCGTGCCGCCGTGGACCGACGTCGACGTGTTCATCGCCGCCGACCGTGCCGCGTGGGAGGACCGCCCGCTGCAGTCGCTTCCGCCCGGGGCGACGGTGTCACCCGGGTCGGCCGACGGCGAACGGTCCGTCGAGTTGCTGCACCAGCTCGCCGGGCTGCGCAAGCCCACCAAGAGTCCCAATCAGCTGGTGCACGGCGATCTGTACGGCACGGTGCTCTTTGCGGGCTCGGCCGCCCCGGGGATCACCGACATCACCCCGTACTGGCGGCCCGCGTCGTGGGGGGCCGGTGTGGTCGTCGTCGACGCCCTGGCATGGGGTGAGGCTGACGACGGTCTGATCGAACGGTGGGACGGACTGCCGGAGTGGCCGCAGATGTTGTTGCGCGCCTTGATGTTCCGCCTCGCCGTGCATGCGCTTCATCCGCGCTCGACGGCGGACGCTTTCCCTGGGCTGGCGCGCACGGCGGCGTTGATCCGGCTGATCCTCTAGTCGAGTCGATCTAGCCGAATTCGTGGCGGGCCGTCGCGAGGTCGATCCGGCCGTCGCGGGCCAGCAGTCCCTCCGCGCGCAACAGTTCCAGCTGCCTGGTCGCCAGGTGTGGCGCCGGCCGACCCGAGGCGGTGATCACCCGGTGCCACGGCAGGTCCGAGGAGTCGGTGCGCATGATCCATCCGACGATGCGCGGGCTGGAAAGCGCTGCGGCCGAGGCGATGTCGCCATAGGTGGCCACCCGGCCCGGCGGGATGGACGCCACCAGGTGGCGCACCAGCTCGACCTGCTCGTCGGTGACGGGAGCCATCGCTAGCGTCGTCCGAGATGGTCCCTGATGAGTGCCGAGGTCTCAGCCGGTTTGGCCTGGGCCACCATGTGCTGGCAGGCGAAATCGACCAAGGTGAAGTCTTCACCCAGCCGGCCGGACAGGCCGTCGATCAACTCCTCGCCCACATAGGGCGGTTCCGTCCACTGCGCGCGCACCAGAGTCGTGGGAGTTCCCTTGTGCGGCAGCACGATATCGCGGGTCAACTCGCTCCAGTAGGACATCATCGCCGGCACGCTGATCCGCCAGCCGAAGCGACCGTTGGGCAGCGGCACCAGATGATCGTCGAGATCGGCGTCGATTTCCTCGGGCGGCACGTCGGTCCACACCCCGGTGAACTTCTCGGTGCGCGCCTCCTCGCGGTCGGTGTAGTCGGGGGATTCCAGCATGGCGTCGGCGATCTCGCGCATCCACTGCCCGTCCAGCCCGATCGCGGGGTCCAGCAGCACCAGGCCCGACACCAGATCCGGACGCGCTGCGGCCAGGTGCAGCGCCACCGCGCCGCCGAAGGAGTGGCCCACCACCACGACCGGGCCCTCGGCGTGGTTCTCCACCACGGCTGCCAGCGCGGCGACGTTGGCGTCGAACGTCCACGGCGCCGACCACGACGAGTGGCTGTGGCCCAGCAGATCGGGCGCGGCGACGACGACGTCGGGCAGGTGCCGCGTGGCCAGGGTGTGCCAGCGCCGGCCGTGTCCGGTCAATCCGTGCAGGGCCAGAACCTGCACGGGGCCGGGCGGCCCGAAACGGTGAAGGTGGAGGTCGGTCACGGCTTCATCGTGCCAGTCTGCATCGACAGAGGCAGACCGGTGGGCAGGAGCGGAGCGACTCGGGAAGGCAGATCGGTGGGCAGGAGCGGAGCGACTCGGGAAGGCAGATCGGTGGGCAGGAGCGGAGCGACTCGGGAAGGCAGATCGGTGGGCAGGAGCGGAGCGACTCGGGAAGGCAGAATTGTCGGACCCCCGTGGTGTCATGCCCGACATGACCAATCCCGCGCTCATCGCCGAGGACATCGACGCGGCGGCCGTATGCGAGCCGGGACTGCGCGGCACCGTGCGGATCGTGGGCGGCCCGGGCACCGGCAAGAGCACACTGCTGGTGACGGCGGCCGCGGCCCACATCTCCGCCGGGACCGCGCCGGAATCGGTTCTGCTGCTGACGGGTTCGGGCCGGCTGGCCGCTTCGGCGCGCAGCGCGCTGACCGGCGCACTGCTCAAGGCGCACTCGGGGGAGCCGTGCCGTGCGGTGGTCCGCGAACCGCTGGTGCGCTCGGTGCACAGCTACGCGTTCGCGGTGCTGCGCCAGGCAGCCACCCGCGCCGGTGACCCCCCGCCGCGACTGGTCACTGGCGCTGAGCAGGACGGCATCATCCGCGAGCTGCTCGCCGGCGACCTGGAGGACGGGGCCGATTCTCCGTCGCGGTGGCCCGAACAGCTGCGGCCGGCGCTGGGCACCGCCGGCTTCGCCACCGAGCTGCGCGACCTGTTGGCCCGCTGCGCCGAGCGCGGGGTGGACCACCAGCAGCTACAGCGCATCGGCCGGTTGTCGGGCCGGCCCGAGTGGGCCGCCGCCGGCCGCTTCGCCCAGCAGTACGAGCAGGTGATGCTGCTGCGCGCGGCGGTCGGTACCGCAGCACCGCAGGCCACCGTGCCGGCGCTGGGCGCCGCCGAGCTGGTCGGTGCCGCACTGGAGGCGCTGGCCACCGACCCCGAGCTGCTGGACGCCGAGCGCGCCCGGGTCCGCCTGCTGCTCGTCGACGATGCCCAGCACCTCGACCCGCAGGCGGCGCGGCTGGTGCGGGTACTGGCAGCGGGCGCCGACCTGGCACTGCTGGCCGGCGACCCCAACCAGGCGGTGTTCGGATTCCGCGGCGCCGACCCGGCGTTGCTGACGGCCGACGGACCGGTTATCGAACTCGGTCCTTCGCGTCGTTGTACGTCCGCGATCGCCGACGCGATCAGCGGTGTGGCTGCCGGACTGCCCGGCAGCGGTGGTTGGCGGCGCATTGACGGCATCGGCGACGGCGGGTCGGTCAGCGTGCGGTTAGCGGCCTCCGCACACGCCGAGACGGCCGTGATCGCCGACACGCTGCGCCGGGCGCATCTGGTCGACGGCCTACCGTGGTCGCAGCTGGCGGTGATCGTGCGCTCGGCGGCGGCGGCTTCCGCGCTCATGCGTGCGCTGGCTGCTGCCGGAGTTCCCGTCGCCTCGCCGTCGATGGCCGGGCCGGTCTGCGAACAGCCCGGTGCGCGCGCGCTGCTGACCGTGCTGTCGGCCACCGCCAACGGTCTGGACGCCGAACAGGCGGTGTCGTTGTTGACCGGGCCGATCGGGCGGGTCGACCCGGTGTCATTGCGGCAGCTTCGGCGTGCGCTGCGGCGCGCTGCCGGTGGGGAGCGCGACTTGGGCGAGCTGCTGGTCGAAGCGCTCGCCTCGAGCACCTCGGATCTGCCGGCGACGTTGGCCCGACCGGTGAACCGCGTGCGCGCGGTGCTGGCCGTCGCTGCGCGCGGGCACCGCGCGCACCGCGACCCGCGCTACACCCTCTGGCAAGCCTGGGAGCGCAGCGGCTTGCAGCGGCGCTGGCTGTCGGCGGTCGAACGCGGCGGTGTCGAGGGTGCGGCGGCCGATCGCAACCTCGCCGCGGTCACCGCACTGTTCGACATCGCCAACGAATACGTCACCCGCACCGCGGGCGCCTCACTGGCCGGCTTGCTCGACCACGTCGCCGCACTGCACCTTCCCTCGGTCGGCACCGACACCGCCGCTTCGACCGAGATGGTGGCAGTGCTCAGCCCGCATGCGGCGCTGGGCCGCGACTGGGAGCTCGTTGTCCTCGCCGGACTGCAGGATGGCTTGTGGCCCAATACAACTCCGCGCGGTGGCGTGTTGGGCACCCAGCGGCTGCTCGACGTGCTCGACGGGTTCGGTGACGAGGTGTCGGTGCGCGCCCCGCTGCTCGCCGAGGAACGCCGGCTGCTCATCGCCGCCATGGGGCGGGCCCGGCGCCGGCTGCTGGTCACCGCCGTCGACAGCGACGCGGGCGACGAGGCGGCGCTGCCGTCGCCGTTCGTCGCCGAGATCGCCGAGTGGGCCACCGAAGACGCTCCGGCTCCGGCCCAGCCAGTGGTGGCGCCGCCGGTGCTCACGCCCGCCGCGGTGGTGGGCCGACTGCGCGCAGTCGTGTCCGCACCGCAGGGATCGGTCGACGAGTCCCACCGCGCAACGGCCGCACAGCAATTGGCGCGGCTGGCGGCAGAAGGCGTGCCGGGGGCCGACCCGGCGCAGTGGTACGGCATGACCGCGGTCAGCACTTTCGAGCCGCTGTGGACCGGCGATGAGCACACCGTCACCCTCAGCCCATCCACGCTGCAGATCCTCACCGAATGCCCGCTGCGCTGGCTGGTCGAACGGCACGGCGGTACCGATCGCCGTGAACTGCGCTCGATGCTCGGCTCGGTGGTGCACGCGCTGATCGCCGACTCCGGCAAGAGTGCGAGCGTTTTGGCCGATGACCTCGAAAGGGTCTGGGCGACAATACCGTTCGACTCGTCATGGTTTGCCGACAACGAGCTGGCACGGCACCGGGCCATGCTGGAGGCCTTCCTGGCGTGGCGGTCCGCGACGCGCCACGAACTGACCGAGGTCGGCACCGAGATCGAAGTCGACGGAGTCGTCGCGGCATCCGACGAGCAAGCGCCGGGTGTTCGGGTGCGCGGGCGGGTCGACCGCCTGGAGCGCGACGCCGAGGGCCGGCTGGTGATCGTCGACGTCAAGACCGGCAAGAGCCCGGTCACCAAGGACGATGCGCAGCGCCACGCTCAGCTGGCCTTCTACCAGTTGGCCATCGCCGAGGGCGTCATCGCCGAGGACGACCGTCCCGGCGGCGGCCGGCTGGTCTACGTCGGCAAGCAGAGCGCGTCCGGCGCCACCGAACGTGAGCAGTCTGCGCTGACCGACGACAGCCGCGCCGAGTGGCGGCAGACGGTGCAGGACGCGGCCGCCGCCACCGCCGGCCCGCAGTTCGTCGCGCGGGTCAACGACGGCTGCACCCACTGCCCGATGCGATCCGGCTGCCCCGCCCACAACATGCCTCGAACGGAGCCGTCATGACTTACAGCCCCTCGGAACTGGCTGAGGCCCTTGGCCTTCCGGCCCCCACCGACGAGCAGGCCGCGGTCATCTGCGCCCCGCCGGGGCCGCTGGTTGTCATCGCCGGCGCCGGGGCCGGCAAGACCGAGACGATGGCCGCACGGGTGGTGTGGCTGGTGGCCAACGGATTCGCCGACCCGGGGCAGGTGTTGGGACTGACATTCACCCGCAAGGCAGCCGGGCAGTTGTTGCGCCGGGTACGCTCCCGGCTGGCCCGCCTGGCCGGGCACCTCGGGGCCGCCGCGACGGCGACGGGTGCCCCGACGGTGAGCACCTATCACGCCTTCGCCGGGGCGCTGCTGCGCGAGTACGGGCTGCTGCTGCCCGTCGAGCCCGACGCCCGCCTGCTCAGCGAGACCGAGATGTGGCAGCTGGCCTACGACGTGGTCCGCGCATACCCCGGCCCCCTGCACACCGATAAGGATCCCGCCAAGATCACCGCGGTGGTACTGCGGCTGGCCGGGGAACTCGCCGAGCATCTCGTCGACACCCATCAGCTGCTCGACACCCACATCGAACTCGAACGCCTCGTCCATACGCTGCCGGCCGGCCGCTACCAGCGGGACCGCGGGCCAAGCCAGTTCCTGCTGAACATGCTGGCTACCCAGACCGAGCGCACCGCGCTGGTCCCGCTGATCGACGCCGTGCACGCGCGGATGCGCGCGGAGAAGGTGATGGACTTCGGCTCGCAGATGTCGGCGGCAGCGCGACTGGCCGCACGCTGCCCGCAGGCCGGCGAACAGCTGCGCAGCCGCTACCGGGTGGTGCTGCTCGACGAGTACCAGGACACCGGGCACGCTCAGCGCATCGCGCTGTCGTCGCTGTTCGGCCGCGGCGCCGACGACGGCTTGGCGCTCACCGCGGTCGGCGACCCGATCCAGTCGATCTACGGCTGGCGCGGCGCCTCGGCGACCAACCTGCCGCGGTTCACCACCGACTTCCCGCAGGCCGACGGGTCCCCGGCGCCGACGCTCGAACTTCGCACCAGCTGGCGCAATCCGCCGAGCACGCTGCACATCGCGAACGCGGTGTCAGCCGAGGCCCGCCGCCGGTCGGTCGCGGTGCGCGCGCTGCGCCCCCGGCCGGGTGCCGAGCCGGGCACGGTGAGGTGCGCACTGCTGACCGACGTTGCCACCGAACGGGACTGGGTAGCCGACCACATCGCCGCGCGCTACACCGAGGCGGCCGTGGCGGGCAGCCCGCCGCCCACGGCCGCGGTGCTGGTCCGCCGCAACGCCGACGCCGGGCCGATGGCGGAGGCGTTGAGCGCGCACGGCGTTCCCGTGGAGGTGGTCGGACTGGCCGGGCTGCTGTCGATCGCGGAGGTCTCCGACGTCGTAGCGATGCTGCGCCTGGTGGCCGACCCGGCCGCGGGTACGGCGGCGATGCGGGTGCTGACCGGTCCGCGCTGGCGGCTGGGTGCCCGCGACATTGCCGCGCTGTGGCGCCGCGCGGCGAGCCTCGACGGCGAGCGGACAGTGGCCGCCACCGCCGAGCAGATCATCGCCGCAGCCGCCCCCGACGCCGACACCGCGAGCCTGGCCGACGCATTGGCCGACCCTGGCCCGGCGAGCGCCTACTCCCACGACGGATACGTTCGCATCACCGGACTCGCGGCCGAATTGGCGCGGCTGCGAACGCTGTTGGGCAACCCGGTCACCGACCTGGTCGCCGAGGTCCGGCGAACTCTCGGAGTCGACGTCGAGGTCCGCGCGGCCCGGCCGGTGACCGCGGGCTGGTCGGGCACCGAACACCTGGACCGGTTCGCAGACGTCGTGGCCGACTACGCACACCGGCCGGGCGCGAGCGTCGACGGTCTGCTCGCCTACCTGGAGGTTGCCGCGGTCGTCGAAAACGGGCTCGCGCCCGCGGACATCAGCGTGGCGGCCGACCGCGTTCAGGTGCTGACCGTGCACGCCGCCAAGGGGCTGGAGTGGCAGGTCGTGGCGGTGCCGCACCTGTCCGCCCGGGTGTTTCCGTCTACGGCGTCCAAGCGCACCTGGCTGTCCGACCCGGCCGATCTGCCGCCTCTGCTGCGCGGTGACCGCGCCGCGCAGGGACTGCACGGTGTGCCGGTGCTCGATACCTCCTCGGTCGGCGACCGGAAGGGGTTGTCCGACAGCATCATCGCCCACCGCGATCAGCTCGAACAGCGGCGTATCGACGAGGAGCGCCGGCTTCTCTACGTCGCGATCACCCGCGCCGAGGACACCCTGCTGATGTCCGGCCACCACTGGGGCGCCACCGAGTCCAAGCCCCGCGGTCCCTCTGACTTCCTCTGCGAGATCAGGGACATCATCGAGGCCGCCGCCGCGGCGGGCCGGCCGTGCGGAGAGGTGGAACACTGGGCGCCGCCTCCTGCCGACGGGAATCGAAACCCGTTGCGCAACAGCGTGCGTGAAGCAGTCTGGCCGGCTGCCCCCCTGGGCGACGGCCGTGCCGACGTCGAGCGGGGTGCGGCTCTGGTGGCCGCGGCAGCCGCCGGGACACTGCCGGTGAGCGCCGAGGATCCCGAAGGATGGGCCGCCGATGTCGACGCGCTGCTGGCCGAGCGGTCCCGTATCAGCGATCCACCGCCGGTCGAGCTGCCCGGCCAGCTGTCGGTCAGCGCTCTGGTCGAGCTGGACCGCGACCCCGCGGCGGCCGCCAGGCGGCTGACTCGGCGGCTGCCGTCGCGGCCTGATCCGCACGCCATGCTGGGCACCGCCTTCCACGAGTGGGTGCAGCGGTTCTACGGCGCCGAGCGGCTCTTCGACCTCGACGACCTGCCCGGCACGGTCGGGGAGGGCCCGGTCGAGGCCGAGCAGCTGGCCGCTCTGCAGCAGGCGTTCTCGGCGTCGCCGTGGGCGGTACGCACCCCGGTGGACGTGGAGGTGCCGTTCGAGATGGCGATCGGCGACACCATCGTGCGCGGCCGTATCGACGCGGTGTTCGTCGATCCCGACGGTGGCGTGACCGTCGTGGACTGGAAGACCGGCGAACCGCCGGCCGACGACGACGCGCGCCGGCATGCCGCCGTCCAGCTGGCGGTGTACCGGCTGGCCTGGGCGGCGCTGAGTGGCCGGCCGGAATCCGAGGTGCGCGCGGCCTTCCACTACGTGCGGTCCGGGTACACCGTCTTGCCGGAAAACCTCGCCGGCCCAGCCGAATTGGTGGCGCTGCTGGCCGCGGCTAGTAACGCGGAGCGTTGCGCCTGATGGCGATCGCCTGAGTGATCATCGGCAGCTGGAACGGCAGCCGGGCCAGTGCGGCGATCTTCATCGGCCACGGCTTGTCCCACCACAGCCGCACCATGTTGACGTTGGCCGGGAACACCGCCAGGTAGAGCAGGACCGCGGCCAGCGCACCGGCGCGCCGGGTGCGCGGTACCAGGAGCATCATGCCGATGCCCACCTCGGCGACGCCTGACGCGTAGGTGTAGTACCGCGCGTCCCCGGGCAGTTCGGCCGGTACGATCGTGTCGAACGGCTTGGGCGCCACGAAGTGGCCCACCCCGATACCGATCAGCATCGCCGCCGTTCGGTATGCGGGAAGCTGGCTGTTGGTGCGTGCGGGTTCAGCTGTCGTTGTCGCCATGGGTACATAATGCTCGTGTGGTGGTTCCCGGGCGCAACGGTTGGCTGACGGAGTCAAGTGGCCAAAGGTAGGTTGCGGCGCAGGCTCGAAGCGATCGACGAGAACCTGGCGGCCAAGCCGGACAGCGCGCTCGTCGACTACCTCCACATCCCCGAGAAGTTCGTCAGCCCCGGCAGGCGCATCGCGCGCCGGCTGTTCTACGCGTTGGCGGCGCTGTTCGCCGCGGTCCTCATCGTCTACCTCGACCGCGACGGCTACCGCGATGTCCGCGAAACCCCGCTGACGTTCCTGGACTGCTTCTATTACGCCACGGTGTCCCTGTCGACCACCGGCTACGGCGACATCACGCCGTACACAGAGACGGCGCGCCTGATCAACGTCCTGGTCATCACGCCACTACGGGTGGCGTTCCTGATCGTTCTGGTCGGCACCACCGTGGAGACGCTGACCACCGCGTCGCGCCAGGCTCTCAAGATCCAGCGTTGGAGGAACAGCGTGCGCAACCACACCGTCGTCATCGGGTACGGCACGAAGGGCAGGACGGCAGTGGCCGCGATGATCGGTGACGGCGCCGCCCCGGCCGACATCGTCGTCGTCGACACCGACCAGGCCTCCCTGGACCGGGCCAGCGCCGCCGGGCTGGTCACCGTCCGCGGTGACGCCAACAAGTCCGACGTGCTTCGGCTGGCCGGCGCCCAGCACGCCAACTCGATCATCGTGGCCACCAACAGCGACCCGACCGCCGTCCTGGTCACCCTCACCGCGCGTGAGCTGTCGCCGAAGGCCAAGATCATCGCCTCGGTCCGCGAGGCCGAGAACCAGCATCTGCTGCGGCAATCCGGCGCGGACTCAGTGGTGGTGTCCTCGGAGACCGCCGGGCGTCTGCTCGGCATCGCCACCTCCACGCCCAGCGTCGTGGAGATGATCGAGGACCTGCTGACCCCGGATGCCGGCTTCGCGATCGCCGAGCGGGAGGTCGAGACCAAGGAGGTCGGCGGATCGCCGCGACACCTTCCCGATCTGGTTCTCGGCGTGGTCCGCGAGGGCAAGCTGCTGCGGGTCGACGACCCCGACGCCGACGCCCTGGAAAGCACCGACCGGCTGCTCTACGTCCGCACCGTCGGGGACTGACCCGGTGACCTTCCGTCTGGGCAACATCCGTGCCCAAACCGACAAGCAGCCGCGAAAGAGCGAGACCACCGCGGCGTTTCGTCGATTTCGGCGCAGGCCTCAGGAGGCCAGCTTGGCCTGGACCTCTTTGAGGCTCGGATTGGTCAGCGCCGAACCGTCGGCGAACTTCACCGTCGGCACGGTCTGGTCGCCGTTGTTGACCGACATCACGAACCTGGCCGCAGCCGGGTCGTGCTCGATGTCAACCTCAGCGAAGGAGATCCCCGCCGATTTCAGTGCGGTCTTCAGTCGCTTGCAGTAGCCGCACCACACGGTGCTGTACATGGTGAGCTGGGGATCGTTGCCACTCATGAGACCCGAACTTATCGGAGCGCCACCGGGAATTGTCGCCACCCCCTGACAAGATGGACGCCATGCCGGCGATCGTGGACCAACTGACCGGCCTGGACGACGAGCAGCGCGAAGCCGTGCTGGCCGCGCGGGGGCCGTTGTGCGTGCTGGCTGGCGCAGGCACCGGCAAAACCCGCACCATCACCCATCGCATCGCGCACCTGGTGGCCAATGGCCACGTCGCCGCTGGGCAGGTGCTGGCCGTCACGTTCACCTCGCGGGCGGCGGGGGAGATGCGCGCCCGCCTGCGCGCGATGGACGCCGGCGCCGGTGTCGGGTCGGTGCAGGCGCTGACGTTCCACGCCGCCGCGCGCCGACAACTGCACTATTTCTGGCCGCGGGTGGTGGGCGACACCGGCTGGCAGCTGCTGGACACCAAGTTCGCCGTCGTCGCCCAGGCGGCCAACCGCGCCCGGTTGCAGGTCAGCACGGAAAACGTGCGCGACCTCGCCGGCGAGATCGAATGGGCCAAAGCCTCGTTGATCAGCCCGGAGGGCTACGGCGCGGCGGTGGCGGAGGCCAGCCGCGACATCCCCCTGGACGCCGAGAAGGTGGCCGCCGTGTACGCCGGCTACGAGAAGCTGAAAGCCAACCGCGACGGCATCGCGCTGCTGGACTTCGACGACCTGCTGCTGCACACCGCGGCCGCCATCGAGAACGACCCGGCGGTGGCCGAGGAGTTCCGCGGCCGCTACCGCTGCTTCGTGGTCGACGAATACCAGGACGTCACCCCACTGCAGCAGCGGGTGCTCGGCGCATGGCTGGGTGACCGGGACGACCTGACCGTCGTCGGAGATGCCAACCAGACCATCTACTCGTTCACCGGGGCCTCACCGCGCTACCTGCTCGACTTCTCCCGGCGCTTTCCCGACGCGACGGTGGTTCGCCTGGAACGCGACTACCGCTCCACCCCGCAGGTGGTGTCGCTGGCCAACCAGGTCATCGCCGCCGCGCGCGGCCGGATGGCCGGCAGCAAGCTGCACCTGGTCGGGCAGCGTCCGGCAGGCCCGTCACCCACCTTCCACGAGCACCCCGACGAGGTCGCCGAGGCCGCCACGGTGGCCCGCTCCATCAAGCGGCTCATCGAATCCGGAACGGCCCCAGCCGAAATCGCGGTCCTCTACCGCATCAACGCCCAGTCCGAGGTCTACGAGGAGGCGCTCACCGAAGCCGGCATCCCGTTCCAGGTGCGCGGCGGGGAGGGGTTCTTCAGCCGCCAGGAGATCCGGCAGTCGCTGGTGGCGTTGCAGCGCGCGGCGGAGCGAGGCGCCCAAGGGGAATTGCCGGAGACTGTGCGCGCCGTGCTGGAGCCGCTGGGTTTGACCGCCGAGCCACCGCAGGGCACCAAGGCGCGGGAACGCTGGGAGGCGTTGACGGCGCTGGCCGAGTTGGTCGACGACGAGGTGGCCGCCCGCCCGCAGTTGGACCTGCCGTCGTTGATGGCCGAGTTGCGGTTGCGCGCCGACGCCCGCCACCCACCGGTGGTACAGGGCGTCGCCCTGGCCTCGCTGCACGCGGCCAAAGGTCTGGAGTGGGATGCGGTGTTCCTCGTCGGGCTCGCCGACGGCACCCTACCGATCTCGCATGCCCTGGCCCACGGCCCGGACAGTGAGGCGGTGGAGGAGGAGCGTCGGCTCCTCTATGTCGGAATCACCAGGGCGCGAACGCATTTAGAGCTCAGCTGGGCGCTGGCTCGCGCGCCGGGTGGTCGGCAGGGCCGCCGGCCGTCGCGGTTCCTCAACGGCATCGCCCCGCAGACCCGGGCCGAGCCGACGCCGAACAAGCCGCGCCGCCAACGCGGTGCCACCCCCCGCTGCCGGGTCTGCAACGCCGTGCTGAGCACGCCACCGGCAATCATGTTGCGCCGCTGCGAATCCTGCTCGGTGGATATCGACGACGAACTGCTGGCTCAGCTCAAGGACTGGCGGCTGCGGGTCGCCAAGGAGTTGAAAGTGCCCGCCTACGTGGTGTTCACCGACAACACGCTGATCGCCATCGCGGAGTCACTGCCCACCGACGACGCCGCGCTGGTCGCGATTCCGGGTATCGGTGCGCGCAAGCTCGAACAGTTCGGGCCCGACGTGCTCGACCTGGTGCGCGCCCGCCAATAGCTAATGCCTTCACCAGTTTGGGCAGCATCGGCGAATTGATCAGCAGCTCATCCTCGTCGAAGCTGCTGCGGAAGGCCGACGCCGAGACGACGTTCTCGATGCCCTCGCAGTACACCGGTGGCCGCGGCGCACTCGTTGAACGTCCGCACGCTGGTGGCGCAGACCGCGGTGTAGACGGTCGGAAAGATGTTGAGCACCAATGCCTTTCCGGCGAACTGTCCGTCTTGGTGACGTCACCGAGGCCGGTGCCGGTGAGGCTGAATTCGGGCGCCTGGGCGCCGACTGTCGGGAACTCGCCAACAGCGTTGACCGGGTTTCCAGGCAGGGTTATCTGAGCCGTGGCACCAGTGGTGTGTCCCTCAATTAGCTGACAGTGTCGATGTGCTCCTGGACGGAGGCGATCAGGTCGGGCACCGAACGACATCGACCAACTTCTCCTCGAACTTCGGATCGCCCGACACCGTGACCGTGTCGACCCGGTTACGGTTTGTCAGCCCCGCTGCGGGGAGCGGCGTTCGGGGGACCCCGCCAAAGCGCGAGACCCCCAATCGTGGTGCGTGCGCCGACGCATGTTTCCCGCGGCAAAGCCCTGGTCAGAAAATCGCTTGTGGCGAAATCGTGTAGGTTCTAGCCTCGGGAGCGTAATCCTGCGCCGATCGATGGCTCGCAGGCGACGTGATGAGAGGAGGGTCGAACGATGGACATCTACACCGGTGACAACGGCGTAGCTGGCATGGTGCATCGCGCGTGGACCCTCCGCGCCATCGTGGCGGCCCACGCCGCCGCGGCGGCCCAGCGCAAGCGTCGCGCCAACGCCGCCCCGACCCTCGCGTCCGTGGACAGGAGCTTCATCTAGGAAAGCTCCCAGACACAGCCACTGGCCACGGACCCGAAGTCAAAGGATCCGTGGCCGTAGTTTTCCCCAAGACTCCTGGTCCGGATCCGAAGAAGAGATACGTAAGCGACACGACCAGGAAGCAGGTGAACGGACATGTCGGCACTGACAGTCCGAAAGGAAAAACTGCCGGTGTTGCCGTGCCACGTCGGAGACCCCGACCTGTGGTTCGCTCAAAGCCCCGTCGACCTCGAGCGCGCCAAGGTGCTCTGCGGGCAATGCCCGATCCGCCGGCAATGTCTTGCCGCCGCATTGGATCGCGGTGAGCCGTGGGGCGTTTGGGGCGGCGAGATTGTCGAACGCGGCACCGTGGTGGCGCGCAAGCGCCCGCGGGGCCGTCCCCGTAAGGACGCGATCGCAGCCTAGGCAGTCCCCGCCGGATCCGGGCCCGTCAGTGCACGGGTTCGGGTTCGGCGAAGCCGGGGATCAGCTGCTCGGCCAATGCCCGCACCGGCACGTGCGCGTCGAGCTGCGCCGAGATCGCCACGATCGAGGCGATCACCCGCAGCGGCATCGCCAGCTTGGCAGGCAGATCCATCTGCCGCGCCGTCTTGATCTGCTCCACCGAGCCGGACATGTTGACCGCGGCCATCTTCTGCAGCCATTTGCGGGTGTAGTGGAAGACCTCGACCTGGATCGGCTCGACGTACTGGCGCAGCATGTCGTCGATCTCCTTGGGCGGCACCTGCTCGCCTTTCTGGATGAAGCCCACCTTCTCCATGGTCGGCAGCAGCAGGTCGTAGTTCTTGTCGCGGGCCAGCCGGATGATCATCCCGAGCTCGACCGGCAGCCCGTCGGGCAGCGGGGCCACCGCGCCGAAGTCGATCACGGCCATCCGGCCGTCGTCGAGGAGCATGAAGTTGCCGGGGTGGGCATCCCCGTGCATCATCCCGACCCGCGCCGGGGCGCCGAACGTCAACTCGAGAAGCCTTGTGCCGCATAGGTCTCGCTGATCGACCGTGCCCGAGCGGATGATCTGGGCCATCGGCACGCCGTCGGTCCAGTCGGTGATCATCACCTTCGGTGAACTCGCCACCACGTGCGGCACCAGGAAATGCGGATCACCGGCGTAGGCCTTGGCGAAGGCGCGCTGGTTCTCGGCCTCCAACCGGTAGTCCAGCTCCATCTCGGTGCGCTCGATCAATTCGTCGACCACACCCCGGACGTCGGCACCAGGGGAGAGCTGCTTGAACACGCTGACCATGCGCTGCATGGTCTTGAGGTCGGCGCGCAGCGCCTCGTCGGCGCCCGGGTACTGGATCTTGACCGCGACGTCGCGGCCGTCGTGCCACACCGCCCGGTGCACCTGGCCGATGCTGGCCGAGGCCACCGGCTGGTCGTCGAAGGAACTGAACCGGGTGCGCCACTTGGTGCCCAGCTGGCCGTCGAGCACCCGGTGCACCTTGGCCGCGGGCAGCGGTGGGGCGTCCTTCTGAAGCTTGGTCAGCGCCTCGCGGTAGGGCTCGCCGAACTCTTCGGGGACGGCAGCCTCCATCACCGACAGCGCCTGGCCGACCTTCATCGCGCCGCCCTTGAGCTCGCCCAGGACGGAGAACAACTGATTGGCGGCCTTCTCCATCAGCTCGGCGTTGACCTCGTCCCGCGACTTTCCGGTCAGCCGTTTTCCGAAGCCCAGCGCAGCCCTGCCCACGAAGCCGGCCGGGATGCTGGCCAGCTTCGCGTTGCGGGCGGCTCGCCCGCGCTTGATGTCAGCCACTCCACCATCATCCCCGACACCGCCACCGCGGCAACCGCCGATGTCAGCAATGGCAGCGGGGATGCCGCGACCAGCGACGGGCCAGGATTGTGTTCCTGCTCACGTCGACTTCCAACGTGGTGTTGAGGGTGGATGGCGGCGCGCCGGGCGCATCCGGGCCGCGCACCGCGGTGATGATGCGCTGCAGCTGGCCCAGCGCCACCGCGGCGGTGCCCAGCACTGTCGGCCGGTCGGCGCATCCGATCACGTCGCGAAGCTGGGCGGCCACCGCGGGCCAGGCGGCATCCCGGTCGACCCGGTGCAGATCGGCGCACGCCAGACAGCTCGTCACCCCGGGAATCACCAACGGGCCCACCAGGCCGGTGCCGTCACGCACCCGCACCGGCAGGTGCGGCACACCGACGGCATGCAGGTCGCGCAGCAGCCGCGGGTCGACCACCAGATAGTCAGAGAGCACCACCATGTCGACGCCGGAGCTGGAGACGACGGCGTTGGCGTGGCTGCTGTGCGCCACCCGCGCTCCGGAACACCGCAGCGCGTCGAGCAGCAGATCCGACAGCGGACCAGTGCCGTGCACCCGGATCGACAGGGCGCGCGGTGTGGCCGCACGGGTGCGGCGGTGCACCACGCCGGCGGCCACCAGCGCCGCGAGCATGTCGTCGAGTGCCGACGGGTCGTGCAGTCCATGGGCGCCGGCCAGCCGCTGCAACGCATCCAGGCCCGTCGGAACCTGCATCCCGCGCAGCACGGCGGCCAGTCCCACCGGCGTCACCCCGTCGGGTGGATGGACCAGGACGGCGCGCCGCGGGTTCCAGCCGACCTGCACCGCGCCGTCGGGTCGTAGCAGTACCGGCATCGCCGGGTCGAGCGCATAGAGCCGACTCACGACAGCGAGCGTCGCATCGGGGCGTCGCGCGAGGGTTCAGCTATCCACAGGCCCATCCCCGGAGTTGGGCTTGCTGTCGTCCTCCCCGGACTCTGTCTGCCTCTGGAACTCCTCGATCGCCGCGTCGATATCCAGCGCGCTGGTGTCGCCGCCGATTACCCGGTCGATGAACGCCGCCGGATCGTCGAGGTCCCCCGAGCGGGGCAGCAGGTCGGGGTGCTGCCATACCGCGTCGCGGGTGTCGATGCCGGCGGCCTGGGTCAACCGCTCCCACAACGCGGCGGCCTCGCGCATCTTGCGCGGGCGCAGTTCCAAGCCCACCAGGGTGGCGAAGGTCTGCTCGGCCGGCCCGGCGCTGGCCCGCCGGCGCCGCTGCATCTCCGAGAGCGCCGCGGTGCCCGGGATGCGGTCACCGAGTGCGGCGCTGACCACGGTCTGCACCCAGCCCTCGACGAGGGCCAGCATGGTCTCCAGGCGCTCCAGGGCAGCGGTCTGCTCGGGGGTGGCCTTCGGTTCGAACATGCCCTGGCTGAGCAGCTGTTCCATCGCCGCCGGGTCAGCCAGCGAGGCGGGGTTGAAACCCTGTGCCAGTTCCTCGATCCCGCTCATGTCGATCTTCATGCCGCGGGCGTAGGACTCGACGGCGTTGAGCAGCTGGCTCGACAACCACGGCACGTGGCTGAACAGCCGGTGATGTGCCGCCTCGCGGGCGGCCAGGAAGGTCATGACCTCGCTGCGCGGCTGCTCGAGCCCCTCCGAGAGCTCCTCGATCGCCTGCGGCAGCAGCGCGGCCACACCCTTGGGGCCCAACGGCAGGCCGATGTCGGTCGACGTCAGGACCTCACGGGACAGCTTGCCCAGCGCCTGGCCCAGCTGCGAGCCGAACGCCATGCCGCCCATCTGGGTCATCATCGCCATCAGCGGCCCGGCGATCGCCTTGGCCTCCTCGGGCAGTGCCGAGACCCAGACCGAGGAGATCTGCTCGGCCATCGGGTCGCACAGCCGTTTCCAGGTGTCCAGGGTGTTGTCGACCCACTCGTTGGGCGTCCAGGCGACGGCCTTGACCGCGCCGGCGGGCAGCGCGGTGGCGCCGTCGAGCCAGGTGTCGGCGAGGTGCACGGCGTCGGCGACGGCCGAGGCGGTGCCGGCCGGGATCGGCGCGACGAATCCGATCGAGTTCGACGCCAGCTGGCGGGCCAGGTCGTAGTTCACCGGACCCGAGCCGCCGCCGGCCACGGCGGAGCCCGCGCCGGTGAACATCTGGCCGAGCTGGGTGAAGATCTGACCGAGGTCGCCCGCGTTGAAGTTGCCGCCGCCGAACCCGAACGGGTCGTTGGCGCCGGGGTCACGGTCCTTCTTCGGCTCGTCGCGGTCGGGGTCGTCGCCGGCGGAGAAGCCGAAGGGCAGGTCAGCCATACCTCAACCGTACTCACCCCGGGTGCGCGCTCGGGCACTGGGAGATCAGCTGTCAGTGAACCGGGCCACTGAAGCGGTCCGTCTAGTCTTGGCGGCGTGAACAGGCGGATTCTGACGCTGATGGCGGCCCTGGTGCCGATCGTGGTCTTCGGCGTGCTGCTGGCGGTCGTGACGGTCCCCTACGTGTCGCTGGGGCCCGGCCCGACATTCGACACCCTCGGCGAGGTGGACGGCAAGCAGGTGGTGGCCATCGACGGCATCCAGACCCACCCCACCTCCGGGCATCTGAACATGACGACGGTGGCCCAACGCGACGGGCTGACGCTGGGCCAGGCGCTGACGCTGTGGGCCTCGGGCCGCGAGCAGCTGGTGCCCCGCGACCTGATCTTCCCGCCGGAGAAGTCCCGCGAGGATGTCGAGAAATCGCAGAACGCCGACTTCAAGCAGTCGGAGTTCAGCGCTGAGTACGCCGCGCTGGGCTACCTCAAGTACCCCGACGCCGTGCGGGTGGAGAAGGTCAACGACCCCGGCCCGTCGGCGGGCAAGCTGCAGGTCGGCGACGCCATCGACGCCGTCAACGGCACCCCCGTGGCCAATGTCGAGGCGTTCACCTCCCTGCTGAAGGCCACCAAACCGGGCCAGGAGATCGTCATCGGCTACCGCCGCAAGAACGCCCCGCCCGGAACCGCACGCATTACCCTGGGCGACAACTCCGACCGGGACTACGGTTACCTCGGCGTGGCCGTCCTCAACGCCCCGTGGGCGCCGTTCACCATCGACTTCAACCTGGCTAACATCGGCGGCCCGTCGGCGGGGCTGATGTTCAGCCTGGCCGTCATCGACAAGCTGACCACCGGTGACCTCAACGGGTCGAAGTTCGTCGCGGGCACCGGAACCATCAGCGAGGACGGCAAAGTCGGGCCGATCGGCGGTATCACCCACAAGATGATGGCCGCGCAGGAGGCCGGTGCGACGGTGTTCCTGGTGCCGGCCGACAACTGTGACGAGGCCAAGTCGATGCGTGACGACTCGATGGAGCTGGTCAAGGTCGACACCCTGTCCGGGGCGGTGGAGTCGCTGCACACGCTGACTTCAGGCGGCGGTCCGCCCGGGTGCTAGCACGTTGCTGGAAATCGGTCCGGCCGCGGTGATGCGTAGAGTTGTGGCCGAACTTCCGCTCGACACGAATCAGGAGCCTGACACGTGAGTATGCGGCCCGCCGCCAGGATGCCGACGCTGACCCGCCGTAGCCGGATACTCATCGGGGTCGCCCTCGCGGTGGTGGTTTTGCTGCTGGTGGGCCCGCGGCTGATCGACGCCTATGTGGACTGGCTGTGGTTCGGCGAGCTGGGTTACCGCTCGGTGTTCACCACGGTGCTGGTCACCCGCCTCGTGGTGTTCCTGGTCGCCGGTCTGCTCGTGGGGGCCATCGTCTTCGCCGGCCTCGCGCCGGCCTACCGCACCCGCCCGGTGTTCGTTCCGAGCACCGGACCCAACGATCCGGTGGCGCGCTACCGCACGGCGGTCGTGGCGCGGCTGCGGATGTTCGGGGTCGGGGTGCCGGTGGTCATCGGCGTGCTGACCGGCATCGTCGCGCAGAGCTACTGGTCACGGGTGCAGCTGTTCTTGCACGGCGGCGACTTCGGCGTCACCGACCCGCAGTTCGGCAAGGACCTCGGGTTCTACGCCTTCGATCTGCCGTTCTACCAGCTGGCGCTCTCGTTCCTGTTCGTGGCGGTCTTTCTGGCGTTCCTGGCCAATCTGGTCAGTCACTACATCTTCGGTGGTATCCGGCTGTCCGGGCGTACCGGTGTGCTGAGCCGTCCGGCCCGTATCCAGCTGGTGGCGCTGGTCGGGGTTCTGGTATTACTCAAGGCTGTCGCCTATTGGTTCGACCGCTATGAGCTGCTCAGCCACACCCGTGGCGGCAAGCCGTTCACCGGGGCGGGCTACACCGACATCAACGCGGTGCTGCCGGCCAAGCTGATCCTGATGGCGATCGCACTGATCTGCGCGGCGGCGGTGTTTTCCGCACTGTTCCTGCGGGATCTGCGAATTCCGGCGATCGGCCTGGTGCTGCTGCTGTTGAGCTCATTGATCGTGGGTGCGGGCTGGCCGTTGATCGTCGAGCAGATCAGCGTCAAACCCAACGCGGCGCAGAAGGAAAGCGAATACATCAGCCGCAGCATCGCCGCTACCAGACAGGCGTACGGGCTGACCAACGAATCGGTCACCTACCGCGATTACAGCGGTACCGCGCCGACCACCGCCCAGCAGGTGGCCGCCGACCGCGCTACGACCTCCAACATCCGGGTGCTCGACCCGACCATCATCAGCCCGGCCTTCACCCAGTTCCAGCAGGGCAAGAACTTCTACTACTTCCCGGACCAGCTGTCGATCGACCGCTACCAGAGCGCGGATGGCAGCCTGCGCGACTATGTCGTCGCCGCACGAGAACTCAACCCGGACCGGCTGATCGACAACCAGCGCGACTGGATCAACCGGCACACCGTCTACACCCACGGCAACGGCTTCATCGCCTCGCCGGCCAACACCGTGCGCGGAATTGCCAACGACCCCAACCAGAACGGTGGCTATCCGGAGTTCCTGGCCAGCGTCGTCGGCGCCAACGGCAGCGTCATCTCGCCCGGTCCCGCGCCGCTGGACCAGCCGCGGGTCTACTTCGGCCCGGTCATCGCCAACACCGCGGCCGACTACGCGATCGTCGGCAAGAACGGCGCCGACCGCGAATACGACTACGAGACCAACACCGAGACGAAGAACTACACCTACGCCGGCACCGGTGGTGTGCCGGTGGGCAACTGGCTGGCCCGCACGGTGTTCGCCGCGAAGTTCGCCGAGCGGAACTTCTTGTTCTCCAACGTGATCGGGGAGAACAGCAAGATCCTGTTCAACCGTGATCCCGCGAAGCGGGTGGAGGCGGTGGCGCCGTGGCTGACCACCGACAGCACCGTGTACCCGGCGATCGTCAACAAGAAAATGGTGTGGGTCATCGACGGCTACACCACCCTGGACAACTACCCGTACTCGGAGTTGACGTCGCTGTCGTCGGCCACCGCGGACTCCAACGAGGTCGCGGTCAACCGGCTGGCACCGGACAAGCAGGTGTCCTACATCCGCAACTCGGTGAAGGCCACCGTCGACGCCTACGACGGCACGGTCACGCTGTATGCACAGGACGAGAAGGACCCGGTGCTGCAGGCCTGGATGGAGGTGTTCCCGGGCACGGTCAAGCCCAAGAGCGACATCTCGCCGGATCTGGCTGCGCACCTGCGTTATCCGGAGGACCTGTTCAAGGTGCAGCGTATGCTGCTGGCCAAGTACCACGTCGACGACCCGGTGACGTTCTTCTCGACTTCGGATTTCTGGGATGTGCCGCTGGATCCGAACCCGACGGCCAGCAGCTACCAGCCGCCCTATTATATCGTCGCCAAAGACCTTGCGCGCAACGATAATTCGGCGTCGTTCCAGCTGACCAGTGCGATGAACCGGTTCCGACGGGACTTCCTGGCGGCCTACATCAGCGCCAGTTCTGATCCCGACACCTACGGCAAGATCACGGTGCTGACCATCCCGGGTCAGGTCAACGGCCCGAAACTGGCGTTCAACGCGATCAGTACCGACACCGCGGTCAGCCAGGACCTCGGCGTGATCGGCCGGGACAACCAGAACCGGATCCGCTGGGGCAATCTGCTCACGCTGCCGGTGGGGCAGGGCGGACTGATCTACGTCTCGCCGGTGTATGCCTCGCCCGGGGCCAGTGACGCTGCATCGTCCTACCCGCGTCTGATCCGCGTGGCGATGATGTACAACGACAAGGTCGGCTACGGGCCGACGGTCAGCACCGCCCTGGACGGCATCTTCGGGGCCGGTGCGGGTGCCACGGCGACGGGTCCGGCCCCGGCCAGCGGCCCGGGTTCCGTCCAGCCACCGGACGCGCGTCCGGGTGCCGCGCCTCCGCCGGCCAACGTCGCCGAGGTACCGACACCACCGGTGGCGGTGGTGCCGCAGCCGGGCAACGTGGCGCTGTCCCCGGCCAAGGCGGCCGCGCTGCAGGAGTTGGAGTCGGCGCTGACGGCGGTCAAGGACGCGCAGCGAAGCGGCAACTTCGCCCAGTACGGGTCCGCGCTGCAGCGACTCGACGACGCGATGAACAAGTACGACGCGACGAAGTAGCCGGCGTCTCACGCACTTTCACGGTGATCGCTGCCTCGGGGTGCCCGATGTCATCCCCCGGTTGTCGCTGGAGCACCCAGTCCGACGCGCAGCGCGATGTCCTGCTTCTGGCCGGTGTCGGTCACGAACGCGCTCGACGCGGGCTGGCCTGGCACACCGTCGAATTCGACGCGCGCCAGTGCCGCTCCCTCGGTGAACAGCAGGACGGTCACCGACTTCTTGCCGTCGGGCGAGGTTCCGGACACCATCGTTCCGCCTGCGCCCACCGGTGAGGGTTGGGGTTGACCGCCGGTCACCGTGTTGGCGAGGTTCACCTGGGCTTCCTGCAGGGCCGCGGGGGCGGTGGCCGGGTCGGGAAGTCCCGCAATGAGGATGTCGACGGCCTTGGTCTGGTCCTGGTTGACCAGAAGCACCTCGGCGCCTGGCCGGCCGTCGGGGTTCGCCGTCGCGGGCTGGGCGGTGTAGGAGTCCTCGGCCGTCGAGATGTCGCGCGCCTGGAGAAGAAGGCGGGTGAAGTCGACCGATGGGGCAGCGCCAGCCGCCGACGAGGCGGTGGCTTTGGTGGTGGTCGAGGTGGTGGCTATCGGCGCAAGGACGGCAGGCGCGCTGGACGTGGCGCCCGGAACGCCACTCTGGCTGTCGCAGGCCGCCACGCTGACGCTGAGCGCGGCCAGGAGGATCGCTGTCGTGGCTCGGGTCGTGGAAGTTCTAGTCATGTCTGTACCGAGCCTGTCGGGTATCGCCGCGGGATGCAAACCGTGCAGATCAGCGGCTTCCCGGTGCGCTTATGGGGCGCGGCACCGTCGCTGAGCACGCGATTTGGATGCATTCGAAGCCATTGGGTAACGTTGTGTTCACCAACGCGGGGTGGAGCAGCTCGGTAGCTCGCTGGGCTCATAACCCAGAGGTCGCAGGTTCGAATCCTGTCCCCGCTACCAGGTAAAACGGCTCCCGGAGGCAACTCCGGGAGCCGTTTTCATGCCCTTTGGGAGCCAGCGAAACCCGGCGAATGCCATGGTGACCTCTCGTCGCGCGTCAAGGCGGTCGAGATGAGGGAATTCGGAAGGCGGAGCTGCAGTAATTGCGCCTAACTCTGGCGACACCCACGGATAGACGACGTCGGTGTATTCGTCGCGAGATATGACGAGAGTCTCTGCGGGACTGGTGATGTCGACATAGAAGTGGCCCGCGGTTCTCCCGCTGCCTCTCAGGGGGCTGAGCGCGACCAAATCCTCTGAAATCTCAGCCGCTTTGGCTTGATCCAGCCGCCACACCACTCGGGTAGGACTCAGGTCGACAGTGGCTGCGCCCGGTTCGATGTGGAACTCCTGCGCGACGCCATCGTGGAGAAAGCACGACGAGCGGTTGTTCCTCGCCTCTTCCACAGCGTCTTTCACCTTGTCGACGCCGCTGCCGTCCCAGGTCATCAGCATTGCGTCGTCACCGAGATAGAACTCGGGAAGGAAGTTGACGCGAACGACGCTCATGGCGCTCCCAGTCCGGTCCTGGCGTGAGCGGGCCGTCGACCGGCGGCTGCACACCTCCGGAGGCAAGCCCCATGCCGGTGGCTGAGGAGGCGGCTCACGGCCGTCTTCGTTGACGGTGTGGTCGTCGACCATCTGGATGGTCGGCTTGGTGCTGTCCGGCGGGGTGGTATCGGTGAAGGCGGTGCCGCCAAGTCCATCCGCCGCTGCCACTATCTTGCCTGCGACCTGGTGGTCGGCGGCGATCAGTTCACCGACGCGGGTCCGAACACCGGTGGCCAGCGATTGTGCCTGCGCTCGCCGGGCTGCCATCGAGGCTGGGCTGCCGGTCTCGCGGTCAGCAAGTGAAAAATCTTCTCCGACAGTAAATCCCGCCTGTTCAGTACGCTGCACGGCGGCTTCGTTCGAGGAGTAGTCGGTGGCGGCCAACTCAGCGGACCAGCCCTCGGGGCCCGGTCATGACCTGCCTCTATGTAGTACGTGACCAGCATCGCTGCTGGGACTTTTCACGTCGGTCGCACCGGACATGACCTGATTGGTTTACTGGACGCATGCGCGGCTGTCGAGTGTCTGCCTCCCGACGTGACGTCCTGCGTTATGCCTGGTCAACTATCGCACCGGCATTGGCTGCGCCCGGGATACTCGCGGCCACGATCGCTTCGCCCAAGGCGTCGGCGGCCGGTATGCAACTGATCGACTTTGCCGAGCGGCTGGTCTCACCGGAGCAGATCAAGGCGGCCGGCTATGACGGCGCGCTGGTCTACGTCTCCGAGCTGCGCCCCGGTGCGACGTTCGACTTCAAGCCGGTCACCCGCGAGTTCGCCGACGGACTGCGGGCAGCCGGCCTGCAGGTGGTCAGCTGTTACCAGTACGGCAAGCCGGGCTGGCCGAATTCACCATCGGACTTCACCCGCGGATACGACGGCGGGGTGGCCGACGCCCAGACAGCGTTGCGCCTGCACGCCGCGGCGGGTGGGCCGGACTCGGCGCCGATCTTCTTCAGTGTCGACGAGCCGATCGGCGCTGATGCCTGGAAACACCTTGCAGGGCAATGGTTTCGCGGCATCAACTCGGTGCTCGGCGGGGAGCGCACCGGCATCTATGGTGGCGTCCACGAACTCGGTTGGGCGATCGGTGACGGCGTCGTCGGGCACTCGAGCGCGCCAGGGTTTCGGTGGGCGTGGCAGACCAGGGCATGGTCGGGCGGTCAACGCGAGCCGGCGGCGGTGTTGTTCCAGCGGGAGGTGGTCACCGCGACCGACCCGGGAGCCGTCATCGACGGCGTCCATGTCGACGTCGACGACGTCCTCGCACCGGACTTCGGCCAGTGGGACCTATCCCGCTGACCAGCGGCGTTGTAGTATTCCTATCCGCTGACGTGTTCGCCGGTTGACAACGGCAACCGCCGGAGTGGGTCGCAGAAGTCGACGACCCGTGAGACGCAGCCAGCGGGCTGAACGATCCACGAGACGTCGGCCATGTGGCACCGGTCATCGATGTGGCACAGCGCGGCGAACCCGGCGCAGTCGAACAACGTCACCTTGCGTAGGTTCAGCGTCAGATGCCTGCAGTTGCCGGCATAACGGAACACCTGGTGGCTGAAGGGTTGCGCGGTCGACATGTCGATCTGGCCGACAGCCGCAATCCGGACGTCGGTCGTGTTGAACCATTCGATGAAGAGCTGCAAGGAATTTCGGGATCCGACGGGCAGGCCCGTGACCGATAGTACGGAGCGGGCGGCGGCAGCCGGCCCGGAGACGGCAAAAGACATCGTGACAACTTCCGATTGACGGCATGGTGAGTGAAAGCAAGTTTCGTGGGATTCGTCCGGAGGCTCACATCGCGGGTGCTATGGCACACCGCGCGCCTGCGACGGATTCCGAGGCTGGAAGATCAACCTCCCCCAACCCTACACGACAGGCCAGTGACCGCCCTTACCTCGAGGTCATCGCAAGGGCGTGGGTTCGACGACGCCGATCTCGGCCGACAGGAATCGATCGATACCGAACACGAACAACGCACCGCCGATCACCCCGCCGATGAGCGGGGCGGTCCGCGGCAGCCAGAACAACAGCTCCGGTCCGTTGGCCGAGAACATCGCCTCGTGATATCCGGTGAGCCAGGACGCCACTCGGGGCACGAAGCCCCGGGCCCGCGGAACTTCTTCCCGGCTGTCGTTTGTGCTCGCCCGCAGCGGGCTGGCCTTCCGGAACGCGCATAACGGGTGAAACTCTGTGCGATGCGGGTACACCCGATACATGGCACTGAAGACGATTTCTCTGACATCTGTTGTTCTTGCCGGTGCTGCAGCCGCGGCGATCGCGGCGGCTCCGCTGGCCATCGCCGATCCTGGCTGCGTGAACCCGGACGGCACGGCCTGCCCGACGGCGACGGCCGGCCCGGGTGGAGCCGGCGGCGCGATTCCTGGCGGTCCCGGCGGTAGTGCCGGCCCCGGTGGGGCGAGCGGCGCCATCCCGGGTGGCCCGAGCGGTACGGCCGGTCCCGGTGGGGCCACCGGCTGCATCCCGTACGTGGGCTGCGCCTCGGTCGGCTAGCGGCTCAGTTGTCGCCCGCGGCCACCAGCGAGCGCAGCTTCACGCCGGGGTTGTCCTCACAGAAGCCCTGCAGCCGCCATTTGGTGGTGAACAGCGCCAGCATGACACCGTCGGTGCGGGTGAGCACCTCCATCGACACCTGCTTCTGCGCGAACTCAGCATCGTCGGGGTCGATGGCGCGGGCGACCGTGTAGGGCAGCGACTCCAGCGAGATCGGTGCGTTGAACTCCGTGGCCATCCGGTGGCTGGCGACTTCGAATTGCATGGGGCCGACGGCGGCCAGGACGGGTGCCTGATCGCCGCGCCGGTCCGACCGCAGGACCTGCACGACGCCCTCTTGATCCAGCTGCTCGATGCCCTTGCGGAACTGCTTGTGCTTGCTGGGGTCGGTGCCGCGGGCGACTGCGAAATGCTCGGGGGAGAAGCTCGGGATGGGCGGAAAGTGGATGGGCACATCGCGGAAGAGGGTGTCCCCCGGCCGCAGCGCGGCCGCGTTGGCCAGCCCGATCACGTCGCCCGGCCAGGCGCTGTCCAGTGTCGAGCGCTGCTGGCCGAACACCGACTGCGCGTACTTGGTGACGAACGGCTTGCCGGACGCGGCATGGGTCAGGACGTCGCCGCGCTCGAAGGTGCCCGAGCAGACCCGGGCGTAGGCGATGCGGTCACGATGCGCGGAGTCCATCCCAGCCTGCACCTTGAACACGAACGCACTGAACGGCGAATCGACGGGCCGCAGGTTGCCATCGACGTCGCGCTGCCCGCCCGGTGGCGGCGCGAGCCGCACCAGGGTGTCCAGGAGTTGGTTCACGCCGAAATTCAGTGCAGCCGAGGTGAACAGGACCGGGGTGGCGTCTCCGCGCAGGAATGCGTCGTTGTCGTAGTCACCGCCGTCGGCGGACAGGAGTTCGCACTCTTCGACCGCATTCACCCAGTCATCGCCAGCGGCGTCCCGGGCGCGTTCCGGCGGGATGTGCTCCTCGGGTGCGGCGGTGGCACCGCCGGCCGTGCGGGTGAAGCGGATGAAGTTGCCGGTGCGGCGATCCAGGACGCCCTTGAAATCCCCGGCAATGCCGACCGGCCACGTCAGCGGCATGGGTTTGAGTCCGATGCGGTCGTGGATCTCGTCGAGAAGATCCAGTGCGTGCCGGCCCGGCCGGTCCCATTTGTTGATCACCGTCAGGATGGGGATCCCGCGGTGACGGCACACCTGAAACAGCTTGAGCGTCTGCGGTTCCAGGCCCTTGGCCGCGTCGATGAGCATTACCGCGCAGTCGACGGCACTGAGCACCCGGTAGGTGTCTTCGGAGAAGTCCGCGTGCCCGGGGGTGTCGAGAAGGTTGATGACGCAGTCCTGTCCGTCCGGCGATCGGTAGGGGAACTGCAGTGCTGTGGAGGTGATCGAAATGCCCCTGGCCTTCTCCATCTCCATCCAGTCCGAGACCGTCGAGCGCCGACCCGCCTTGCCGTGGATCGCGCCCGCTTCGGTGATGACCTTGGCGTGCAGAACCAGCGCCTCGGTCAGCGTCGATTTACCGGCGTCGGGATGGCTGATCACCGCGAAGGTTCGGCGGCGCCCGGCTTCGGCCGCCAGTCGGTCTGCCGCGCGCCCGGTCGGGGCAGCGCGTACTTCCAGGTCTTGATCTGTCATTACGGTGCTGATGCTATTTGCCGCGGACCCAAAACATCCAATCGTGACGGTGTGCCGTCGGCCGCTGCCTGCCGACCTGACGCGGTGGCCGTGTGCCCTGGCTAGTCCAGGCGACCGGCGTCGAGGAGCCGAATGACGGCGATTCCTTCCTCATCGGAGGCCTCCAGGTCCACCTCGGCCTCGAAACCCCAGTCGTGGTCGCCGGCCGGGTCGTCGAGGATCTGACGTACCCGCCACACCCCGGGCCCCCGGTCGATGACCAGCAGGGCCGGGCCGCGGGCGTCGGCGCCGGTGCCGACGTCGTCGTGCTCTTCGAAGTACGCGTCGACGACCTCTGCCCAGCGCTCGGCGCTCCACCCGGCGCCGGCGTCCAGCGCACCGAGGTCAGCCCAGCGGCGCCGGGCGAACAGCTCGACGCGCCGGAACAACGCGTTACGCACCATGGCGGTGAATGCCCGCTGGTTGCCGGTCAGCGGGCGCGGACGGGCCGGCATCGCCACCGGGACGTCATGCGGCTGGTCCGGGTTGGTGAGCTGCTCCCACTCGTCGAGCAGGCTCGAGTCGACTTGGCGCACCAGCTCACCGAGCCACTCGACGAGGTCGGTGAGATCCTCGGTGCGCGCGGCGGCAGGCACTCCGGACCGCAGCGCCTTGAAGGCGTCGGAGAGGTAGCGCAGGACCGCGCCTTCGGAACGGGTGAGCCCGTAGACACTGACGAATTCGCGAAAGGTGAACGCCCGCTCCCACATCTCGCGCACCACCGACTTCGGCGACAGCTGCCCGTCGGCGGCCCACGGGTTGCTCTGCAGGTACACCTCGAAGGCGTGGCGCAGCAGTTCGTCGAGCGGCTTGGGATAGGTGACGTCGTCGAGCAGTTCGATGCGCTCGTCGTAGTCGATGCCGTCGGCCTTCATCTGGGCCACGGCCTCGCTCCTGGCCTTGTTGAGCTGCGCGGCCAGAATTTGCCGCGGATCTTCCAGCGTGGCCTCGATGACCGAAACAACATCCAGCGCATAGGTTTCCGACGCGGTGTCGAGCACCTCGATCGCGGCGAGCGCGAATGTCGACAGGGGCTGGTTGAGGGCGAAGTCGGGCGGCAGGTCGACGGTCAGCCGGTAGCGGCGGCCGTCGGGTTCCGGTTCGTCGAGGCGCTCGAGGATACCGGCCTGCAACAACGAGCGCGCAATGCCGACCGCCTCACGGATGTGGGCAAGCTGACGCTTGCGTGGCTCGTGGTTCTCGGTGAGCAGCCGGCGCATCGCAACGAACGGATCTCCTGGTCGGTCGACGACGTCGAGGATCATCGCTGTCGACACCCGCATGTTGGACGTCAACGGCTCGGGGGAGGCGTCGACCAGTCGGATCATGGTGGACTCGCTCCACGGCACCATGCCCTCGGGGACCTTGCGGCGCACCAGTTTCCGGCGCCTCTTCGGGTCATCGGCCACCTTCGCGAACTGCTTGAGGTTCTCCACCTCGTGCTCGGGTGCCTGAACGACGACGGTGCCTGCGGTGTCGTAGCCGGCCCGCCCGGCGCGTCCGGCGATCTGGTGGAACTCGCGGGCGTTGAGCAGCCTGGTGCGGGTTCCGTCGTACTTCGACAACGCCGAGAAGACGACGGTTCGGATCGGTACGTTGATGCCGACGCCGAGAGTGTCTGTGCCGCAGATGACTTTGAGCAGGCCGGCCTGGGCAAGCTGCTCGACCAGGCGCCGGTATTTGGGCAGCATCCCGGCGTGGTGAACGCCGATTCCGTGGCGAACCAACCGCGACAGCGTCGCTCCGAAGGCCGACGAGAACCGGAACCCGCCGATCAACTCGGCAATCGCGGCCTTCTCCTCCTTGCTGCACACGTTGACGCTCATCAGCGCCTGCGCCCGCTCCAGCGCTGAGACCTGGGTGAAGTGGACGACGTAGATGGGCGCCTGCTTGGTGTCGAGCAGGTCGCCGATGGTCTCGTGCATCGGCGTGGTCGCATACGAATAGAAGAGCGGGACCGGCCGTTCGGCATTGGCGATCAGCGCCGTGGCGCGGCCAGTGCGTCGGGTGAGGTCTTCACGCAGGAACGTGACGTCGCCCAGGGTCGCCGACATCAGCAGGAATTGTGCGCGCGGCAGTTCCAGCAGCGGCACCTGCCACGCCCAGCCTCGGTCGGGGTCGCCGTAGAAGTGGAACTCGTCCATGACCACCAGGCCGATGTCGGCGCCGGCTCCCTCGCGTAGTGCGATGTTGGCCAGGACCTCCGCGGTGCAGGCGATGATCGGCGCGCCCGCGTTGACCGCGGCGTCACCGGTGAGCATGCCGACGTTGGCGGCGCCGAAGACCTCGCACAGGGCGAAGAACTTCTCGCTGACCAATGCCTTGATCGGCGCGGTGTAGTAGCTGCGCCGGCCCGCGGCGACCGCTGCGTACAGCGCCCCGGTGGCCACCAGTGACTTGCCCGAACCGGTCGGTGTCGCCAACACGACGTTGGCGCCGCTGACCAACTCCATCAGCGCTTCCTCCTGTGCGGGGTACAGCGTGGTGCCGCACCGCTCCGCCCACGCGGCGAAGGAGACGAACAGCCCGTCGGGATCGGCGCCGCTCGCGCGCAGTGCGGTCAGGTCGCCGGGATCGCTGAGTAGGGGAGCGGTCATCGTGAGCACCAGCGTGCCCGATCCCCGTCATTCGCCCAAGCGGGCCCCGGAAACGGTAGCGTCGCCTCCGATGAATGGGGACGTGCGGCAGGCGATCGCTTCGGCGCCGATGTTCGGTGGCCTGGACGGCGCGCACGTGGACTTCCTCGCCGCCGAGAGTCGGTCGATCTTCCTGCCCGCCGGTCAGGTGCTGTTTCGCCGCGGCACCCCGTCGACCGGCTTTTACATCGTGCGCGAGGGCCGGATGCAACTTTCGGTGTCCAACTCCGAGGGTCTGGTGAAGGTGCTGGAAATCCTCAGTCCGGGAAGCGCTTTCGGGCATGCGGTGATGTTCCTGCGCGAGCCGTATCCGGTGGACGCCACCGCACTGGCCGACACCGACCTGGTCTTCGTCCCGGTCGGCGCGGTCGACCGGGTGCTCGACGAGGATCCGTCGATGGCACGCATCATGCTGGCGTCGATGGCCAAGCGACTCCAATCCAAGGTCCAGGACATCGCGATGTTGTCCCTGCAGTCGGCAACGCAGCGGATCGTGGCGTTCGTGCTCGGCGCGGTCGGCGCCGGGTCCTATCACCTCGACGGTGAGGCATCCTCGGTGACCGATGCCGCCCCGGTCGCCCCGCAGGCGTCCAGCATCGAACTGCCGGCTCTCAAGCACGTGCTGGCCTCCCGACTCGGAATGACGCCCGAGACGTTCTCGCGAGCGATGCGCACCCTGACCTCGGCGGGACTCGTCTCCGTCGACGGCTCGGTGCTACGAGTCCCCGACGTCGCGGCATTGGACGCCTACTCCCGCGACCAGTCCATCGTGTGACCGAGCGCACATACTCGGCTTGATCTAGGTCAAGGTTGCCCGTTTCGCCGGTCCATAGCGTGAGCCACGTCAACCGCTCATCGCCGAGGAGACCCGATGTTTTGCTACCAGTGCGAACAGACCGACCGCACCGCTTCCCCTGACCGTCCGAACCTGCTGAGCTTCGGTTGCTCGGCGACCAAGGGCAACTGCGGCAAGGACGCCACGACGGCGGCGCTGCAGGACGTCCTGGTCCACGTCAACCTCGGCATCGGCCAGTACGCGCAGAAGGCCCGTCAGCTCGGCGCGCCCGACCCGGTCTTCGCCGCCCACGCCTCCTTCGACCTGTTCACCACGCTGACCAATGTCAACTTCAACGCCACCCGGTTCATGGCGCTGATCTCCGACGCCGTGGCCATGCGCGAAACGGCGAAGCTGGCCTACGAGAACGCCGCACGGGCGGCCGGCGTGGAACCCGAGGCCCTCGCCGGACCGGCCCAATTCGAGCCAGCTGCAACGATTTCCGGTGTGGTCGCCCAGGGCGCCACCGTCGGCGTCGATGCCGGACTGGCCACCGTCGGAGCCGATGTGGTGGGTCTGCGCAACCTCAACCTCTACGGCCTCAAGGGTGTCTGCGCCTACGCCCACCACGCCCACGCGTTGGGCTACCGCACCGACGAGACCGACGCGGGAATCGAATCCGCGCTGGCGTTTCTGGCCGATCAGCCCGCCGACGCCGACGCCCTGCTGGGCCATGCCTTGAACCTCGGCGCGCTGAACCTCGACGTGATGGCGATGCTCGACGCCGCCAACACCGGCAGCTTCGGCAGCCCGGTGCCCACCCCGGTACGGGTCACCCCGGTGGCCGGCAAAGCCATCCTGGTGTCCGGCCACGACCTGCACGACCTGGCCCGCATCCTCGAGGCCACCGAAGGCGCCGGCATCAACGTCTACACCCACGGCGAGATGCTGCCCGCCCACGGCTACCCCGAGTTGCACAAGTACCGCCACCTGGTCGGCAACTACGGCGGCGCCTGGCAGGACCAGCAGCGCGACTTCACCGCCTTCCCCGGCCCGATCGTGATGACATCCAACTGCCTGATCGAGCCGCAGCCGGCCTACCGCAACCGGATCTTCACCCTCGGACCGGTCGGTTGGCCCGGGATCCGTCATCTCGACAGCTCTGACCTGTCGCTGATGGTCAAGGCCGCGCTGTCGCTGCCCGGCTTCACCGCCGACGCACCGGCGGAGACCGTCACCACCGGCTTCGGGCGCGACGCGGTGCTCTCGGTCGCCGACACCGTCATCCAGGCCGTCAAAGACGGTGCGATCAGACGGTTCCTGCTCATCGGCGGCTGCGACGGCGCCGCGCCGGGACGCAACTATTACACCGACGTCGCCGACCACGCCCCGGCGGACACCGTGCTGATGACGTTGGGCTGCAATAAGTACCGCTTCAACACCCATGAGTTCGGCGAGATCGGCGGCATCCCCCGACTGCTCGACGTCGGCCAGTGCAACGACAGCTACTCGGCGGTCCAGATCGCGTTGGCGCTGGCCGACGCCTTCGACTGCGGTGTCAACGACCTGCCGCTGAGCTTGTTCGTGTCGTGGTTCGAGCAGAAGGCCGCCGCGGTGCTGCTGACCCTGCTGTCACTGGGGATCCGCAATATCCGCCTCGGGCCGACCCTGCCGGCATTCCTCACCCCGGCCGTCGTCGACATCCTCGTGGACAAGTTCGCGCTCAAGCCGATCGGAGACCCGGCCCAAGACCTCGCCGACGCCATGGCGGGTGCCTGATGACCGAGATCGCCGACCGGCCGGTGAGCACCGAACTGGAGTGCTACGACGTCGTCCTGGTCACCACCGACGGCGAGGAGTCCACCGTCCGATGTGACTCGCAGACAACGGTTCTCGCAGCAGCCGAGGGATCCGGCCTGGTGCTGAAATCAGCCTGCCAGGCCGGCGGCTGCGGGGCCTGCTCGGCAGTGCTCTCCGATGGGAGGGTGGAGATGGGCGACCACGATCCCGACGTCATCGAGACACCGGAGGAGGACGGCGGGATCCTGTTGTGCCGCACCTTCCCCCGCCGGGACTGCCGCATCGATCTGCCGTACGACAGCGGCCAGATCGTCACCGCACCGCCGACCCGCCACCAGGCCCGCGTCACCGGTCTGGACCGGGTCGCCGAGGCGGTGATGCGGCTGCGGCTGACGCTGCTCGACGACGCCGGCGAGTCCTGCTCGGCGGACTTCGAATCCGGCCAATTCGTACGCATCTCCGTCCCCGGCCGCGACGCCCGGCGCGCCTACTCGCCGGCCAACGTCGCCAACTGGGACGGCGACCTGGAGTTCTACATCCGGCTGTTGCCCGGCGGGGCGATGTCGGAGTACCTCGTCGGCGCCGCCGTTGTCGGTGACAAGCTCACCGTCTCGTCGGCCACCGGTGATTTCGGGCTGGTGGAGAACGGGCTTCGGCCACGCTGGTTCCTGGCCGGCGGCACCGGGCTGGCACCGCTGTTGTCGATGGTGCGCCGGATGGCCGAATGGGGGGACCCACAGCCCGCGCGCATGTTCTTCGGGGTCACCCGCCACACCGAGGTGTTCGCGCAGGAGGAACTGCAGGCGCTCGCCGACTCGCTGCCGGACTTCCGGTACGACACCGTGGTGTGGCATCCCGACCCGCAATGGTCCGGGGCCACCGGCAATCCCGTCGACCTGGCGGCGGCTGAGGCCGCCAAACTCGACGAGTGGCCCGACGTGTACGTCTGCGGGCCGCCGCCGATGGTCGAGGCGGCCCACGCCGCACTGACCGCCGTAGGCGTACCTGAAGACCAGATCCACGCCGAGCGTTTCTCGGCCGGCGGGTGAACTCACTCAGCCCCAGCGCTTTTCGGGCCCAGGCACAGGGGTAACTGGGCGGGCGGTCACCGGGTCATCCTCTAGGAGCGGGCACGGTGCGGTAACGACGCGGCCTGGAATCGAGTTTTAGGCCAGCTGGCGGTTACTCTATTGCTCCGGTGCGGCAGCGTCGCCGCACCGCCTAGGAGTCACCATGTCAGCGTCTCAGGTAGCCACGATCGGTGGCCCCAAGCTGCCGTCGGGCCGGACCGTCAAGGTCCGCGCGGCCGACGGAACCCGCCTGCACACCGAGGTCTTCGGCCCGGAGGACGGTTACCCGATCGTCCTGGCCCACGGCATCACCTGCGCCCTTCGGGTCTGGCATGAGCAGATCAACGACCTCGCCCGCGACTACCGCGTGATCGCCTACGACCAGCGGGGGCACGGCCGCAGCGGCCAGCCGCACCCGTCCTCCTACAGCCTGGACCACCTGGCCTCCGACCTGGACGCCGTGCTGGCCGCCACGCTGCGGCCGGCGGAGCGCGCGGTCATCGCCGGGCACTCGATGGGCGGGATCGCGATCAGCTCGTGGGCTGAGCGGCACCGCGACCGCGTCTGCGAACGCGCCGACGCCGTGGCGCTGATCAACACCACCACCGGCGACCTGCTGGAGGAGATCAACCTGCTGCGGGTGCCGCCGCTGCTGGCCGCCGGCAGGTCGGTGGCCGCGCGGCGGATGATCAAGGTCTTCGGTGGGGCACCGCTGTTCCGGGGGGCTCAGCCCGGCAGTCGCTGGTTCGTCGCGATGATGGCCGTCGGGGCCGAGGCCGATCCGACGATCGCCGACTTCGTTCACGAGCTGTTCGCGACCACCCCGGCCGCCGGTCGCGGGGCCTGGGCGCGGGTGCTCGTCGAGGAGATGGGTCCACGCCACATCGACCTCACCGCTCTCACTGTCCCCACGCTGGTGATCGGCTCCACCGATGACCGGCTGCTGCCGATGTGTCAGGCCCGCAAGATCGCGCAGGCGGCACCCAACCTCGTCGACCTGGTGGAAATGCCCGGCGGTCACTGCGCGATCCTCGAGCACCCCGAGGCCGTCAACACCCACCTGCGCTCACTGGTCGAGTCCGTGGTCGCCGAGCGGCGCATCAGCTCCTGAGCGCTGCAGCGACCGGCCGGTGCGCGCCGTGGTCCGCGCTGAGAAGGATCATCAGGGTAGGAACCCAGCGGCGTTGTCGGCCAGGTCCAGCAGCGGCTGGGGCAAGGCGCCGAGCGCGAAGGTGATGGCCGCGGTCAGGGTGATGGTCGCGACGCTCAGCGAGCTCGGGGTGATGACCTCCGGTGCGTCCTCCGGCGGGTCGGTGAAGAACATCAGCACGATCACCCGTACGTAGAAGTACGCGGCGATCGCCGAGGCGAGCACGCCGACGATCACCAGCGGGATGGCCCCGCCCTGGCCGGCGGCCTTGAACACCGCGAACTTGCTGACGAAGCCGCTGGTGAGCGGGATACCGGCGAACGCCAGCAGGAACAGTGTGAACACCGCGCCCACCAGGGGATAACGCCGGCCGAGCCCCGCCCAGCGGGCCAGCGAGGTCTCCTCGGCGCCGTTGGCGTCGCGCACCACGCTGACCACCGCGAAGGCCCCCAGCGTGGAGAACGCGTAGGTGAACAGATAGAACAACGTCGCCGACAGGCCGGGACGGTTACCCGCGATCACGCCGGTCAGGATGAAACCGGCATGCGCCACCGAAGAGTACGCCAGCATTCGTTTGACGTCGGTTTGCCTCACGGCGGCGATCGAGCCGACGACCATCGTCAGAATGGCCACCACCCACAGCACCGGCCGCCACCCGTAGTTCAGCGCGGGCAGGGCGACGTAGAACACCCGCAGCATCGCCCCGAATGCGGCGACCTTGGTGGCGGCGGCCATGAACCCAGTGATCGGCGTGGGTGCGCCCTGGTAGACGTCGGGAACCCAGGAGTGGAACGGCACCGCACCGACTTTGAACAGCAGGCCGACGGTGACCAGTCCCGCGCCGATGAGGGCGAGAGAGGTGCTGTCCGGATTGGTCTGGATGGCCGCGGCGATACCGGACAGGCTCATCGTGCCGGCGAATCCGTACAGCAGCGCGATGCCGAACAGGAAGAACGCCGAGGAGAACGCGCCCAGCAGAAAGTATTTCAGCGCGGCTTCCTGGGACAGCAGGCGCTGGCGGCGGGCCAGCCCGCACATCAGGTACAGCGGCAGGGACAGGACCTCCAGTGCGACGAACATCGTCAGGAAGTCACCGGCCGCCGGGAACAGCATCATCCCGCCGATGGCGAACATCGTCAGCGGGAACACCTCGGTCTGGATCAGCGCAGCCTTGGTGGCCACCTTCTCGGCCACGCTGCCCGGAACGGTCGAGGCGTCCGGCGTGAAGGCGTCCAATGCCACTGCACCATCCGGGGATTCGGCCGGGGCACGCCGCTCGGCGATGAGTAGCACGCTGAGCACGCCGGTCAACAGGATCGTGCCCTGCAGGAACAACGTCGGCCGGTCGATGTCGACGGCGCCGGCCACCACCGAGTTGCCGATGCCGCCCCGCAGTTGAAGGGTGACCCTGAGTACCCATAGCAGTGCGACCAGCAGGGCGGCCAGGCTGAGAGTGAGCTGCGTGCGATAGCGGGCCTTGCGCGGCAGGAACGCTTCGACGAGCACACCGACGACGGCCGCGCCGAAGACGATCAGCATCGGTGCCAGCTGAGCGTAGGCGATACTGGGCGCAGTCATGGGCGGGTCCCTTCCGCGACCGCGGGAGGCGGGTCGGGTTGGTGGATCGACGTCAGGGTCGCGGTGACGGCGGGGTTGATGACGTCCAGCGCGATCTTGGGGTACACCCCGAGCGCGATGAGCAGTGCGATCAACGGCGCCACGACGACGAGTTCGCGCGGCCGCAGGTCCCGCACGGTCTCGTTGCCGTCGGTGACCGGACCGGTCATCATCCGCTGGTAGAGCCACAGCACGTAGAGTGCGGAGAGCACGAGGGCGATCGTGGCGCACACGGCGAGGGCGGGGTATCGCGTGAATGTGCCGATGAGGACCAGGAATTCGCTGATGAACGGCGCCAGCCCGGGCAACGCGAGAGTCGCCATGCCCGCGACGAGGAAGGTGCCGGCCAGGACCGGGGCAACCTTCTGGACTCCGCCGTAGGCGGCGATGGCGCGGGTGCCGCGCCGGCTGACCAGGAAGCCGGCGATGAGGAACAGCGCGGCCGTGGAGATGCCGTGGTTGACCATGTAGAGCGCCGAGCCGGATTGGCCCTGGCTGGTCATCACGAAGATACCCAGGATGATGAAGCCGAAGTGGCTGATCGAGGTGTAGGCGATCAGCCGCATGACGTCGGTCTGGCCGATCGCCAGGATGGCGCCGTAGACGATGCCGATAACAGCCAGCGTGGAGATGGCGGGCCGGAAATAGGTTGCGGAGTCCGGAAACAGCGGCAGGCAGTAGCGCAGCATGCCGAACGTGCCGACCTTGTCCATCACGGCCATCATCAACACCGCCGAGGCCGGGGTGGCCTCCTCGGCCGCTCCGGGGAGCCAGGTGTGGAACGGCCACAGCGGGGCTTTGACCGCGAAGGCGACCATGAAACCGAGAAACAGCGCGTGAGCCACACCCGGCTGCAGGGTGAACTTCCCGCTGCCGAGCGCGTCGACGATGGCCCGGAAGTCGAAGGTGCCGCCGTCGAATGCCTTGTCGGCGGAGGTCACCACGTACAAGCCGACGACCGCGGCCAGCATGGCCAGCCCCCCAGACAGGCTGTACAGCAGGAACTTCAGTGCCGCTCGGCCGCGGTTCGCTCCCCCGAATCCGCCGATGAGGAAGTACATCGGGATCAGCATCGCCTCGAAGAAGATGAAGAACAGCAGGATGTCCAGGGCGGCCAGCGACATCAGCACCATGCCCTCGACCGCCAGGGTCAGCGCGATGTAGCTGTGCGGCCCGCGTCCGAGACCGGGCCGGTCGTCGGCGTCGTTCCAGCCGGCGATCAGCAACAGCGGCATGAGCACCGCCGTCAGCACCACCAACGCCAGTGCGATGCCGTCCAGTCCGAGGATGTAGCCGGTGCCGAAAGACGGGATCCACGGGTGGTTCTCGACGAACTGGAACTGTTCGCCCGCGGGGTCGAACCGCGCGGCCAGCATCAGCGACAGGGCGAGCACCAGCAGAGCCACCACAAGCCCGGCGTACTTGGCGAGCTGACGAAGCGAGGCCGGCAGCACGATGATGACCGCCGCGCCCACCACCGGGATTGCCCACAGCAGCGTCAGCCAGGGAAAGTTCGTCATCGTGCTCACCCCCGCGTCCTGTACAGAACCGCCGCGATCACCAGGGCACTTCCGACAAGCATCGACAGTGCATAGGAGCGGGCGAACCCGGTCTGAAGCTGCCGCAGTCCGTCGGATATCCGGCCCACCAGATGGGCCAGCCCGTTGACCGACCCGTCGATGCCCTTGTCGTCGACCACCACCAGCGCCTTGGTCAGTTCCTGACCGCCGCGCATGAAGGTGGCCTCGTTGAAGGCGTCACCGTAGAGGTCGCGCCGGGCGGCGACGGTGAGCGCCGAGACGTCCTGCGGTGCGGTCTCGGGAACCTTGTGCATCGCGTACTGCCGGTAGGCCACCGCGATGCCGACGGCCACCACGCCCAGCGCGGTCACCGTCGTCACCCATGCGGGCACGGCATGTTCGGTTTCGTGGCTGCCGACAACGGGTTCCAGCCAGCGTTGCAGCGTGTTCCCGATGGCCAGGAACGCCCCGGCACCGACGGAGCCCACGGCAAGCACGATCATCGGCCAGGTCATCACCGCCGGTGACTCGTGCGGGTAGGTCTCGGTGGCCTTCTCGGTCCAGCGCGCGCGTCCGAAGAACGTCAGCAGCATCACCCGGGTCATGTAGAACGCGGTGATCCCCGCGCCCAGCAGCGCGGCCCCGCCGAGCGCCCAGCCCTTCAATCCGCCTGAGTTGAAAGCGGTTTCGATGATGGCGTCCTTGGAGAAGAAACCCGCGAACGGTGGCACCCCGATGATCGCCAGATAGCCAAGGCCGAAGGTGACGAAGGTGATCGGCAGCAGCTTGCGCAGTTCACCGTAGCGGCGCATGTCGGTCTCGTCGCCCATGGCGTGCATCACCGAACCGGCGCCGAGGAACAGGCCGGCCTTGAAGAAGCCGTGGGCGAGCAGGTGCATGATGGCCACCGCGTAACCGGCCGGTCCGAGCCCGGCTGCGAGCACCATGTAGCCGATCTGCGACATCGTCGAGGCGGCCAGCGCCTTCTTGATGTCATCCTTGGCGCAGCCGACGATCGCGCCGAACAACAGCGTCACCGCGCCCACGATCACCACCGCGGCCTGCGCGCCCGGCGCGGCATTGAAGATCGGCCCGGAACGCACGATCAGGTACACACCGGCGGTGACCATCGTCGCGGCGTGGATCAGTGCGCTGACCGGGGTGGGGCCCTCCATCGCGTCGCCGAGCCACGACTGCAGCGGCACCTGGGCGCTCTTGCCGCACGCGCCGAGCAGTAGCAGCAGACCGACTGTGGTCAGCGCGCCGTGGGTCAGACCGGGCACCGCGGAGAACACCGTGCTGAAGGTGACCGAGCCGACGGAGGCGAACAGCACCATCAGGGCGATCGCCAGGCCCATGTCGCCGACCCGGTTGACCACAAACGCCTTCTTGGCCGCGGTGGCCGCACTCGGCTTGTACGACCAGAAGCCGATCAGTAGGTAGGACGCCAAACCGACGCCCTCCCAACCCATGTAGAGCCCGAGGTAGTTGTCGGCGAGCACCAGCAGCAGCATGGCGGCGACGAACAGGTTCAGGTAGGCGAAGAATCGCCGGCGCTCGGGGTCGTGGGACATGTAGCCCACGGAGTAGATGTGGATGAGCGCACCCACCCCGGTGATGAGCAGGACGAAGCACACCGACAGCGCGTCGAGTTGCAGACCGAAGTCCACCTTCAGCACACCGACCGGCACCCAGGAGAACAGCACCTCGTGCACCGAGCGCTCCTCGGCGGGCAGCCCGAGCAAGTGGGTGAACAGCACTGTGCCGCAGGCGAAGGCACCGAGTACGGTGGCGCAGCCGAGAAGGTGGCCCCACGCGTCGGTGGCCTTCCCGCCCAGCAGCAGGATCACCGCCCCGGTGAGGGGCAGCGCAATGGTCAACCACAGCAGTGTCTGCATATCAGTGTGCAAGCAGGTGGGCGTCGTCGACGTTGGCCGAGCGTCGGGTCCGGAAGATGGTCATGATGATGGCCAGGCCGACCACCACTTCGGTGGCAGCCACCACCATGGTGAAGAACGCGACCACCTGGCCGTCGAGATGCCCGTGCATCCGTGAGAACGTGACGAACGCCAGGTTGCAGGCGTTGAGCATCAGTTCCACGCACATGAACATCACGATCGCATTGCGGCGCAACAGCACTCCGGCCGCTCCGATGGTGAACAGCAGCGCCGACAGGTACAGGTAGTTGTCCGGGTTCATTTCTCACCGTTCCTGCCGTTGGGTGTGGTGACGATCCGGCGCTTGATGATGGTGGACACCGAGGAGTCCTCGTCGGAGCCGTCGGGCAGCCGGGCGAAGGTATCGACGGCGTTGTGCCGCGCGTAGACGCCGGGGTTGGGCTTGGGTGTGGCGCGTGCGCCGATGCGGAAGCGTTCGATGACCATTTCGCGCTGGGTCTGTCGCCGCTCGAAGCGCTCGCGATGGGCCAGCACCATCGCGCCGAGTGCCGCGGTGATCAGCAGGGCGCTGGTGATCTCGAACGCCCACAGGTCGCGGGTGAAGATCAAGGTGGCCAGCCCTTCGACATTTCCGCCGGCATTCGCCTGGCCGAGCCCGACGAACCCGGTGGTGGCCGCGCTGCCGATGCCGGCGATCAGCAGGATGCCGAAGCCCAGCGCGGCCACGATGGCCGCAACACGTTGCCCGCGAATGGTTTCCCCCAGCGACTCAAGAGAATCCACGCCGATGAGCATGAGGACGAACAGGAACAGCATCATCACCGCGCCGGTGTAGACCACCACCTGCACCACGCCGAGGAACAGCGCGTCCTGGGCGACGTAGATCATGGCCAGCGCGATCATGGTGGTGGCCAGGAAGATCGCGGCGTAGACGGCCCTGGGCGCGGCGACGACGCCGATGGCACCGGCGACGGTGATCGCGCCCAGGATCCAGAACGCCACCGCTTCCGACGTCGATGTGCGGGTGAGAGTCTCGGCCGCCAGCAGGGTGATCGTCACTTGGCCACCTCTTCGTTGGGGGTCACACGCCCCAGGTAGTAGTCCTCATCGGTCGCACCGGGGGCCATCGGATGCGGCGGTGCCTCCATGCCGGGCTGCAGTGGGGCCAGCAGCTTGTCCTTGCCGTAGATGAGGTCGCCGCGGTTGTCGTCGGCCAACTCGTAGATGTTGGTCATCGTCAGCGCGCGGGTAGGGCAGGCCTCGATGCACAGCCCGCAGCCGATGCAACGCAGGTAGTTGATCTGGTACACCCGGCCGTAACGCTCACCGGGCGAATACCGTTCGGTGTCGGTGTTGGACGCGCCCTCGACATAGATCGCGTCGGCTGGGCACGCCCAGGCGCACAGTTCACAGCCGATGCACTTCTCCAACCCGTCGGGGTAGCGGTTGAGCTGGTGGCGGCCGTGGTAGCGCGGCGCGACCGGCCCCGGCTTCTCCGGATACTCCTCGGTGATGGGCCGTTTGAACATCGTGCCGAACGTGACGCCGAATCCCTTGACGGCGTCCAGGAACTTAGGCATCTGCATTTTCCTTGGCCGCTTTCGCGCCGAGCCCCGGGATGCCGGGCAGCGGAGGGATCGGGAACGCCCCGGAGCCGACCGGGACAGGTGCTGGCCCGGATTTGCGTTGGATCGCTCTGTGCCGCAGCGCGTTCACTGCTCGCAGCGCCGCCAGCAACGCGGCGGCGGCGATCAGGCTCGGGATGATGCCCGTGAGGCCGGTGTTGCGCAGGACGGCGACGATCATGATCCACACCAGCGACACCGGGATCAGCAGCTTCCAGCCCAGTGCCATGAACTGGTCGTAGCGCAGCCGGGGCAGTGTGGCGCGCAGCCACATGAACACGAACAGGAACGTCCAGACCTTGGCCACGAACCAGACCAGCGGCAGCCAGCCGGTGATGGCGCCGTCCCACATACTCAGCGGCCACGGGGCGCGCCAGCCGCCGAGGAACAGGGTGGTCGCCAACGCCGAGACGGTGGTCATGTTGACATACTCGGCGAGGTAGAACATCGCGAACTTCAGCGACGAGTACTCGGTGTGGAAGCCGCCGACCAATTCGCCTTCGGCCTCGGGAAGGTCGAACGGGGCGCGGTTGGTCTCCCCGACCATCGCGGTCACGTACACCGCGAACGACGGCAGCAGCAGCACGGCGTACCACGTCTTCTCCTGGGCGGCGACGATGCCTGAGGTCGCCATGGTGCCGGAGTGCAGGAACACCGCGGCGAAGCACAGTGCCATCGCGATCTCGTAGGAGACCACCTGCGCGCTGGAGCGCAGACCACCCAGCAGGGGATAGATGGATCCGGAGGACCAGCCGGCCAACACGATTCCGTACACCCCGATCGAGGTGATCGCCAGGACGTAGAGCACCCCGACGGGCAGGTCAGTCAGCTGCAACGGGGTCCGGTGCCCGAACACCGAGGCCACCGGGCCCATCGGCATCACGGCGAAGCCGAGGATCGCGGTGGTCACCGAGATGACGGGTGCCATCAGATAGATGGGCTTGTCAACGCCCGCGGGTACCAGGCCTTCCTTCAGTGCCAGCTTGACCCCGTCGACAAGTGACTGCAGTATCCCGAACGGGCCGACCCGGTTGGGACCGTAGCGCATCTGCATGCGGCCCAGGATCTTTCGTTCGAGCAGGATCGCCACCAGCACGGTCAGCAGCAGGAACACGAAGATGGCGAGCGCCTTGATCAGGATCAGCCACCAGGGATCGTGCCCGAACACCGTCATGTCCGGATACCTCACGGCGTTGCCTCCCGCTCGATCTGGACCACCGCGCCCATGGTGACCGCGAGTTGGTCGTGCACGGCGCTGCTGGGCGAGTTCAGCGGCAGCCACGCCACACCGTCGACCATCTTGGTGATCACCAGCGGCAGGCTCACCTCGCCGCGGCCGCTGGACACACTGACCACGTCGCCGTCAGCCGCGCCGATCCCGGCTGCCGTCGCGGCGGATAACCGGACGATCGAGGGCCGTGCGGTGCCCGCCAGATACGGCTCGCCGTCCTGTAACCGGCCCTGATCCAACAGCATTCGCCAGCCGACCAGCACAACCTCGCCCTTACTGAGCGTCGGGGCAGACGGTGCGCGCACCTCGGGTGCGGCGGCGGGCTGACCGTCCCAGGACCCGAGCGCGGCGATCTCGCTGCGGGCCTGCTCGGCGGTGCGGAACCCGAGGTCGGCGCCGAGCTCGTCGGCCAGGATCTGCAACACCCGGAGATCGGAAAACGCGTTGGAGGTCAGTGACGGTTCGAAGGGCCGGATGCGGCCTTCCCAGTTGGTGAACGAGCCCGCCTTCTCCGCGACCGGAGCCACCGGGAACACCACGTCGGCCAGTGCGGTGACGGCCGACTCCCGCAACTCGAGGCTCACGACGAACCCGGCGGCCTCAATGGCGGCCAGTGCGGTGTGCGGGTCGGGCAGATCCGCCGGATCGACGCCGCCGATCAGCAGCGCACCGAGGTCACCGTCGGCCGCGGCCGCGAGGATGCCGCTGGTGTCGCGGCCCGGCTCGGCGGGCAATTCGCCGATGTGCCAGGCGTCTGTAAGCTGTTGGCGCGCAGTCGAATCTGCGACGGACCGTCCGCCGGGTAGCAGGTTGGGCAGACAGCCGGCGTCCACGGCGCCGCGATCGCCGGCCCTTCGCGGAACCCACGCCAGTCGCGCTCCGGTGCGCTCGGCCAGTCGCGCCGCCGCGGACAGCGCACCCGGGCTGGTCGCCAGGCGCTCACCGACCAGGAAGATCGCGCCGGCCTGCAGTTCGGTGGCCAGTGCGTCGAGCACGGCGGCCTCACCGCCAGGTGCGGTGTGTATCACCCGGGCGGCCAGTTTGGTGGACCCGCGCGAGGCGAACGGCGCGATCGACACCACGCGCAACCCGTGCTTGCGCACTGCCTTGCGCAGCCGCAGGAACACGATGGGCGACTCCTCCTCGGGTTCGAAGCCGGCCAGCACCACAACCGGTGCCGCCTCGAGGTCGGCGTAGCTGACGTCCCGTCGCCCGGCGACACAGCTGGCCAGGAACTGTGCCTCCTCCGTCGAATGCGGCCGTGAGCGGAAGTCGATATCGTTGGAGTTCAACACCATTCGGGCGAACTTCGAGTACGCGTAGGCGTCTTCGCCGCCGACACGTCCGCCCACCAGCACACCGGTACTACTGGCCGTGAGCCCCGCGGCGGCCACCGCGATGGCTTCCGACCACGAGGCGGGGCGCAGTGCGCCGTCGTCGTCGCGGACCAGGGGAGTGGTGATCCGGTCACCCACTCGTGCGTAGGTGAACGCCCACCGGCCCTTGTCGCAGTTCCATTCCTCGTTGACCTCGGGATCGTCACCGGCCAGCCGGCGCAGCACGACGTCGCGGCGCTGGTCGGTGCGTTGGGCGCAGCCGGATGCGCAGTGCTCGCAGACGCTGGGATTGGACACCAGGTCGAAGGGACGGGCGCGGAATCGGTATGCGGTTCCGGTGAGAGCACCGACCGGGCAGATCTGGACGGTGTTCCCGCTGAAGTAGGAGTCGAATGCTTCGCCGGGTGCGATGCCGACCTGCTGCAGGGCGCCGCGTTCCAGCAGGGAGATGAACGGGTCGCCGGCGATCTGGTCGGAGAACCGGGTGCACCTGGCGCACAGCACGCACCGCTCCCGGTCGAGCAGCACCTGGCTGGACAGGTTGATCGGCTTGGGGAAGGTGCGCTTGATGTCGGTGAAGCGGGTCTCCACCCGGCCGTTGGACATCGCCTGGTTCTGCAACGGGCACTCGCCGCCCTTGTCGCAGACCGGGCAGTCCAGCGGATGGTTGATCAGCAGCAGTTCCATCACCCCGTGCTGGGCCTGGTCGGCGGCCGCAGAGGTGTCCTGGGTGCGCACCACCATGCCCTCGGTGACGGTGGTGGTGCAGCTGGCCATCGGCTTTCGCTGACCCTCGACCTCGACCAGGCACTGCCGGCAGGCGCCGACCGGGTCGAGCAGCGGGTGGTCGCAGAACCGCGGGATCTGCACTCCGAGGAGTTCGGCGGCACGAATCACCAACGTGCCCTTGGGAACCGACAGCTCGGCGTCATCGATGACGATGTTCACCATCTCCACTTCTTCTCGCCGAGCAGACGCAAACGTCCCCCTTTCCTCGGCGTTTCGGGGACTTTCACGTCTGCTCGCGGAAGGAACCGTCACGCTCGCACTCCTTCCGGTGCGCCAAGCATCGAGGCGTACGGATCGAACGGGCAGCTGCCCTCCAGGTGTGCCTCGTACTCGTCGCGGAAGTACTTGATCGAGGAGATGATCGGTGAAGCCGCACCGTCGCCCAACGCGCAGAAGGACTTTCCGAAGATCGTGTCGGAGATGTCCAGCAGTTTGTCGATGTCCTCCTGGTGGGCCCGGCCGGTTTCGAGCCGTTCGTAGATCTGGCTCAGCCAATAGGTGCCCTCGCGGCAGGGCGTGCACTTGCCGCAGGACTCGTGGGCGTAGAACTGCGTCCAGCGCCGTACCGCGCGCACCACGCAGGTGGTCTCGTCGAAGATCTGCAGGGCCTTGGTGCCTAGCATCGAGCCCACCGAGGCCATGCCCTCGTAATCCAGGGCCACGTCGAGGTGTTCCGCGGTCAGCAGCGGGGTCGACGACCCGCCGGGGGTCCAGAACTTGAGTTCATGGCCGGTACGGACACCGCCGGCATACTCCAGCAGTTCGCGCAGCGTGATACCCAGTGGCGCCTCGTACTGCCCGGGTCTGTTGACGTGTCCGGACAGCGAGTACAGGGTGAAGCCGGGTGATTTCTCCGAGCCCATCGACTTGAACCAGTCCACTCCGTTGAGCAGGATCGGCGGGACGCTGGCGATGGACTCCACATTGTTGACGACGGTGGGGCAGGCGTACAGGCCCGCGACCGCCGGGAACGGCGGGCGAAGCCGCGGCTGGCCGCGGCGGCCCTCCAGCGAGTCCAGCAGTGCGGTCTCCTCACCACAGATGTAGGCGCCCGCGCCGGCGTGCACGATCAGGTCGAGGTCGAAGCCCGAGCCGAGGATGTTCGTGCCGAGATAGCCGGCCTCATAGGCTGCGGCGACGGCGTTCTGCAGTCGCCGCAGCACCGGCACCACCTCGCCGCGGACGTAGACGAAGGCGTGCCGCGCCCGGATCGCGTAGGCCGCGATGATCGCACCCTCGACCAGGAAGTGCGGGGTGGTGAACAGCAGCGGAACGTCCTTGCAGGTGCCGGGTTCCGACTCGTCGGCGTTGATGACGAGGTACTTCGGCTTGGCCTCGGCGCCGGTGGCGTCCTGCGGGATGAACGACCACTTGGTTCCGGTGGGGAAACCGGCGCCGCCACGGCCGCGCAGCCCGGATTCCTTGACCGTGGAGATGACGTCGTCGGGCTTCATCTCCAGCGCGGTGCGCAGCGCCCGGTAACCGTCATGGCGCAGATAGGTCTGCAGCGTCCACGGCTCGGGTTCGTCCCAGAACCGGCTCAGCACCGGAGTCAGCGGTGTCATGACTCTTCTCCGCCCGCAGCCGACGCCTGCGCCACCCGCAGCCCGGCCAGAGTGGCCTCACCGGGGCCACTGGTATCGGCGGTCCGTGGTCCCACCCCGGCCAACGTGCGCGCCGTCTCCCGGAACGGGCACACCAGCGCGCCGCGGGTCGGCTCGGGGGTCTCGCCGCGGCGGATGGACTCGACGAGTTCTCTTGCACTGGAGGGTGTTTGGTTGTCGAAGAACTCCCAGTTGACCATCACCACTGGGGCGTAGTCGCAGGCCGCGTTGCACTCGATGTGCTCAAGGGTGATCAGCCCGTCACCGGTGGTCTGCCCGGCGTGCAGACCGAGGTCGTTCTCCAGCGCCTCGAGAATGGCATCGCCGCCCATGATCGCGCACAGCGTGTTGGTGCACACACCGATCAGGTACCGCCCGGTCTCGGTGCGCCGGTACATCGAGTAGAACGTGGCGACTGCGGCGACCTCGGCGCCGGTGAGGTTCAATCGCTTGGCGCAGAACGCGATTCCCGCCTTGGTCAGGTAGCCGTCTTCGGACTGCACCAGGTGCAGCAGCGGAAGCAGCGCCGAGCGGGGATGCGGATAGCGGGCGATGATCGTCGCCGCGTCGGCGGCCAACCGCTCGAGCACCTCGGCCGGATAGGACTCCCGCCCGCCGATCGGCGGGCCGGGCTCTTCGGGCGGCGGGCCCAGAACCAAGTCCACGCTCATCTGTCCACACCGCCCATCACCGGATCGATCGACGCCACCGCCGCGATCACGTCGGCGACCATGCCGCCCTCGCACATCGCCGCTACCGCTTGCAGATTCGTGAACGACGGGTCCCGGTAGTGCACCCGATACGGCCGGGTGCCGCCGTCGGACACCATGTGCACGCCGAGCTCTCCGCGCGGTGACTCCACCGCGGTGTAGACCTGCCCGGCCGGCACCCGGATACCTTCGGTGACGAGCTTGAAGTGGTGGATCAGACCCTCCATCGACGGGCCCATGATTTTGGCGATGTGCTCCGCGGAGTTGCCCAGTCCGTCCGGGCCGAGCGTGAGGTCGGCCGGCCACGCCAGCTTCTTGTCGGTGATCATCACCGGGCCCGGCTCCAACCGGTCCAGGCATTGGCGGACGATCTTCAGCGACTCATACATCTCGCGAACCCGGATCAGGTACCGCCCGTAGCAGTCGGCACCGGTGTCGGTGATGACGTCGAAGTCGTAAGTCTCATAACCGCAATACGGTTGGGACTTGCGCAGATCGTGCGGCAGGCCGGTGGAGCGCAGCACCGGCCCGGTGATGCCCAGCGCCATGCAGCCGGTCAGATCGAGGTAGCCGATGCCTTGAGTGCGGGCCTTCCAGATGTAGCTCTCGGTCAGCAGATCCTCGAGCTCACGCAGCCGTCCGGGCAGGATCTTCAACAGGTCCTCGACCCGCTGCGCGCCGTCCTCGGGCAGGTCGGCCGCCAACCCGCCGGGCCGGACGTAGGCGCTGTTCATGCGCAGTCCGGTGATCGCCTCGAACACCGTCAGGATCAGCTCGCGTTCGCGGAACCCGAAGAACATCGGCGTCATCGCGCCCAGCTCCATGCCGCCGGTGGCCAGCGCCACCAGGTGCGACGAGATGCGGTTGAGCTCCATGAGCATCACCCGGATCACCGAGGCACGCTGGGGGATGGCATCGGTGATGTCCAGAAGTCGTTCGACGCCAAGGCAATACGCGGTCTCGTTGAAGAACGGCGACAGGTAGTCCATCCGTGTCACGAACGTCACGCCCTGTGTCCAGGTGCGGTACTCGAGGTTCTTCTCGATACCGGTGTGCAGATAGCCGATCCCGCAGCGGGCTTCGGTGACGGTCTCGCCCTCGATCTCCAGGATCAGCCGCAGCACTCCGTGGGTAGAGGGGTGCTGCGGGCCCATGTTGACCACGATGCGTTCGCCGGCCTCACCCAGGCGGGCGGCCGCGACGATCTCGTCCCAGTCCTGCCCGCCCAACACGATCACGCCGTCGCCGTCGTCGATGTGTTCGCTCATCAGTGATACGACCTGCGTTCGTCTGGGGGTGGGATCTGAGCGCCGTGGTACTCCACCGGAATTCCGCCCAGTGGATAGTCCTTGCGCTGTGGGTGACCCGCCCAGTCGTCGGGCATTTCGATGCGGGTGAGCCCCGGGTGGCCGTCGAAGATGATACCGAAGAAGTCGTACGTCTCGCGTTCGTGCCAGTCGCAGGTGGGATACACCGAAAACAGTGACGGCACATGAGGATCGGCGTCCGGGCACGCCACCTCCAACTGCACCCGCCGGTTGTGCGTGATCGACATCAGCGGGTAGTAGGCGTGCAGTTCGCGTCCGGTGTCGTCGGGGTAGTGCACCCCGGACACCCCGAGGCACAGTTCGAAGCGCAGCAGCTCGTCGTCGCGCAACGCCTGCGCGGTGGCCAGCAGGTGCTCCCGGCGGACGTCCAGCGTCAGCTGGTCGCGGAACACCACCACCCGCTCGACGGCCGCCTCGAACGCGTCGGCGCCGAGCACTTCGGCCAGCCGGTCGACCAGCTCGTCGAAATAGCCGCCGTAGGGCCGCGGCGCGCTGCCCGGCAGCGCGACTTCGCCGACCAGCCGGCCGTACCCCGAGGTGTCGCCGCTGCCGTTGATGCCGAACATGCCCCGGCGCACGCCGATGACTTCCTGGTCGCCCTCGGCTCGGCCATTCCCCGCGTCGCTTCGCGCCTGCCCGCCGGTCACCGCAGCAGACCCTTGGGCTCGATCGTGGGCTTGACCGACAGGGCGGCCTGCTCGGCGGCCGCGACCGCTTCCGAGCGGTGCACGCCCAGCGGCATTTCGGCGATCTTCGCATGCAGAGCCAGGATCGCATGCAGCAGCATCTCCGGCCGGGGCGGGCAGCCCGGCAGATAGATGTCCACCGGCACCACGTGATCGACACCCTGCACCACGGCGTAGTTGTTGAACATCCCTCCGCTGGAGGCGCAAACACCCATGGCCAGCACCCACTTCGGTTCGGCCATCTGATCGTAGACCTGTCGCAGCACCGGAGCCATCTTCTGGCTCACCCGTCCGGCCACGATCATCAGATCGGCCTGCCGGGGGGTGGCCGAGAACCGCTCCATCCCGAAGCGGGCGATGTCGAACCGGGGCCCAGCCGTCGCCATCATCTCGATCGCGCAGCACGCCAGGCCGAACGTCGCCGGCCACAGCGACCCCTTGCGGACGAATCCGGCCACCTTCTCCACCGTGGACAGCAGGATGCCGCCCGGCAGCGCTTCTTCTAGTCCCACTCGAGACCGCCCCGCCGCCAGACGTACCCGTAGGCCACGAAGACGGTGGCCATGAAGATCAGCATCTCCACCAGGGCGAAGGTGCCGAGCTGGTCGAACGCCACCGCCCACGGGTAGAGGAAGACGATCTCGATGTCGAACACGATGAACAACATCGCGGTCAGGTAGTACTTGATGGGAAAGCGCTGGCCCGCGGGCTCGCCGCTCATCGGCTCGATACCGCACTCGTAGGCCTCGAGCTTGGCGCGGTTGTACCGCCGAGGGCCGATTACCAGCGCGATGACCACCGAGACAACGGCGAACCCCGCTGCGATGACTCCCAGCACCAAGATGGGTGTGTAGAGACTCATACCGCTGTGCCACTCCTCGCTTGGGCTTTCGATGTGAGCTGAGGCACAGCTTAGCGATCTTGTGACGCGGGCCGACGCGTTTTGGTTAGGATGGCTTCAATAACTGGACGCGGCCCGTCTCGCGTCGAGAGGGCAAGAGCGACAGTGGAATTGGCGTCTCGACGCCACACCGTAGTTGGTAGCAAACCAACTACCGCCTCAGCCAGCCGGATCGGGTCGATCGGATGGGGTACGGCGGCTTCGGCCCGCGACCAGCTGGCCAGCCAGGCATCGTCGGCACGGCCGGTCAGGACCAGGATGGGCGGGCAGTCGGCGATCTCGTCCTTGAGCTGTTTGGCAATGCCCATGCCGCCGACCGGCGCGGCCTCGCCGTCGAGGATCACGAGATCGAATCCGCCGCGGTCCATCAGCTGGATCACCATCGGCCCGGTGGCCACATCGGTGTAGGTCAGCTCGGGCAGCTCGGGGTGGACCCGCTTGCCCAGCGCGAGCCGAACCTGCTCGCGGGTACGGGCGTTGCTGCTGTACACCAGGACATGGACGGGTGGTGCGCCGGAGCCAGACACGCCGCCGATGCTACTGCGAAAACACCTGCCCCCTGGCGCGTTCAGCGGCCCCGGTCGAAATCGCCATCGAGCGGTGGCGGGCCGAGTCGCCACATCCGTCACACCAGCACCGTCTGGCGCGCTTGTTGCCAATCAGGCCTTCGCGAACACGAGATCGGCGATCAGCGTGGTCGTCGTCGGCATCATCCCGAACATGTTGCCGCTGACACCGAAGCTGGACCGGTCGACGGTGATCTGGCCGTCTCCGCTCACGTCGGTGAATTCGCCGTTGACGGCCACCAGACCCCACAGGGTCTTGTTCTTGAACCGCACGGAGGAGCGGGCAGGCACCAGGTTCCAGACCCCGGCAGTAGCGGGGTCGGCGAGCAGGTTGTGCAGGTTGGTCATGTCATCTCCAGTCGATTCGTGCCAGCAGATCCAGGTTGGTGTCGTCGCGGCCGCCGAACTTCGACGGCAGTGGTCGGCCTCGAGCGGCTTGATCTCGGCCTCGATGAACGCGTCCATCTCGGCCAGCAGCGGCGAAAGGTGCTCGGGCCGTGTGAACTCCACGGTGATCTCCAAGCTCGGTTCTAAAAGCCGTACAGAGTCTTCTTCCAGATGGTCGACAGGGTGGCGATGGCCTCGGCGTCGGAGAGCCGAACACCGAGGCCGGCGGTGTCCGGCCGCATACACACGGTGGTGAACTGTTCGAACAGCAGCGCGATCGCCAGCGCGGTGTGCTCGGCATTCAGCGCGGCGGCGTGCCCCTGCTCCTGGGCCCGGCGAACCGACGCGGCGACGATGTCGATGCCGAACTGGCGGAACTGGTTCTGCAGCGCCGCGAAACGGGCCTCGGTGGCCGCGAGCTGGTCCACCGCCACCATGATGCCGATGCTCTGCTTGAACATCACCCAGTAGGCGCTGACCACGGTGCGGAAGAATCCGTCGTCGTTCGGGGATTCGGGAAGATGCACCCGCAGGCCCGACGGAAGGACGACGTCGTGCAGGAACGACTCGGCCAGAGCGGCCAGCAGATCCTCCTTGTCGTCGAAGTAGCGGTAGAACACCGCCGGCGACTTGCCGGCCGCCGAGGTGATGTCGGACAGTGTCGTGCCGTGAAAACCGCGCTCGGCGAACAGTTTCCGAGCCGCATCCGCGATGGCCTGCTGGGTCTGGCGACCCTTGCTGCTCAGTGTTCGCGCGGCGCCGGTGGGCACGGGTGCTCAGTTCAGGGTCCGGTCGCCGGCGCGCTGCAGCGCACTGGGCAAGTCGTGTCCCACGACGGACTGGGCCACCCGGGTGGCGTGGACGGCGGCCCGCAGGTCGACGTCCACGGCGATTCCACTGTCCCGCAACAGATAGACCAGATCCTCGGTGGCGATGTTGCCGCTGGCGCCGGGTGCGAACGGACAGCCGCCCAGGCCGCCGACCGAGGAGTCCAGCCGCGTGACTCCGGCGGTCACCGCGGCATAGGCGCTCGCCGGTCCCGCCCCGCGGGTGTTGTGGAAGTGCGCCCCCAGTGGCAGGTCGCCGATGCGCGGGCGCACCTGGCCCACCAGGTCGATGACCCGACCAGGGGCGGTGGTGCCGATCGTGTCGGCGATGGCCAGCCGGTCGGCCCCGTACTCGACTGCCGCATCGACGATGTCGAGTACCCGTTGCGGCGGCGTCGGTCCGTCGAACGGGCAGTCCCACGCCGTGGCGATGATGACCTCGACGCTGACGTCGGAGTCGTGGGCGATCACGACGATGTCAGCGATCTGCGCCGTGGCTTCGGCACTGCTGCGGCCCACGTTGGCACGGCTGTGCCCGTCGGCGGCCGAGACCACGTACTCCAGCGAGCGCAATCCCGCCGCGATCGCGCGCTTGGCGCCGTTGGGGTTGGCGACCAGCGCCGAGAACTCCATGTCGGGATAATTGCCCAGGGCGGCAGCCAGTTCCGGCGCGTCGGCCAAACCACCTCCGCGACCGTGTTGATCGGACCGCTGATCACCCCTGCGGCGCTGAGGGTTTCGATGATGTCGGCAGGCTGCCGTTGCGCAGCCCAGTCGCCGATGATCTTGTCCAGCTCGTCCTGGTTGCGGCCACGGGCACCGTGGTCGACGAAGCGGTCGTCGGTGGCCAGCTCTGGTTGGCCCATCGCCGCGCATAACATCTGGAAGACGGTGTCCTGGTTGGCGGCGATGACCACCCAGCTGCCGTCGGCGGTGCGGTAGATGTTGGATGGCGCAATGCCTTCCAGCCGGGTGCCCGACGGCCCGCGCGCGATGCCGCCGGCGTCGTAATCGGGAATGGTGGATTCCTGGATGGCCAGGCAGGCCTCGGTCAGCGCGGCGTCGGCCACCTGACCGTCGCCGCTGACGGTCCGTCGGTACAGTGCCGCGAGCGCACCCTGAACGGCGAACATCCCGGCCAGGCTGTCCCCGAGGGACAGCGCCAGCCCCGGCGGGGGCCCGCCGGGGAAGTCGTTCATGTGCCGCAGTCCGTTGGCTGCCTCGGCCACCGACGCGTACCCGGCCTTGTGCGCGTCCGGTCCGGTCTGGCCGCAGCCGGACACCCGAACCAGGATGATGCCCTTGTTGTATTGGCGCAGAACGTCGTAACCCAGACCCCATTTCTCCAGGGTCCCCGGGCGGAAGTTCTCCACGATGATGTCGGAGCGCTCAACGAGTTTCAGGAACAGATCGCGGCCCTTCGGCTCGCGCAGGTTGAGGGTGACGGCCTTCTTGTTGCGCGCGTGCACCACGCGAGCCGACGCGGACTCGCACAAAAAGTGGTCGTGTGGTGCGATTCTGTGTCTGTTCGTGCAGAATGGTGCCTTTGCGCAGGTGGGCGAACGATTCCATGGAATCTCCCGAGGTGGGTTAGCGCCTGTGGCGCCCGGAAAACTAAAAGTGACATTAGTTTTCGTTCGGGCCGCTGACAAGGCCGAGGTAACGAATGTGCAACGCGGTGGACTTTCACTGCCTCATGACGACGTGTTTTACTCATTCCGACAGTCCGACAAGTCGGGGTCATAGAAAGATGGGGTGGATTTGTGAAGTCCCTGTTCGACAAGGTGCGTGGTTGGCCACATCGATTCGCGGTCGCCGCCGTCATGGCAGCGACGCTTCCGGGCCTGATCGGCCTGGTGGGCGGATCGGCATCGGCGGGAGCGTTCTCACGCCCCGGCCTGCCGGTGGAATACCTGATGGTGCCGTCGCCCTCGATGGGTCGCGACATCAAGATCCAGTTCCAGAGCGGCGGCCCGAACTCGCCCGCGGTCTATCTCCTCGACGGCCTGCGTGCCCAGGATGACTTCAACGGCTGGGACATCAACACCCCGGCGTTTGAGTGGTACCTGGACTCGGGTCTGTCCATCGTGATGCCGGTCGGCGGCCAGTCCAGCTTCTACAGCGACTGGTACAAGCCGGCCTGTGGCAAGGCGGGTTGCCAGACCTACAAGTGGGAGACCTTCCTGACCAGCGAGCTGCCCCAGTGGCTGTCCGCCAACCGGAACGTCAAGCCCACCGGCAGCGCGGCCGTCGGCCTGTCGATGGCCGGCAGCTCGGCGATGATCCTGTCGGTCTACCACCCGCAGCAGTTCATCTACGCCGGCTCGATGTCGGGCTTCCTGAACCCCTCCGAGGGCTGGTGGCCGTTCCTGATCAACATCTCGATGGGTGACGCCGGCGGCTACAAGGCCGACGACATGTGGCTCCCGACGGGGGATCCGAACAACGCGTGGCAGCGCAACGACCCGATGGTCCAGATCCCCAAGATCGTCGCCAACGGCACGCGTCTGTGGGTCTACGCCGGTAACGGCAAGCCCAACGAGCTGGGCGGCGGCGACCTGCCGGCCACCTTCCTGGAGGGCCTGACCATCCGGACGAACATCACCTTCCGCGACAACTACCTCGCGGCCGGTGGCACCAACGGTGTGTTCGACTTCCCGGACAACGGCACGCACAACTGGGCCTACTGGGGCCATGAGCTGCAGGCGATGAAGCCGGACCTGCAGCGCGTCCTGGGCGCAGCCTGAGCTGACTGGTCGCGGGTCGCCGGCTAGAAACCGCCGGCGACTCGCACCACAGCTCGACCCGAATTCATCCCGGCCCGCAACCTGGTCGATCACCGCGACGACGTCCTTGACGTCGACCGACTGGCCGCGGCCCGAACAATCCAGCATTCGGTGGTGTCATGGTTGTATGCGGATCCGCGACATCGCGTTTCCCGCCTGCAGTGACAGGCTCCGCTACTTGAGTTCGGCGGACGACAACCCGAGCAGCCGACGGGCCACCACCAGCTGCTGGATCTGCTGGGTGCCCTCGAAGATGTCGAGGATCTTCGAGTCGCGCGCCCATTTCTCCAGCAGGGTCTGCTCGGAATAGCCTGTGGTACCAGCCAATTCGACGGCTTTGAGGGTGATGTCGCTGGCCACCCGGGCGGCCTTGGCCTTGCCCATCGAGGCTTCCTTCGAGTTCGGGATCGCGTTGTCGGCCTGCCACGCCGAGCGCACGGTCAGCAGATAGCCGGCCTCCCAGTCGGCTTCCAGGCGCAGGAACTCCGCGGCGGGTGCGCTTTGGGCGTGGGCCGGCTTGTCGTAGGAGATCTCCACGCCGGCGTCGGTGAGGATCTTGCGCAGTTCCTCCAGGGCGGCGCGGCCCACGCCGACGGCCATGGCCGCCACGATCGGGCGGGTGTTGTCGAAGGTCTCCATGACCCCGGCGAAACCCTTCTCCACCTCGATGTCCGGGCTGCCGAGCAGGTTGCCCTTCGGGATGCGGACATTGTCGAAGCGGATGGCCGCGGTGTCGGAGGCCTTGATACCGAGCTTGCGTTCGAGACGCTCGACGGTGACGCCCGGATGCTCGCGCGACACGATGAACGACTTGATGGCCGCCCGCCCCTTGGACTTGTCCAGAGTCGCCCACACCACGATGTGGGTGGCCCGCGATCCGGCGGTGACGTAGATCTTCTCGCCGTTGATGACGTACTCGTCGCCGTCGAGCACGGCCGTCGTCGACACCGCGGCGGAGTCCGAACCGAACGACGGCTCGGTGATGGCCATCGCCGCCCAGACGTTCTTGCCCAACCGCTCCAGTTGCTCGTCGGTGGCCACGCCTGAGATCGCGGCGTTGCCCAGGCCCTGGCGGGGCACCGACAGCAGCAGCGCGGTGTCGCCCCACGCGATCTCAAGGGCGTTGAGCAAGGCGGACATGTTGCCGCCGTTGATGTTTCCCTTCGGCCCCTCGTCGCTGTCGCGGAAGGCCTCCGTGCCGGCGAACGAGAACGTCTTGGCCTCCGAGATGCCCTCGAACAGCGTGGCCAACGTGTCGAGTTCAACGGGATAAGCGTGTTCGTTGAGGTCGTACTTGCGCGAGATCGGCCGCAGCATCTCGGCGGCGCCCTGGTGCGCCTTTTCGATCACGGCTTCCAGCTTGCGGGGCATTTCCAGATTGATCGCCATGACAGGACTTCCGTTCGATTCGTGGACTTCAGAGGACCAGGACGCCTTCGGCGACGCCGATGACCCGCAGATCGCGATACCAGCGTTCGACCGGGTGCTCCTTGGTGTAGCCGTGGCCGCCGAGCAGTTGGACGCCGTCCAGCCCGATCTGCATGGCCTTGTCGGTGCCGAGCTTCTTGGCGAGCGCGGCCTCGCGTGCGAACGGCAGGCCCTGCTCGGCGCGCGCGGCGCCGCGCCAGGTGATCAGTCGCAGCCCGTCGACCTCGATGGCGATGTCGGCGCACATGAAGGCCACGGCCTGCCGGCGTGCTATCGGTTCGCCGAATGCTTCGCGTTCCTTGACGTAGGGGATGACGTAGTCGAGCACCGCGTGCGAGGTGCCGACCGCCAGCGCGGCCCAGCCAAGGCGCGACAGCGCAATGGATTCGGAGTAGTCGGCATCGGTGGCGCCGTCCTCGCCGAGGCGCGCCGAAAGCGGTACTGACACCTTGTTCAGCTCGATCTGGCCGAGCGCGGCCGCCCGGATCCCCATACTGCGGTCGGCGGTCACGGTCAGCCCGGGAGCGGCCGCCTCGACGATGAACAACGCCGGCTTGCCGTTGAGTTGTGCTGCCACGATGAATAATTCGGCGTCCGCGGCGGCCGGCACCAACGACTTGACCCCGTTGAGGCGGTAGCCGCTGGGCGTGCGCACCGCGGTGGTCTTCAACGCGGTCGGGTCGAACAGGGCCTGCGGTTCGGCGATTGCCACGCAGGCCTGTGGGACGTTCGCCCCGGCGAATTCGGTGAGATAGGTGGCCTGCTGGTCGGCGCTACCCCAGTGGGTCAGTGCTGAGGCGACACCGCTAGGGGCAAGGATCGGCAGCGCCAGGCCCATGTCGCCGTACGCCAGTGCTTCGGCCACCAGGGCGTTGGTGACGGTGGTGCGGTGCTCGGCGATGCCGTCGAAGTCCTCGGGGACGTTGATGGCGGTGACGCCGAGTTCGGCGGCCTTGGCGATCAGATCCGGCGGGTAGGCCGCGGCGTCGTCGGCCTCGCGGGCCGCCGGCCGCAGCACTTCCTCGGCAAACTCGCGGACCGTCTCGACGATCATCTTCTGGTCGTCGTCGGGGGTGAGGTCGAAATAGTCGGCGCCACTGGGGCGAAGACGCGTCGGTGCCTTGCCCAGGCCCTGGATCCTCTTGAACTGCCGCGTGGCGGCGCCGGCGGTGGAGAACACCTCCTTGACGCCGAACTTCAGGGCGCGATTCAGTGGGTCGCGCAGGCCGCAGCGGTCGAGGAACTCCTGGCCGACCAGAGGCGTCACGAGCGCCAGGCTGATGTCAGTCAAGGTCCGCTTGTGCTTGTACTGGCCGACGGCGCTGTCGCGGGCGCGCGCGTTCGTCGGCTTGGACGGAAGGGTGTTGGTCATATCGGCAGCCTCATCGGTGGTGGGCGGTGCTGATCGGAGCTGACTAAACCGTATCTTACTCCGGAGTAAGATACGGTGACCCTGTTAGCCATTTCACACGCCGGACAGGGCGGCGAGCACCGCGGCGTGCAGCAGTCCGTTGGTGGCAACGGCATTGCCGCCGTGCGGGCCGTCGGCCCCGGCCAGGCTGGTGAAACGTCCGCCGGCCTCGCGCACCAAAATGTCCAGTGCCGCGAGGTCCCACAGCTTGACCTCGGGTTCGGTGGCGATGTCGACGGCACCCTCGGCCACCAGGCAGTACGAGTAGAAGTCGCCGTAGCCGCGCACTCGCCACACCGCATCGGTCAGCCCGATGAACTCGCTGCGCATCCCGAGGTCGGCCCAGCCGGACAGGCTGGAGAACGACAGGCTCGCCGAGGTCAGGTTGGCGACCGCGGACACCGCCAGCCGTCGCGGTTCGCCCTCGTCGACGCTGGCGTACGCGCCGAGCCCACGCCCGGCCCACCACCGGCGATTGAGCGCCGGGGCGCTGACGACGCCGACGACCGGGATGCCGTCTTCGAGCAGCGCGATCAGGCTCGCCCAGATCGGGACTCCGCGGACGAAGTTCTTGGTGCCGTCGATCGGGTCGATCACCCACTGCCGACCACGGAACTCAGCTGTGCCGCCGTACTCCTCGCCGAGCACCGCGTCGCCGGGCCGCTGTGCGGCGAGGACTTCGCGCAGCGCGGCTTCGACCGCCTCGTCTGCGTCGGTCACCGGGGTGAGGTCCGGCTTGGTGTCGACACGCAGATCCAGCGCACCGAACCGGTCCAGGGTGATCGCGTCGGCCCGCTGCGCCAGCTCCAACGCCACCGCCAGGTCTGCCCGCACACCGCCGCCGCTCATGGCTGCAGTCCTACCATGACGTCACGCGACGGACACATCCGCGCGCTCGACCGCCCCACCCCTGCAGTGATGACATAGGAGAAACATATGTGGGAATTCGCGGTGCTGTTGCTGATCATCGGAGCGCTGGTGCTCGTGCTGAGGCCGCGCTTCATGCGCCGCAGCCTGCGTGCCGAGATGGCGCAGGGCACGCTGTTGGTGACCGGGGTCAGCCCGCGCCCGGACGCCACCGGTGAGCAGTTCGTCACCATCAGCGGCGTCATCAACGGGCCGACGGTCAACGAGCACGTCATCTATCAGCGGATGGCGGTCGACGTGAACAGCTGGCCGACCACGGGCCAGCTCATGCCGGTGGTGTACTCGCCGAAGAACCCGGACAACTGGTTCTTCGCGCCGCCCGACCCGCAGCCGCCGGTCGTTCCAGGCCCCTGAGTGTGCGGTTTCGCACGCGACCTCAGCCGCGGCCGATCCGCAGCATCTCGGCGACGTTGGCGATCTTCACCCGCGGCCGCCCGTGAAGCTCACCCGCCGAGCGCTCGTACTCGTCGATGACCTGCCAGTGATCGCCGGTCACCAACTGCGGCTGGCGTTCCACCAGCCAGCGCACCAGCTCGTCGGCGTGGTCCGGCCCCAACTCGCGCAACTGCGCCCCGGCCAGATCGGCGACCAGCGTGTCGACGGTGTCCTGGGAGTCCGACTTGTTCGAGCCGATCACACCCGACGGGCCGCGCTTGATCCAGCCCACGACGTACTGCCTGCCGGCGCCGGTGATCCGCCCGTCCGCATGCGGGATGGTGCCTGCGGCGTCGTCGAACGGCAGACCCGGAATCGGCACTCCGCGGTAACCGACCGCGCGCACCACCAACTGGGTCGGTAGCGTCTCGCGCTCGCCGGTGTCCTTGGCCACCACCCGTCCGCTCTCGTCGGTGACCAAGTCGTTGCGGCCCAGCACGATCGATTCGACGCGCTCGGAGCCCCGGATCTCGATCGGCGAGGTGCGGAACCGGAACACGATGCGGCGGTGACCGGGCCGGTGCCGACCTTCCGCGTAACCGCGCAGCACCTTGATGTTGGCTCGCACCAGCTTGCCCGCGGCGTCGGCCTCCTCGTCGGTGATGCAGGCCAGGTCGGCCGGGTCGACGATGACGTCCACCCCCTCGAGCTCGCCGAGCTCACGCAGCTCCAGCGTGGTGAACGTCGACTGCAGCGGTCCGCGGCGGCCGATGATCACCACCTCGTCGACACCGCGGTCGTGCAGCGACTGCAGGGCGTGGTCGGCGATGTCGGTGTTGGCCAGCACGTCGGGATCGGTGACCAGAATGCGCGCGACGTCGAGGGCGACGTTGCCGTTGCCCACCACCACCGCGCGGCCACTGGAGATGTCCGGCGCCATCTCCTCGAAGTGCGGGTGCGCGTTGTACCAGCCGACGAAGTCGACGGCGGCCACGCTGCCGGACAGCTCCTCGCCCGGGATGTGCAGGGCGCGGTCGGACTGGGCGCCCACGGCGTAGATCACCGCGTCGTAGCGCTCGGCGAGTTCCTCGGCCTGCACCTCCTCACCGACCGTCAGGTTGCCGAAGAAGCGGAACCGCGGATTGCTCGACGTCTTCTCGAACGTCCTGCTGATCGACTTGATCTTCGGATGGTCCGGCGCCACCCCCGAACGCACCAGGCCCCATGGCGTCGGCAGCATCTCCAGCATGTCCACCCGCACGTCGGGCCCGCCGTCGGCGACTGAGCGGTCGGCGAACTTCAACAGCGACGCCGCGGCGAAGTACCCGGAGGGGCCTGCGCCGACGATGGCGACGAAGTAAGGACGCATCTTCGAACTTCCTGTCCTGGCGCATCGCGGTCGGGAAGCGTCGCGCAGAGGTCGCGCGGCGCACATCTCGGTTACAGAAGTGATGTTAGGCGCGGAAGCTGTCAGGCTGCCCGGAACGCCGCCGCGGGTCACACCGCGCCGCGACGCCGGTAACGTGAACACCCGTGGACCTCGATCGACAGTCTGATATCGCCGCCCTTGACTCCACTCTGACCACGGTGGAGCGGGTACTCGACGTCGACGGGCTGCGCGCGAAGATCGAGAAGCTCGAACACGAGGCGGCCGATCCGAACCTCTGGGACGACCAGAGCCGAGCCCAGCGCGTCACCAGTGAGCTTTCGCACGCCCAGGGTGAACTGCGCCGCGTCGAGGGTCTGCGCGGCCGGCTCGACGACCTTCCGGTGCTCTACGAGCTGGCCGCCGAGGAAGAAGGAGCAGGCGGCGCCGATGCACTCGCCGAGGCCGACGCCGAGCTCAAGTCATTGCAGGCCGACATCGAGGCGATGGAGGTCCGGACCTTGCTGTCCGGTGAGTACGACGAGCGCGAGGCGCTGGTGACCATCCGCTCGGGCGCCGGTGGTGTGGACGCCGCGGACTGGGCCGAGATGCTGATGCGGATGTACATCCGCTGGGCCGAGCAACACAACTATCCGGTCGAGGTGTTCGACACCTCCTACGCCGAAGAGGCCGGCATCAAGAGCGCCACCTTCGCGGTGCACGCCCCGTTCGCCTACGGCAACCTCTCGGTGGAGCAGGGCACGCACCGGCTGGTGCGGATCAGCCCGTTCGACAACCAGAACCGGCGCCAGACGTCATTCGCCGAAGTCGAGGTCCTGCCAGTCGTCGAGACCACCGACCACATCGAGATTCCCGAAACCGACATCCGCGTCGACGTCTACCGCTCCAGCGGACCCGGCGGGCAGTCGGTGAACACCACCGACTCCGCGGTTCGACTCACCCACGTCCCCACCGGCATCGTGGTGACCTGCCAGAACGAGAAGTCGCAGCTGCAGAACAAGGTTTCGGCGATGCGCGTTCTCCAGGCCAAGCTCCTGGAACGCAAGCGCTTGGAAGAGCGGGCCGAGATGGACGCACTCAAGGGCGACGGCGGCAGCTCCTGGGGCAATCAGATGCGCTCCTACGTTCTGCACCCCTACCAAATGGTCAAGGACCTGCGGACCGAGTACGAGGTCGGCAATCCGACGGCGGTACTGGATGGGGACATCGACGGGTTCCTGGAGGCGGGGATCCGCTGGCGCAATCGACGAGATGACGACTAGTACCTACCTGGCCGCGAGTTTTGGCCAGCACTGGAGCCAGTTCTGGCAGGGCCAGTACGGCGTGTGGATCGTCACCAGGGGTGTGCGGATCGCCTTGCTGGTGATCGGTGGCCTGCTGGCGGCCCGGTTCATTTCGTGGATCGCCCGCCGGATCACCCGGCGGATCGATGCGCAGTACCAGCAGACAGATCAGATCGTGCGTACCGAGAGCGCCAAGCACCAGCAAGCGGTGGCCTCGGTGGTGTCCTGGGTGTCGATCGCCCTGCTGTTCATCATGGTGGGGGTCGAGATCAGCGATGTCCTGTCCATCCCGATCACTTCGCTGGCCGCGCCTGCAGCGGTGCTGGGTGCTGCGCTGGGCTTCGGTGCCCAGAACCTGGTGAAAGACCTGCTCGCCGGTTTTTTCATCATCACCGAACATCAGTACGGCTTCGGGGACCTGGTCCAGCTGAGCATGATCGGCGCACCGAGCGATTCACTCGGCACCGTCGAGGAGGTCACCTTGCGGGTGACCAAGCTGAGAACCCCCGAGGGCGAGATGTACACCGTCCCCAACGGCAACATCGTCAGGTCCCTCAACCTGTCCAAGGACTGGGCACGTGCGGTCGTCGACGTGCCGGTACCGGCCTCCGCCGACCTCCACCAAGTCAATGATCTGCTGCACCAGGTCTGCAACGATGCCATGGAGGATGAGGATCTGCGCAAGTTGCTACTCGACCAACCCGCCCTGATGGGTGTTGAGAGCCTCGCGGTCGACACGCTCAACCTGCGGATCGTGGCCCGCACGCTGCCTGGCAAACAGTTCGACGTCGGCCGGCGGCTGCGGGTCATGGTGATTGCCGTGCTGCGCGAGGCCGGTATCACCACACCGACGGAGAAAACTCCCACACTGGGCACCATGACGCCGTCGGGTTCCACCGGCGATGTGTCAGCCGCGAGCAGTCGGGAAACCCAGCGATGACGATGTGGCTGCGCAAGTTCAAGCGGGAGGACCGCGGCTGGCCCAAGTACCTGCCCGGCGGTCGTATCCGCACCTCGACGACGGTTTTGGCGATGGCTTTCATCGCACTGTTCGTGATCTACCAGAACTACGAGCCGCCACCTCCGGCGCTGGTCCCGTCGACCCAGGTGGTGCCGCCGGGGTTCATCCCCGACCCGTCCTACACCTGGGTGCCGCGTATCGACGTCCAGCGGCGCATGACGACAACGACGACGCCGCCGACGACGACAACGACGACGACGCCGACGACGACGACGCCGACGACGACCGAGATCACGACGGAGACGACATCGCCGACGGAGTCCACCTCGCCCGGCGAATCGCCGACCTCGCCGACGTCGCCCACCTCGCCGACCTCGCCGACCTCACCGACTGCGAGTACCCCGGCCCCGCCGGGAGTGCCGCCGCTGCCGGGTGCGCCGAGCCCCGCCCCGACGCCGGCCCCGGCTCCCGGGCAGGGGCCGATGTCGACGCCCGCGGCTCCGACGCAGTAGTCGCGACCTCCGGACAGCTACACTGGCGTGCCGTGATGATCACCCTTGACCATGTCTCCAAGCAGTACAAGTCGTCGGCGCGGCCAGCCCTCGACAATGTCAGCGTCAAGATCGACAAGGGTGAGTTCGTCTTCCTCATCGGCCCGTCCGGCTCGGGCAAGTCGACGTTCATGCGGCTGCTGCTGGCCGAGGAGACTCCGACCTCCGGCGAGATCCAGGTGTCGAAGTTCCACGTCAACAAGCTTTCCGGCCGGCACATCCCCAAGCTTCGTCAGGTGATCGGCTGCGTATTCCAGGACTTCCGGCTGTTACAGCAGAAGACCGTCTTCGAGAACGTGGCGTTCGCGCTGGAGGTGATCGGCAAGAAGCCCGACACCATCAACCGCGTCGTCCCCGATGTGCTGGAGATGGTCGGCCTGTCCGGCAAGGCCAACCGGCTGCCGGCCGAGCTGTCGGGTGGTGAGCAGCAGCGCGTGGCCATCGCCCGCGCGTTCGTCAACCGGCCGCTGGTGCTGCTGGCCGACGAGCCCACCGGCAACCTCGACCCCGACACCAGCATGGACATCATGGACCTGCTCGAACGGATCAACCGGACAGGCACGACGGTGCTGATGGCCACCCACGATCACCACATCGTCGACTCCATGCGGCAGCGCGTGGTGGAGCTGTCCCTGGGCAGGCTCGTCCGCGATGAGCAGCGTGGTGTCTACGGAATGGATCGTTAAGTGCGCTTCGGCTTCCTGATCAACGAGGTCTTCACCGGGCTTCGTCGCAACGTCACCATGACGGTGGCCATGATCCTGACCACGGCCATCTCTATCGGCCTGTTCGGTGGCGGCCTGCTGGTGATCCGGCTCGCCGATCACTCCCGGGCGATCTATCTCGACCGGGTCGAGACCCAGGTGTTCCTCAACAACGACGTGTCGGCCAACGACCCGACATGCGACGCCGACCCGTGCAAGGTGCTGCGGGCCAAGATCGAGGCCCGCAACGACGTGAAGTCGGTGCGGTTCCTCAACAAGGACGACGCCTACAATGACGCGATCCGAAAGTTTCCGCAGTACAAGGATGTCGCCAGCAAGGACTCATTCCCGGCATCCTTCGTCGTCAAGCTCGACAACCCCGAGCAGCACAAGGATTTCGACGCCGCCATGCAGGGCCAGCCCGGCGTGCTCAACGTGCTCAACCAGAAGGAGCTGATCGACCGGCTCTTCGCGGTGCTCGACGGATTGTCCAACGCCGCGTTCGCCGTCGCGGTGGTGCAGGCGGTCGGCGCAATCCTGTTGATCGCCAACATGGTTCAGGTCGCGGCCTACACCAGGCGCACCGAGATCGGCATCATGCGGATGGTCGGCGCGACCCGGTGGTACACCCAGCTGCCATTCCTGCTCGAAGCGGTGCTGGCGGCCACGATCGGCGTGGTCATCGCGATCGCGGGGCTCATCGTGGTGCGTGCACTGTTCCTGGAGAACGCCCTCGACCAGTTCTACCAAGCCAATCTGATCGCCCGGATCGACTACGCTGATATCCTCTACATCTCACCGATCATGTTCCTCGTCGGTGTCGCGATGGCCGGTGTCACCGCCTACGTCACTTTGCGCCTCTACGTCCGGAGGTAGCGGTGTCGAAGAAGGCGGAGGCGAAGAAGGCCGGCGACGCAAAGGGCAGCGGCAAGAAGATCGTCGCCACCAACCGCAAGGCCCGCCACAACTATTCGATACTCGACACCTTCGAAGCCGGCGTCGTGTTGCAGGGCACCGAGGTGAAGAGCCTGCGCGATGGTCAGGCGTCGCTGGCCGACGCCTTCGCCACCGTCGACGACGGTGAGATCTGGCTCCGCAACCTGCACATCCCGGAGTATCACCACGGCACGTGGACCAACCACGCCCCGCGGCGCAACCGCAAGCTGCTGCTGCACCGCCGCCAGATCGACATGCTGGTCGGCAAGATCCGCGACGGCAACCTGACATTGGTGCCGCTGTCGCTGTATTTCATCGACGGCAAGGTGAAGGTGGAACTGGCGCTGGCTCGCGGTAAGCAGGCGCATGACAAGCGTCAAGACCTGGCCCGCCGCGACGCGCAGCGGGAGGTGATCCGAGAACTCGGGCGGCGCACCAAGGGCAAGATCTGATCGGGGTTCTGCTGGCGCTGGTGCCAACTTCTGTGTTCCACACCACGACCTCAATGGAGACAAAGTCTCACTTCTTCCGCGCCCAAACCGACGCATCGCTGCAAAAGGTCGGGTAAGGAGCCGCCCTTCGTCGATCTCCGCGGGCAACTTTGTCGGCCCCGGGATTAATGTGCTTCAGTGCGCGGTTGTATACCGCGTACCATTGAAAGTCCGGTCGAAAGTCGGCCGGGATGCGAGGGGCTGAACGGTTTCGACTTCGCGCATCGAATCAAGGGAAGCGTGCCGGTGCAGGCAAGAGACCACCGTAAGCGTCATTGCAACCAATTAAGCGCCGATTCCAATCAGCGCGACTACGCCCTCGCTGCCTAAGCGACGGTGTGTCTGTCAGACCGGGAGCGCCCTCGGCCCGGACCCTGGCATCAGCTAGAGGGACAAACCGATACGTCCGGTCGCGGGACATATCGGGACATCAAACAGCGACTGGGATCGTCATCCTGACTTGTTCGCGTGATCAGGAGATCCAAGTAGAGACATAGCGAACTGCGCACGGAGAAGCCTTGAGGGAATGCCGTAGGACCCGGGTTCGATTCCCGGCAGCTCCACCAAGAAGGCCCAGGCCGAGAGAAATCTCGAGCCTGGGCACGTCCAGTTCGACTTCCTGGTTGCGGCGACTGGCCGGCGGTTCTTCATCGAATCTTCACAGAACGACTAGCAGAGCCCTACCCGCCGCCGGAAGTCTGGATGGCAATCCCATGTAGCAACGGCGAAAGGCATGTGTCGTGAAGATGACGAAGACGGTGGTGACCGGACTGGCCGCGCTGACCGCGGTGGCAGCCATCGGGGCGTGAAGCAGTTCGGCCTCGAAGGAGGCGACGTCGTCGGCGGCACCGTCATCTGCCCAGACTTCGACCGCAGCCGCGTCGGCGGCACACAACCAGGCCGACATGATGTTCGCGCGCATGATGATCCCGCATCATCAGCTCCGTTCTGGGAACCGGTCGGACCCTGCGTCGCAAGAGATCACCGAGGTATGCCGCTCCCCATTGCGCGACGAGAGCGAGCAGCAGAACGAGGAACGGGTGATCGACGATGAGAATCACCGGCGACCCCCGATCCGGACAATTGGCAGTGGTATGACGGCGGGTAGACGGCGCGAAATTTATCACAGCCAACAGTGGGCTGACGATGCTTCGCTGAGGAGCCTTGAGGCGAGCGCTCCGGCGCCTACCCGGCGGTGTTCTCCAACCCGTCCATCACCACGTTCGTCGACGCCACCGGGCTGGTCATCTACTTCCTGATCGCGATGGCGGTCTTGCACATCTGACGGTGCGGGTCCGGATCCGCGCGCACACGTCAATTCGGTCACCGAGCCGTCGCCTGCGGTTAATCCGGCCGGGATATGTTGATGCACCTCTCGACCGACAAAGTAGGTGCCCATGAACCAACACCGCACCGAGATCGACCTGCCCGAGTCGCTTTTCGGCTTGGACGAACTCGCACTCGACATGCGGCTCATCTCCTCCCACCGAGCCGATCGAGTCTGGCATCGAGTCAACCCTGAGCTGTGGGCCGCGTCGCGAAACCCCTGGGCGGTCCTCAAGTCGATAGGCGCGCCCGAACTTGCGGCACTCGGCGCCGACGAGGCGTTCACCGAGCAGGTACGGGACCTGGTCGACGATCGGCAGCGACGCAACAGTGACCCGTTTTGGTTCCCGCAGTCCAAGGCGGCGAACACGTTGGCTCTGGTCGCGTACTTCAGCATGGAGTTCGGCTTGTCTGAGGCGTTGCCGATCTACGCCGGTGGGCTCGGAGTCTTGGCGGGCGATCACATGAAGGCCGCGACCGACCTCGGGGTGCCTGTGGTCGGGGTGGGTCTGCTATACCAACAGGGCTATTTCCGACAGGCCCTCGACTCGCAGGGCAATCAGCACGAGCTCTACCCGTTCAGCGATCCCAGCGAGATTCCGGTGCGCCGACTGCGGGGCGCCGATGGTGCCTGGATCCGCATCCCCCTCGAGTTCCCGGGGCGAACGGTTTACCTGCGCGCCTGGGAGGTCAACGTCGGCCGGCTGTCGTTGTACCTGCTCGACAGCAACGATCCGGCGAACGATCCCTCGGATCGAGGCATCACCGCTCAGCTCTACGAGGCGGATTCCGCGGTCCGGTGGGAGCAGGAGATGGCGCTCGGATTCGGGGGCTGGCGGCTGCTGCGTGAGCTGGGACGGTATCCGGATGTGTGTCACCTCAACGAAGGCCACGCTGCATTCGCCGTGCTGGAACGCGCCCGCTGGATCGCGCTGGAGCACGAGGTGCCGTTTGACGTGGCGTTGACCGTGGCGCGCGCGGGCACAGTTTTCACCACGCACACGCCGGTCGCCGCGGCCTTCGACCGTTTTGATCCGAGTTTCGTCGTCAGTTATCTCTCGCCGTTCGCGGCGGAGATGCAGGTCAGCATCGAGGACATTCTGCGCCTCGGCCGGGCCGATCCGGGCGATCACTCTGAGCCGTTCAACATGGCGTATCTGGCCATCCGTGGAGCTTCCCGCATCAATGGCGTCAGTCGACTACACGGCGAAGTGAGCCGCGAGCTCTTCGGTGATCTGTTTCCTCGCTGCCCGATCGAGGAGGTCCCCGTTGGGCACGTCACCAACGGAGTCCACGTTCCGTCGTGGGACTCCCCGGCCGCCGACGAGGTGTGGACCAACGCCGAGCTTCGCCGGCAGTGGCAGGGCGTTCCCACGCCGATAGTCGACTGGATGGAGAAGATCCCTGCTGCCGAACTGTGGCGGATGCGCAACCGCAACCGCGAGCGATTCGTACTGTGGTCCCGGCAGCGGCTCGCACGCCAGTTCACCGTCGCCGGCGCCGGCCCGGACCGAATCGACGAAGCACAGCGCATCTTTGATCCGAACATCCTCACACTGGGGTTCGCTCGACGCTTCACGGAGTACAAGCGCACTGCGCTACTGCTGCATGACCCCGACCGCCTGGCACGGATTCTCACCAACGCCGATCGACCAGTTCAGATCGCGGTGGCCGGCAAGGCGCATCCGGCGGACGGGTTCGGGAAGGCCCTGATCCAACGTTGGTATGAGTTCTCGCAACGGGAGGACGTCCGTTCTCGCGTGGCTTTCATCGCTGATTACGATTTGCTGCCTGCCGAACAGCTCGTCAACGGCGTCGACGTCTGGGTGAACACCCCTCGCCGGCCGTGGGAAGCCAGCGGCACCAGCGGGATGAAAGTACTCGTCAACGGCGGACTCAACGTATCGGAACTCGATGGCTGGTGGGCCGAGGCTTATGCACCGCAGGTCGGTTGGGCCATCGGCGATGGGCGCGAGCACGACGACACGGCACAGTGGGACGCCGAGGAGGCCGACGGCCTGTACCGGCTTCTGGAGAACGAGATCGTCCCGATGTTCTACGCGCGCGACGAGAACGGTGTGCCCGATGAATGGATGCGGCGCGTGCGCGAGAGCATGGCCACTCTTACCCCGCAGTTCTCATCGGAACGGATGATCCGCGAATACGTCGAAAATCTCTACGCACCAGCTTCGTTCGCGTACCGCACTCGCCTCGCCGACAACTGCCGGATCGCAGCCGACGTTCAGCGATGGCGGGACATGATCGAAAACTATTGGGGGGAAGTGACTTTCGGCACGGTGCATGTCGATCCCGATGACAAGGGGTATGCGTTCCGTATCCTCGTATCGCTGGGCGCCATTGGGCCGGAAGCCGTTCAGGTTCAGTTGTTCGCCAGTGCTGCGGGTCAGGGCGGACCGGAACGGATTCTGATGGAGCGCGGCGACGAAGTCGTCCGCGGAACCTACAGCTATCACTGCCGCACCGACGGCTCGCGGCCGCCGAGGGACTACACACCGCGGGTGATCCCGTTCCACCCCGACGCGTCATTTCCGTTGGAAGCGAACAGGATCTGCTGGTACCAGCACTAGTTCGGTTATGAGATCTCAGGCAGCACGGTCTGCATCAACATCACGTTGTAGGCCGACCACAGGGAGAGGTTGTAGTACAGCTCTCTGCCGGTCGAGCACGGGCGCAGGAACGGCGCATAGATACCGCCCGGAATCTGCGTCGAGGACGCCAGCATCTGCTCGGGGCCCAGCTCCCAGGGCGGGACGTCGTAGTGACGTTGATAGCCGGGATGGCATCACCGTCGCGGCGGCAGGCACACTGTGGCGGTGATCGTGCGCATCGCAACGTTGCTCGCCGGCCTGCTCATCGTATGCGGGGTGGTGGCGCCGCCCGTGTCGGCCAATCCGCCGGGCGCGCTGACGTTCGGGGGATTGCAGCGCACCTACGTCCTGCACGTGCCGCCTGGCCTCGACCATCCTGCCGGCCTGGTCATCAGCCTGCACGGGGCCGGACAAACCGGAACTGATCAGGCCGCGCTGACCAGCTTCAACGCCATCGCCGACCAGCGCGGCTTCGTGGTGGCCTACCCCGACGGCATCGACTTCAGCTGGGCCGACGGCCGGGGCGCCTCGGTGCCCGACCGCGACGGTGTCGACGACGTCGGATTTCTGGCCACCCTGATCGACAACCTCACCCGCGACTACGCGATCCCGCCGGGCCGCGTCTTCGTCACCGGGATGTCGGCCGGCGCGTTCATGGCCAACCGACTGGCGTGCGACCGCGCCGATCTGATCGCTGCCATCGCCCCGGTGGCGGGAACGCTGGGCACCGGAGTCCCGTGCAACCCGTCGCGCCCGGTCTCGGTCATGCAGATCCACGGTACGGCGGATCCGGTTGTGCCGTTCGACGGTGGCCCGATGGTCGGCCGCGGCGGGCCCAGCGACATCGTGTCCGCATCTGCCTTGGCCGATCGCTGGCGCGCCATCGACGGCTGCCCGGCCCCGGTCGAGAATGCAAACGGGGAAGCGCACCTGTTCACCGCCAGTGGATGCGCCGGCGGCACCCAGGTGGTGTTCGTCCGGATCGACGGCAGCGGCCATACCTGGCCCTCCGGAAGCTTCTCGCTACCCGATTCGATGGTGGGACCCACCAGCCACGCCTTCAACGCGTCGGCGGCCAGCGGACAGTTCTTCGCCTCGCGCTGAAGAACCCGAGCAGTTCTCGCCCGGGCAGAGTAGTGTCTCCAAAATACCACCCGGGGTAATGGGGTGCGTCGACACGGAAGGCAGGACATGACGAAAAACATGGGCGTCGTGGACCGGGTGATCCGCATTCTCGCGGCGGTCCTGGTTGCGGTTCTCTATCTGACGAAAGTGATTTCGGGCCCGCTGGCAATCGTGCTCGGGGTGATCGCCGCCGTCTTCATCATCACCGGCTTCGTCGGGGTGTGCCCGGCGTACCTGCCGTTCAAGCTGTCGACGCTGAAGAGGTGAGTGTCGGTCAGTCGAGCGACTGCCAGCTGTTCTCCAACCAACCCAGATAGCTCTCGTCAGCCTCGCTGAGGGCGCTCACCGTAACGAGGTGCACCGACAACCGGCGTCGGCTCAGCGGCGGGCCGATCCGGTCAGGGTTTGACCGTTGGTGCCCTGCAGGAGACAGATCACGGTGGACGGGTACGGGTTGTTCGAGGTGCGGTCCTGGTCGGAGTCGATCAGATAGCTGATCATGTACGGGTCGCCGCCGCTGTACTTCGTAAGGCCGGAGTTGCACTCGCGGTTGCCGACGTCGGAGACGGCTTTGTTCACCGGCACCGGCGCGCGCAGGAACGTCTCGGCCAGGTGCGGGGGTCGTGATGTGGCCTGCCGTCGAACAGGCCCGACTCAGGAGTTCACACCATGAAACTGAAGAAAGTCGCTGCACAGGCCGCTGCGGCCGGGGCGCTGGGCGGTGCCGCCCTCGGCCTCGGAGCCGGGGTGGCCCACGCCGACCCGCATGGTCCGCCCGGACCGCCGTGGATCCCCGGAGATCCCGGACCGGGCGCCAACGTCGGTGCTCCGGGCAACCCGCTGCCGCCGGGTCAGGGATACCTGCCGCCACCCGGACACCGCGGCGACATCGACGACGTCATCCCGGTCTGGGCCCCACCGCCGCCACCACCTCCGTTCTGGGCGCCGTGGCTGCCGGTGGTGTGGAACGCCGACCTGCTGGGCTGGGGTGTCTGGTGGAACGGCGGCTTCATCCAACTCTGAGCGTCACGCGTCGCTGCTGTCGCGGTCGGCCAGGAAGTCGAGCAGTTTCGGATCACTCGAGGTGAGCCGGTCCACTTCCTCGCCGCCGTCGCAGCGATAGAGCCCGACGGTCACCGAGCCGGCGTGACGGGTGATCACCGCCCACCGCGCGCCGGCGTCCTGCCAGCGTTGCAGCACCGCGATCGGATCGTCGTCCATCCGACAATCATCGCGCGATCAGCGACTGACGTGACAGGATCGTCCTGCGCCGGAAAACGGCCGGCCGGTCATGGAATCGGTTTCACTGTCCGACATCGCCGAGCGGCAACTCGAGAACGCCCGGTCCTCGAAGAGCGGCCGCTCGGCGCATACCGTGCACGGCGGTCACGACCACCAGCTTCGGCAGACGCTCATCGCGCTGGCCGCTGGGCGTGACCTCAGCGAGCACCTCAGCCCCGGCGAGACCACCCTGCAGGTGCTGCGCGGCCGGATCCTGCTGACGGTGCTGGCCGACAGCTGAGGCCTCAGAAGCTGTAGTCGGCCAGGTCCGTCGTTCCGCGGCGCTGGCCGCCGTCGAGCATCAACAGTGCGGGCACCATCTCCGACGTGACCAGCCCATGGGTGTTCGTCAGCTCGTCGACGATGTCGAAGCACGCGGCGATCACCTCGGGGGTGTCGACGACGATGGTCGTCACAGGTACCTGACGGCCGTACTGGATCAGCTTGTCGCCGTGCGGTTCATGGTCGCCGTAGAAGCCCCAGATTCCGCGCAGAACCGTTGCGCCGCTGACGATTTGCGATTCCCACAACCTGCGGACCAGTGCGCGGTGGATCGGTGCGCCGCCGTGGCGGGTGGCTTCGGAGGTGTGGATCATCAGCTTCTGGCGCAATTCGCGGCCGTGCGCGTCGACGGCTGGCAGCGCCGGTGGGCGCGTGAGTCGAAGGCCGTCGCGTTTGCACACCTGGACCCGCTCCACCGTCACCAACGGCTGGTACAGCACCGCCTCGAGTTCGGGGAGGGCCCGCCGAACCTGCTCTGCGCTACCGACTGCGATGAGCATGATCGGGACGTCGACGTTGTTGCTGAAGAACCGGGCCCGGCGGCGCTCGCCGTGCGCCGTGCCGTCCACCCCGAGGAACACCGTCGCCCCGGCGAACCCGTGCCGGTGCAGCAGATCGCAGACCGCGTAGTAGGCGGGCCTGCCGTCCACTCGCCGTCGCCGGCCGATGAAGAGGGTCAGCTTGACCGCGTCGCCGCCGTCGGGCAGGGCCGCGGCGCCCAGGTAACCGCCGAACAGCCGGGCGCGCTCCAGGGTGATCAGGCCGCGGGGCATCATGTCGACGACGTCCCCGACGAGACTCCCGATGGTCGTGGCATTGTCGACCGCGGCGATCGCGACCGGCGGGTCCTCGGACAGCGTCAGCGACTGATCGCTGCGCACGATGTGGCGCGGACCGAAGCTGGCGATGCCGCGCAGCATCACGCTGCTGGCCACCGCACGCTCGGTGTAGAGGTCCAGCATGGCCTCGGCCACGAACCGGGAGCCGGTGCGTTGGCGCTCGCCGAAGTAGGTGGTGAGCTTGAGGTAGGTGTCGTTCACAGCTGGCCCGCAATCCACTGGCCCAGCATCGCGGCGGGCAGGCCGAGTGCCACGCTGACCACGAGATTGGCCACCGCAGGCCAGATCTGACGCTCTTCGGTGAGCCGCTGGGTTTCCAGCATCCAGGTGGAGAACGTGGTGTAGGCGCCGACGAACGCCGTGCCGGCCAACAGCGCGGCCTGGTGGCTCAGCGTGAGCCCGGTGATGAAGCCGAGCAGCACGGCCCCGCTGATGTTGACCGTCAGGGTGCCGAACGGGAACGGGCGCGCCACCCGGCGCGCCACCGCCCGGTCGACCATGAACCGTGCCACCGACCCCAGGCCGCCGATGAGCAGCACACCGGCCCACACCGCGACGTTCACGCGCGGATCCTGACCCGGCGCACCAGGACCGTCGCCACGTACACCGCGAGCAGGCCCGCGGCGATGCTGGCCAGCGTGTAGCCGACGGCCAGCCCGTAGTGCTGGTGTTCGATCATCCGCACGGTCTCGACCTGCATGGTGGAGAACGTCGTCAAGCCTCCGCACAGGCCGGTGCCCAGCAGTGGGCGGCGGTAACTGGACAACGGCAGCCGCTCGAGCAGTCGGGTGGTGAAGTAGCCGAGCAGGAAGGCGCCGACGATGTTGACCACGAAGGTCGGCCACGGCCAGCGCGCCGGGTCCGGAACGGCCAGCGTCGCCAGCGCCGCCCGCGCGGCGGTGCCCAACGCGCCGCCGGCGAAGATCGCGGCCAGTTCGCGGTTGTCATGGCCGAACACCGGCTACCCCCTTAACCGTCAGTGAACCCGCGAGCAAGTATCGCCCCCGGCGGGGCAGAATTGGCGCCATGGCGGCTAACCCCCGCGCCGGCAAGCCGGCGCTTCCCGAAGACCTCGTCGATCTGCCCCACCTCGTCACCGCGTACTACACGGTGCAACCCGACCCCGACAACATCGACCAACAGGTCGCATTCGGCACGTCGGGGCATCGTGGCTCCAGCCTCGACGCGGCGTTCAACGAGGCGCACATCCTGGCCACCGCGCAGGCGATCGTCGAGTACCGCGCCGCGCAGGGCACCACCGGGCCGCTGTTCATCGGTCGCGACACCCACGGACTGTCCGAGCCGGCCTGGGTGTCGGCACTCGAGGTACTGGCCGCCAATGACGTTGTCGCCGTTATTGATTCGGCCGACCGCTACACCCCGACCCCGGCGGTCAGCCACGCCATCCTGACCTACAACCGCGGCCGCAGCAGCGATCTGGCCGACGGGATCGTGGTCACGCCGTCGCACAACCCGCCGCGCGACGGCGGGTTCAAGTACAACCCGCCCAACGGCGGTCCGGCCGACACCGATGCCACCGGTGCAATCGCCAAGCGCGCCAACGAGATTCTGCGCGGAGGGCTTGCCGAGGTGAAGCGGGTGCCGTTGGCCCGGGCGTTGCAGAGCGCGCAACGCCACGACTACCTTGACGCCTATGTCGCCGATCTGCCCAATGTCGTCGACCTTCACGCCATCCGCGCCGAAGGCATCCGTATCGGTGCCGACCCGCTGGGCGGAGCCAGCGTCGACTACTGGGGGGCGATCGCCGAACGGCACAACCTCGACCTCACTGTGGTCAATCCGCTGGTCGACGCGACCTGGCGGTTCATGACGTTGGACACCGACGGCAAGATCCGGATGGACTGCAGCTCGCCGAATGCCATGGCCTCGCTGATCGCCAACCGCGACGCGTATCAGATCGCCACCGGAAACGACGCCGACTCCGACCGGCACGGCGTCGTCACCCCCGACGGTGGACTGATGAACCCCAACCACTATCTGGCCGTCGCGATCGATTACCTGTTCTCGCACCGGCCGGGCTGGCCGGCCAGCGTGGCGGTGGGCAAGACCGCGGTGAGCTCTTCGATCATCGACCGGGTGGTGGCCGGGCTGGGCCGCAAGCTCATCGAGGTGCCGGTCGGATTCAAGTGGTTCGTCGACGGATTGATCAGCGGTACAATCGGTTTCGGCGGTGAGGAGTCGGCGGGTGCGTCGTTCTTGCGTCGCGACGGCTCGGTGTGGACCACCGACAAGGATGGCATCATCCTCGCGCTGCTGGCCTCGGAGATCCAGGCGGTCACCGGCGTCTCGCCGTCGCAGCGGTATGCCGAGCTGGCCGCGACGTACGGCGCCCCGGTCTATGCCCGCGTCGACGCCCCGGCCGACCGGGAGCAGAAGGCGCGGCTGGCCAAGCTGTCCCCGGACCAGGTGACTGCCACCGAGCTGGCCGGCGAGCCGATAACCGCCAAGCTGACCACCGCGCCGGGCAACGGCGCCCCGCTGGGCGGGCTGAAGGTGTCCACCGCCGACGGCTGGTTCGCCGCGCGCCCGTCGGGCACCGAGGACGTCTACAAGATCTACGCCGAGTCGTTCAAGGGACCTGAACATCTGGCCGAGGTGCAGGAAGCGGCGCGGGAAGTGGTGAATACAGTCATATCGTGAGTTCCGTCGCGGAGGGTGACTGTCCTTCGGAAGAGGCGCAGGCCAAGCTCCCGCGGGAGGTCTGGGTTCTGATCGCGTCCAACGCGGTCATCGCCCTGGGCTACGGGGTGGTCGCGCCGGTGTTGCCGCAGTACGCCCGGCACTTCGGGGTGAGCATCAGCGCAGCGACCTTCGTGATCACCGCGTTCGCCCTGATGCGGCTGGCCTTCGCCCCGGCGTCGGGCCTGCTGGTGCAGAAGCTGGGGGAGCGGCGCATCTACGTCGCCGGCCTGCTGATCGTGGCGGTGTCCACCGCGGCGTGCGCGTTCGCACACACCTTCTGGCAGTTGTTGTTGTTCCGGTCGCTCGGCGGCGTCGGGTCGACGATGTTCTTCGTCTCCGCGCTGGGCCTGATGATTCGGGTCAGCCCGCACAACGCCCGCGGCCGGGTGGCCGGGTTGTTCTCCAGTGCGTTCCTGGTCGGCTCGGTCGCCGGGCCCGTGGTGGGCAGCCTGACCGCCGGGCTGGGGCTGTCCGCGCCGTTCGTCATCTACGGGGTGGCGCTGCTGATCGCGGCGGCGGTGGTGTTCGTCAGCCTGCGGCATTCCGAGCTGGCCGCGCCCGCCCCAGTCGACGAGCTGACCGTGACCGTCGGGGTCGCGCTGCGACACCGGGCCTACCGGGCGGCGCTGTTGTCGAACTTCGCCACCGGATGGTCGGCGTTCGGGCTGCGCATCGCGCTGGTGCCGCTGTTCATCACCGAGGTCTTCCACCGCGGGGCCGGCTGGGCCGGTGCGGCGCTAGCGACGTTCGCGGCGGGCAACGTAGCGGCGGTGATCCCGTCCGGCCGGCTGTCGGATCGCACCGGGCGCCGCCCGCTGCTGATCCTCGGGCTTGGGGTTACCGGGGTGGCGACGGCGATCGTCGGGTTGGCGCCGTCGCTGCCGCTCTTTCTGGTCGGTGCGTTGGTGGCCGGTGCGGCGACGGGTGTGTTCACCTCGCCGCAGCAGGCCGCGGTGGCCGACATCATCGGCAGCAAGGCGCGCGGTGGAACGGCGGTGGCGACGTTCCAGATGATGTCGGATCTCGGGTCGATCGTCGGGTCCTACGGTGTCGGGCAAATTGCCCAGCACCTGTCCTTCGGCTGGGCGTTCGGGCTCAGCGGGGTGATCCTGCTGATGGCGTCCATCGGGTGGACGTTCGCGCCGGAAACCCGGGACGCCCCGCCACTGGAGCACACCCCGGCCCGGCCGTTGGGGCCGGAGGCTGCAGGCGAGCTGCCCTAGGCCGGTCTGCGCTGCGGTGGCGGGGTCGGAACATATGTCGCGTGACGCCGGTATCAGTGGTTCTGGCCCGTGCGGGTCCGCCCTGACCAGCGATTTTGAGGCGAACGTTCCGGTGGTGTAACTTCGGTGGGCACACTTGGGGCTATGGCGCAGTTGGTAGCGCACCACACTGGCAGTGTGGGGGTCAGGGGTTCGAGTCCCCTTAGCTCCACTCGTTTCACCAGGCAAGACAGCACTATTACACATGTGCAGAAGCTCGGTTGACGACAGTTTCCCGAAGAGTTCGAAGCGATCGAACGCATCGCCGCCGCACGGGCTTTGCCTGCGTCGGCGGTCGCGAGGGAGCGATTGCTGGCGATGATCCGCGAGGCGCGGTCATAACGGACCTCCACCACCCACTCAGGCCGTAGCGGCACGAAGGAGAGGTCCTTTCCGGCTTTCCGGCAGGACCCCTCACCAGGTTGGTCGAACCGATCTGCTCGGCCAATTCGGTTGCGCGCCACGCGGGCGTCCTCGTCGACCATGCAGATGTCGGAGGCGGTGAGCTCCTGCCACCAGGGACACCCGGCCCTGGCAGCAAAGAACCGTCAGGCCCTCCACCCGGTGACCGGCGCGGGACAGCCCTACTTGTGCGCGGTGCGCTTCAGCAGGTATTGGAGCCATCGAACGTCGAGCAACATGAGGTCTAAGGTAAGCGCCGAAAATAAGGTTGCAAGCCTCCAGAGCTAATACGTCGCTAAGAAAAGTTGCCAGAACGTCATTAGCTTCCGGCATTCGCCGAAGCGCAATAATCAGGAAGCCTCGCGGCTTAATGTTGACGACATCGGCCGTTAAGGAGAAACCTGATGACCAAGTACGTCTTCGACTTCACCGAGGGTGACAAAGATCAGAAGGACCTGCTGGGCGGCAAGGGCGCGAACCTGGCCGAGATGACCAAGCTCGGGTTGCCGGTGCCGCCCGGGTTCACCATCACGACCGAGGCGTGCCGGGAGTACCTTGCGCACGGCAGCGCACCCGGTGAGCTGCGAGTGCAGGTCACCACGGCATTGCGTCAGTTGGAGGACACCCTCGGCCGCCGACTCGGTGACCGCCACGACCCGCTGCTGGTGAGTGTTCGTTCCGGTGCCGCCTTCTCGATGCCCGGGATGATGGAGACAGTGCTGAATATCGGGCTCAACGATGCCAGCGTGAAGGGGTTGGCCGAGGAATCCGGCGACGAACGCTTCGCCTGGGATTCCTACCGGCGACTGCTGCAGATGTTCGGCAAGACGGTGTTGGAGATACCCGGCGAGGTGTTCTCCGACATGTTGGACAAGGCCAAGTCGACCAAGGGTGTGTCCAGCGACGTCGACCTCGATGTCGACGATCTGCAGGCGCTGGTCGCCACATTCAAGGACGCGGTGCGCGAGCACTCCGGTCAGGAGTTCCCGCAGCATCCGCGGGAGCAGCTCGACATGGCGATCAACGCCGTCTTCGACTCCTGGAACACCGATCGGGCGCGCTTGTACCGACGGCGGGAGCGGATCCCGCAGCACCTGGGTACCGCCGTCAACGTCTGCACGATGGTGTTCGGCAACCTGGGCCAGACCAGTGGCACCGGCGTGGCGTTCACCCGCGACCCGGCGTCCGGGCGGCCCGGTGCGTACGGGGACTACCTGTCCAACGCGCAGGGCGAGGACGTCGTCGCCGGGATCCGCAACACCTTGTCGTTGGACGATCTGAAGGCGCTGGACCCGTCGTCGCACAAGCAGCTGATCAAGGTGATGCGCCGGCTGGAGACGCACTACCGGGACCTGTGCGATATTGAGTTCACCATCGAGCGCGGCAAGTTGTGGATGCTGCAGACCCGGGTCGGGAAGCGCACGGCGGCGGCGGCGTTCCGGATCGCTGCGCAGTTGGTCGACGAGAACCTGATCACGATGGACGAGGCGCTGTCTAGAGTCTCCGGTTCGCAGCTGGCATTGCTGATGTTCCCGCATTTCGATCGGTCCGCTCCCCGTGAGTTGTTGACGACGGGGATGGCCGCCTCGCCGGGCGCAGCAGTGGGCCGCGCGGTGTTCGATTCGCCCACCGCCAAGGCGTGGGCCGACCGTGGCGAGCAGGTGGTCTTGGTCCGCAGGGAAACCAACCCCGACGACCTCGAGGGCATGATCGCCGCGAGCGGGATCCTGACGGCGCGGGGCGGAAAGACCTCCCACGCGGCTGTTGTCGCCCGCGGCATGGGCAAGACGTGTGTCTGTGGCGCCGAAGAGCTCGATGTCGACGCCTCGACGCGAACCGCACGGGTCGGCACGGTGCTGATCGAGGAGGGCGATGAGATCAGCATCGACGGGTCCACCGGCGAGATCTTCCTCGGGCCGATGCCGGTCGTGCCGTCTCCGGTGGAGACCTACATCGAGGCCGGCCTGGCGTCAGCCCTGAAGGGTGCCGACGACGAGACCACCGCGCTGGTCAAGGCAGTCGACCGGTTGCTGACGCATGCAGACATTCGCCGTCGCTTGGCGATCCGCGCGAACGCCGACACCACCGAGGACGCTGTCCGCGCGAGATCCCTTGGCGCGCAGGGCATCGGCTTGTGTCGCACCGAGCACATGTTCCTCGGCGATCGTCGGGTCTTGATCGAACGGGTCATCCTCGCCGGTAATACCGAGGAACGCGACGCCGCGTTGGCGGCGTTGTTACCCCTGCAGCGCGGAGACTTCGCGGAGTTGCTCGACGCGATGGACGGACTGCCGGTAAACATCCGGCTGCTGGATCCGCCGCTGCACGAGTTCTTGCCGGACCGCACCGAACTCGCGGTGAAGGTCGCCCTCGCCGAGGCCAGGGGTGAGACCGGTGAGCAGCTGGATGTCGACCGCAAACTGCTGGCCGCGGTGCAGCGGCTGCACGAATCGAACCCGATGCTGGGTTTGCGCGGCGTACGCCTCGGGTTGCTGACCCCCGGGTTGTTCGCGCTGCAGGTCCGCGCCATCGGCGAGGCGATGGCCGATCAGATCGCCGCGGGCAAGGATCCGAAAGTCGAAATCATGGTGCCGCTGGTGGGTTCGATCATGGAGCTGCTTCTGGTCCGCGACGAGACCGAGCAGATCCTCGCCGACGTCGCCGCCGAGAGGGGGGTGACGCTGACGGTGCCGATCGGAACGATGATCGAGCTGCCGCGCGCCGCGCTCACCGCGCACCGAATTGCGGAGGCCGCGGACTTCTTCTCCTTCGGCACCAACGACCTGACCCAGACGACCTGGGGGTTCTCGCGTGACGACGTCGAGTCCACGGTGTTCGCGGCATACCTGGAGAAGGGCGTCTTCACCATCTCGCCGTTCGAGACCATCGACGCCGACGGCGTCGGGCGGCTGGTGGAGATCGCGGCCAAGGAGGGCCGAACGACGAAGCCCGGACTCAAGCTCGGGGTCTGCGGGGAGCACGGCGGTGACCCCGAATCCATCCACTTCTTCCACAGGACGGGGCTGGACTACGTGTCCTGTTCCCCGTTTCGGCTACCGGTCGCCCGCCTCGAAGCCGGTCGGGCCGCTGTCAGCTGAGGGCAGCCATGGCAGCGGGCGCCGATGTCGACCGGCTCGCGCACGCACTGCTCGACGCGGTCGAGGAGGGTGTCGAACGCGAGCAGGGCCTGCTGGCCACATTCCGCCGGACGGCCGTCGACATCGTCCGCTGAGCGGCGCTCAATCGACGGGCACGTCCAGGATGGGGCGCTGCACACCGGCGCCCGGACCGTCGAAATGCCACCACTCCCCGGAGTAGGGCGCCAGCCCGCCCGCCTGCATCGCCGAGCGCAGTTTCGCCCTATTGGCCTGGGCCGCCGCGCCGACACCGTCGGTGGCATAGGCCGGGGCGCGTGCGGTGAAATCGTCGAACCCGGTCCCCATGTCCATGAGGTGCCCCCGATCGGCGAGCGTGACGTCCACCGAGCGGCCCGCCTCGTGGCTGCGGGCGTACGGTCCCGGCTTGGCGACCCACGCCGGGTTGGGCACCACATCGAACATCCGCACCTGAACGTCATGCGGGCGGTAGCAATCCCAGAAGACCAGAACGTCGCCGGATGCCCGCAGCGTCTCGGCGGCGGCGGCGAGCCCCGGCGCCATCGACTCGTGCACCAGGCAGCGGGCGCCGGACGGGTAGAGCTGCACGCCGGTGAAGTTGTCGGCCGTGGCATAGCGCATGTCGACGATGGCGTCCGGCACCACCGCGCGCACGTCCACTAAGCCGGCCGCCGCGGCCTGCGGGCTCACCGGCGGCACCGGGCTGGCGCCGGCCGTAGGCGCCCCGACCACAGTCGCCGCCGCGATGACCCCCGCGAGCGTCACCCCAGCGTGACGCAGTGCGCCTGTCGTCACGCTGGGGCGACTTTCGGCGTCGTAGCGTCCCCGATGTCCAGGGCCTCGGCCTCGTGTCGGTAGCGCGGATAGCTCCACCGACCACGGGTCAGCCACATCAGCGCCAGCGCGATCAGCATCCACAACTGGCCAGCAATAGGCTCGCGGTGGTGTTGTTCGACAGCCAGGTGAAGATGAAGCTGACGGCCGTGGTGAACGCGACGAAATTGCCAACGACCGCGAGTGTAACAAAATGGATCGATCATGAGAATCATCGGTATGGGGCGTTGACCTGCCGATCTCGGCGGTCACCGCATCGGGAAACAACCGCGGAGGACACGACGGTGACGATCACGACGAACAGGGCAGTCCACACCGGCAAACTGCTGCGCCGCGCCTGCCTGGGGCTGGCGGCGCTGGGCGTCTCGGCGGCCGTCCTCAGCGCGCCGGCAGCGCTGGCCGACCCCGCGGATCCGGCCCCGGCGCCGCCGCCGGCACCGGTGGGGGCCCCCACCGACGCCGCCGCTGCGCCCGTCTCGGCGACACCGTCACCACTGGCCGACGGTGTGCCGCATCTGCCCAGCCCGGACAACCTGCCCGCGGGTACCACCGACGCCCCGCCGCCACCCCGCAGCCTGGGGTATCTGCGCGAGGTTCTGCATGCGATCGGTAACCACGACGTGTCGATGAGCGATGCGTTGCTGCTGCTGGCGCAGCGGCCGATGACAGCCACCGCGGGACCCGGCCAATCGGCGGCCCCATCCGACCTGTGGGATCCTCGGCGGCCGTGCCCGCCGTCCCGGCTGCCCCCGCCGCCACCCCGACAGCAGATCCGGGCACGCCGTAGCCCGGATCATCCGTCGGCGCCCGGTGTTACCGCGCCTTCTCGAGGGTGAACTGATCGACGTCGATGTAGCCGATGCGGAACATCTTCGCGCAGCCGGTGAGGTACTTCATGTACCGGTCGTAGACCTCTTCGGACTGGATCGCGATCGCCTCGTCGCGGCGGGCTTCCAGCGCGGCGGCCCACAGGTCGAGGGTGCGGACGTAGTGCGGCTGCAGGGACTGGACGCGCGTCACCTCGAAACCTGCTGCGGTGGCACGGTCTTCCACCATCGGGATCGACGGCAGCCGGCCGCCGGGGAAGATTTCGGTCACCATGAATTTGATGAAGCGGGCGAACTCGAACGTCAGCGGCAAGCCGCGTGCGGCCGTCTCGTTCGGGTGTAGGCCTGTGATGGTGTGCAGCAGCATGACACCGTCGGCCGGCAGCGCCCGGTAGGCCCAGGCGAAGAACGCGTCGTAACGCTCGTGCCCGAAATGCTCGAACGCGCCGATGGACACGATGCGGTCGACGGGCTCGCCGAACTGCTCCCAGCCCTCCAGGAGAACGCGTTTGGAGCGGGCACCGCCGGCGGCGTCGAACAGCTGCTGGACGTGGCCGGCCTGGTTCTTGCTCAGAGTCAGCCCGACGACGTTGGCGTCGTAGCGCTCCAGCGCGCGCAACATCGTCGCGCCCCAGCCGCAGCCCACGTCGAGCAGCGTCATCCCGGGCCGCAGGCCCAGCTTGCCCAGCGCCAGGTCGATCTTGGCGAGCTGCGCCTCCTCCAGCGTCATGTCATCGCGCTCGAAGTACGCACAGCTATAGGTCTGGGTCGGATCCAAGAACAGCCGGAAGAAGTCGTCGGACAGGTCGTAATGCGCCTGTACGTCCTCGAAGTGCGGGGTCAGATCGTCCGGAGGTTTAGCCACCGGCTCAGCTTGCCACTAATCCGCGGCGACACCTACCACGACTTCGTTGCGCCGGCGGGACCCCCGCCGGGTGGCTACCGGAGCCGTCATCAAACACAGGGCCCCGGGATCAACATCAACAACACCGTTGTCCTGTCGGCGGCGTCTACCGGTGCATCCAAGAGAGCGGCTTCCTCGGCGGCGACGGCGCCGAGCACCGAGCGCCCGTCGGCGGCAGCAAGCGGGGATCGCCACACTGACCGGCTAGCAGCAGCGCGCCGTCGGGCTGGTGTCGGTGGCGTGATGGCGCATCCGCCAGTACTCGGCCTCGCTGAGCACCGGTTCGCCGGGGTGGGTGCGGAGGCGGTGCTCGACGTAGCGCCGGTAGCGGCTGTCACCCATCAATGCGCTGATGTACCAACGGATTTGGCGTGCGGCGCGGGAAGCGCGTCCCATTGCTTCTGCACCTCCTTCTCGACTGGGGTGGCGAACAGACTCGACGGCCCGAAGATCTTCGACGGTACCGGGGTTTCCTCGGCGAGCGGACGTCCACCACCGCGGATCGAGCGCACGGCCATGACCACGCCGGCCGCGACCACGATGATCACCACGACCGCGAACACGATCGACAGTGTGCCCTGGATGAAGGTGTTGCGAACCACCTCGTGAAGCTGGTTGGCGCTCTTGGCCGACCCGAACGCCGTCTTGCCAGCCTCCTGGGCGGCGCGGTACTGGAAGTGCTGCGTCCAGTAGCCCAGCTTGGGATCGCCGGAGAAGATCTTCTGCCAGGACGCGGTCAACGTCACGACGAGGTCCCACAGCAGCGGTACACCGGGAATCGAAGCCCATTTCAGCAGGCCCTTCTTGATCACCACCACGGTCACCACCGTCAGTGCGATCGCGGCCAGCAGCTGGTTGGCGATGCCGAAAAGCGGGAACAGCGTGTTGATTCCACCCAGCGGATCGGTCACGCCCATCAGCAGGATGGACCCCCACGCGGCGACGACGATGATGCTGCACACCCAGGCGCCGACCCGCCAGCTCGGGTTGTGCAGCCGCCGCAGTGGGCCGCCGAGATTGGCCAGTCCGTCGGACAGCATGAACCGCGCCACCCGGGTTCCGGCGTCGACGGTGGTGAGGATGAACAGCGCCTCGAACATGATCGCGAAGTGATACCAGAACGCCTTGAGCGCGCTTCCGCCGAACACCTGGTGCAGAACCTCGGCCATCCCGAACGCCAGCGTCGGCGCGCCGCCGGTGCGGGAGATGATCGATTCCTCGCCCATGCTCTCGGCGGCGTCGGTGATCTGCCCGGGAGTGATCGGCGCGCCGGCCAGCCCGAGGCCGTTGAGGTACTTGGCGGCGGTCTCCGCAGTTGCGCCTGTCGCCGCCGACGGCGCGTTGATCGCAAAGTACAAGTGCTGGTTGAGGATCGAGGCGGTGATCAACGCCATGATCGCCACGAACGACTCGGTGAGCATGCCGCCGTAGCCGATCAGCCGCATCTGGCTTTCCTTCTCCAGCAGCTTGGGCGTGGTGCCCGAGGAGATCAGCGAATGGAAGCCCGACAGCGCACCGCAGGCGATCGTGATGAACAGGAACGGGAACAGCGAGCCGGCGAACACCGGCCCGGCCCCGCTCGTGGCGAACTGTGAGATCGCCGGGGCCTCCATCACCGGGCGGGCCAGCACGATGCCCACCGCCAGCAGCGCGATGGTGCCGACCTTCATGAACGTCGACAGATAGTCGCGCGGCGCCAGCAGGAACCACACCGGCAGCACCGAGGCCGCCAGGCCGTAGATGATGATGCACCACGACAGCGTCACCTTCGAGAGTGTGAACCACTCTGTGCCCCAGTCGGTTCCGGCCACCCACCCGCCAGCGACGACCGCGAGCAGCAGCAGCACGACGCCGATGAGTGAGATTTCCGAGACCCGGCCGGGGCGGAAGAACCGGAGGTACAGGCCCATGAAGATGGCGATCGGGATCGTCGTCGCGATCGAGAAGACGCCCCAGGGACTTTCGGCCAGCGCGTTGACCACCACCAGCGCCAGCACCGCCAGCAGGATGACCATGATGACCAGGACGCCGATGATGGCCGCTGCGCCACCGACGGCGCCGAGTTCGTCGCGTGCCATCTGCCCCAGCGAGCGACCGCGCCGCCGGCTCGAGATCGACAGCACCAGATAGTCCTGTACGCAGCCGGCGAAGACCGCGCCGAAGATGATCCAGATGGTGCCGGGCAGATACCCCATCTGGGTGGCCAGCACCGGACCGACCAACGGCCCCGCTCCGGCGATGGCGGCGAAGTGGTGGCCGAAGAGCACCCGCCGGTCGGTCGGCATGTAGTCGGTGCCGTTTTCCATGACCTCCGCGGGTGTCGCGTGGTCGTCACGCGGGCACGCGATCTTCATCTCGATCAGCCGGGCGTAGAACCGGTAGCCGATGACGTAGGTGCAGATCGCTGCGATGACGAACCACACCGCGTTGACCGTCTCGCCGCGGAAGAACGCGATGATCGCCCACGCGATCGCACCGAGGACGGCGACGGCGCCGAAGATCAGCTTGTGCCGGGTGGTGATCGGCGTGTGGTCGATGATCGCCACCGGCGGCAGGTCCTTGTCGGTGCGGACGAAGGTGACGTCGCCTCTCGTCTCCTCAAGGGGTTCCGACGGCGCGGCGGTCGGTGAAGACACGGTGGTTTCTCCCATTGGTGAGGCTGCAATATCAGCCCGTGCCGCGATCCTTTCACCCGCGCATTCGACCGGTCCGGACATTAGGGCCGAAAGCCGGTCCGTTTTCTCACCCGGGCGCCCACCCGGATGGGGGATGCCGGGACGGTCGGCGTCGGTCACCCTCGACGAAACTCTCGAGGAGGTGGGGCATGCCACCGTGGCGCCTGCGCGACTACCACGACGAAGACCTGGATCAGGCCATTCAGGTCTGGGATCAGAGCCGCACACCCGGCTCGGGTGAGCCGGTGTTCACCGTCGCCGAGGTGATGGCCGCCGCCCGTGCCGGACAGCCCGCGGTGGTCGCCGAGGTCGGCGACGAGGTGGTCGGCATGGCGGTGGCACAGACGCAGGGCGAGCGCGCGTGGATCCAGCTGGTGGCGCTGAGCTCGCGGTGGCGGCACCGCGGCATCGGCAGCGCACTGCTCAGTGACCTCGAGCGGCGGCTGCGCTCGCAGGGGGTGCGCCGGATCTGCGCGGTGCTGCCCGAGGGCGCCACCGGCGCGGCGGCGATGGAGAATTCCGGTTACGCCCGCCGGGAGGGACTGGTCTATTTCGAGATGCTCGAGCACATGGGCCTGGATCAGGCCAACCTGCTCGACGAGCTCGGCGGCCGCCTGCTGCCACCCGGCCTGTTCGACGACATGGCCGGCATGGAGCAGGAAAAGCAGATCATCGAACGCCGCATCGTCGACCCGCTGGCTCATCCGGAGATCGCCGAACGCTACGGCGTCCAGCCCCCGAAGGCGGTGATCCTGTTCGGCCCGCCCGGCACCGGGAAGACCAGCTTTGCCAAGGCGATCGCGTCGCGGCTGGGCTGGCCGTTTGTGGAGCTGTTCCCGTCCCGGCTGGCGGCCACCGGCAACGGCGGCCTTGCCGCTTCGTTGCGCGAGGCGTTCGCCGAACTGGCCGAGCTCGACGAGCTGGTCCTCTTCATCGACGAGGTCGAGGAGATCGCCACCGCGCGGACCGGAGCCTCGACCGCAGGGCTGGGTGTGACCAACGAGCTGCTGAAGCTGATTCCGGCGTTTCGGCAGAAGGACAGCCGGCTGCTGGTGTGCGCCACCAACGCCGTGCACTCGCTGGACTCGGCGTTCCTCCGGCCGGGCCGGTTCGACTACGTGATCCCGATCGGGCCGCCCGATCAGCCGGCCCGCCGGGCGGTGTGGCAGCGCTACCTCGGCAAGGCCTGCGTGCACGTCGACGTCGACCGGCTGGTCTCGGCCTCGGAGTTCTTCACACCGGCCGACATCGAGTTCGCCGCCCGCAAGGGAGCCCAGGCGGCCTTCGAGCGTGAGATGCGTGACGGCCGCGGCGAGCCCGCCACCACCGCGGACTATCTCGACGCGATCGGTGAGATCAGGCCGACGTTGACTGCTGAGATGCTGGCCGAATTCGAGCGCGGCAAGGCCGAATTCGCGCGGGTCTAGACGCCGGCGCGCTCGTAGAGGGCCCGTAACGGAGGCAATGGTGCCGACCTCGGCGGGGCGGTGGATCTTTACCCTCAGCGCACTTCGAAGGAGACCGACGGCCATCCCGTCGCCCCGTCCGGAGCCGGGGTGGCCTGATCCTGGGTCTGCGTCGCGCCGGTGTTGTCGGTGGCGCGGGCGGTGATGGTGTGTGTCCCGGGGGCAGTGGCCTGCCACGGGAAGCTCCACAGCCGCCAGGTGTCGTTCGAATACGACGCACCAAGGCGGGCGAACTGCCACGGCCCGTCGTCGATGCGGACCTGGACGGACTGGATCCCGCGGCTCTGCGCCCAGGCGACCCCGCCGAAGGTGACCGGCCCGACCGGCACCTTCTGGCCGTCGCGGGGCACGTCGATGCGCGACTCGGTCTTGATCGGGGCACGCTCGGACCAGCCGAGCTTGGTCCAGTACGCCTGGGTCCGGTCGAAGCGGGTCAACTCCAGATCGGTGACCCACTTGGTGGCCGAGACGAAGCCGTACAAGCCGGGCACCACCAGTCGAGCCGGATAGCCGTGTTCGACCGGCAGCGGCACACCGTTCATCCCGATCGCCAGCATCGAGTCGCGCCCGTCGGACAGCGCCTCGACCGGGGTGCCGGCCGTGAACCCGTCGATGGAGGTCGACAGCACCATGTCGGCGTCCGCGTGAATTCCACTGTCGCGCAGCAGGTCTCGCACCCGATAGCCGGTCCAGGTGGCATTGGATATCAGGTCGCCACCTACGGGGTTGGACACGCAGGTCAGCGTGACCACCTTCTCGATGGGCTCGAACTTCCGCAGGTCCTCGAAGGTGTAAGTCACCTCACGGTCGACCATGCCGTGGATACGCAGCCGCCAGTCTGCTCGCGACAGCTGGGGAACCCTCAGCGCGGTGTCGATCCGGTAGAAGTCGGCGTTGCTGGTGATGAAGTTCGGCAGCTGTACGCCCTGCGGCTGAACGTCGGCGGGGATCGGCGGGGCCGGCGACTTCACCGCGGGCAGCGCGAAGCTGTCGCGGTCACCGGAGACCGAGCGCAGCCCTCGGCCGATCACCGCGCCGCCGACACCACTGAGCAGACCGACTCCGGCGAAGCCGAGGGTCACCAGTGACAGGCGCCGGCCGGGATCGACCCCGGCGGCCTCCATCGAGGCCGTCGCGCGGCCCTCAGCGATCCGTCCGGACGTCAGCAGCCGCAGCACCGCAATCCCGCAGACCGCGCCGATGAGGGTGGGGATGATGTCGACCGGCCGAGCCCCCGGAAGCGCCAGCACCGCGGCACTGCCGGCGACCGCGCCGGCCAGGATCGCCAGCGTGCCCGTCGGGATGCGGGAGCGCTCCCCGAGCGCGGCAACGGCGGCCAACACCCCGATCATCACGATCACCATCACCGACAAGAACAACTTGTCGGCGGTGCCGAAGGTCTGGATCGCCCACTCCTTGACCGGACCCGGCGTCAGGTTGATCACCGCGGTTCCGACCGCTGTGCGCGCGTCGGCGGCAGGGGAGAAGAAGACCGCAAGCAGCTGGGCCACACCGAGCGCCGCCGCGGCCGCGGCGACGCCGGCGCCCATCCGAAGACCGGTGCTGGTTCGGGCCATGCGGTCAACCTACCGCCGGGTGGCGCTTAGCATTCGTTACCGCCTGATGACGAGCGGTAACGTCGCTACCGGTCGACGCAGATGCGCTGCGTGAGCAATCCGTTTGGACGCAACCGAACTCGCCAAGCTCGACGAGACGGCTGAGGTCGACAAGCTGATCCCCACGGGGCACATCATGCCGCACTGGCCCAAGCCGTGGGGCCGCGCCGCGGGCGCGATCGAGCCACGACCCGCGCCACCCGGGTCGACGGTGGCTGGAAAATCACCGGGCAGAAGGTGTGGACGAGCGGTGCGCACTACTGCAAGCGCGGGCTGGCCCACCGTGCGCACCGAATTCAATGCCCCCAAGCACCAGGGCATCACGATGGTGATCCTCGACTTGGAAGCACCGGGCGGTCGAGGTGCGCCCGCTTCGGCAGGGAGACGCCTCGACTCCGGTGAACAAGATCGCGATTTCGGCAATCGCCGACCTGCAGAAGTACTGGGCCGAGTAAGTTCCCCAAGCTCTATGGCAGCGACTACAAACCCGCGGAGGGCGGTTTCTTCCAAATTCGGCGATTTCGTCATCCCGATCGTCCTGGCTCACGAGTGGGGGCACGCGGTGCAGGCTCGCTCGAACTTCACCGCCCGCACCGTGACCAAGGACCGACAGGCCGACTGCTTCGCCGGCGCCTGGGTCAAACACGCCCAGGCCAAAGGCGTCTTCAAGGCCAACTCCGCCGAACTCAACACTGCGCTCGCCGGCATCCTGGACTGTGTGCCCGACGACTACATCGGGTGGGACAACGTCGACGCGATGCCCACCGCGTGCCGCCAGGGCGACGACTTCCCCGTGGCCACCCTGCTGGCTACCCAGTACGCCCTGGCGGCCATGACCCGGGCCGATGACCAGTCCGACGACAAGACCCAATCACTGCGCGGCGGCTGCTTCGCCGGCGCGTACACGGCCAGCGTGGTGCTGGGCAAACGCGCCGACACCAGCAGCTTCCGCAGCTCGCCGGGAGATCTCGACGAGGCCATCACCGCGCTGCTGGTGTTCTGTGGGCGACGGCGACGGCGACGTCGAGCGTCAGGGCGCTGGGTTCGAACGGATCCGGCACTACCGCAACGGCGTCATCAACGGCGCGGAGTCCTGTCGGAAGGACTGACTCACACCGGGCGCGGTATCGCGGCAAGCTTGGACTGTCCGATCCAGTGCGGCAACGCCTTTCGGGCCTCGGTGGTGCCCGACACCGCGGCGCTGCGGTCGAGCAGCGCCCGCGACCACGACACGTCGCCACGCCAGATCAGGGTCAGTGTGCGAAGGCTCGTCGCGACCGTGGCGGCGACGTCGTAGCCTGGGTCAACATCGCAGATGTCGGCGCGGCCCTCGGAGACCACCAGCCACCAACGGGACGCCTTCGGCGCCACTCCGCCCAATTCGAAGGCCACCGTGGTCCGCGCCCGCGGCCAGCTGTCGATCGGGATGTTGCGCTGGATGTCCCACATCAGCAGATGCGGATCCAGGTCTTCGTCACCGAGGTTGCCGATCCACCGCACGCCCCAGGCCCCCAACGCGTCCACCACACCGGACAACTCCTGCCCGGACTCGGTCAGCGAGTAGCTGCTACGCCCGTCGATCTCGGTGCGCTTGACAAGGCCCGCATGCGTCAGCGACTTCAAGCGCTTGGACAGCAACGCCGGCGACATCTTGGGTACACCTCGGTGCAGATCGTTGAAATGTGCGCTGCCCTGCAGCAATTCGCGTACCACCAGCATCGTCCAGCGTTCGTCGAGCAGTTCCATCGCCTTGGCGACCGGGCAGAATTGTCCATAGGTCGCCATCGACCGCTCCTTTCCTCGATGCCTTTCAGTACACGTCAGGAAAGCCGCGGTGGCTAGTACAGATCCTGTACCGCTGCATCACCCAGGCGGGGATAGCCGACGCGCAGCAGTCCGGCGGTCGCCGCAGCGGCCAGGGCCGCATGCAGCCACCCCGGGCCTGCGGTCGGCTTCGGCCATCCGATCGGGTCGTCCTTCGAAGGGTGTTTCGAGATGTCGTTGCACCCAATCGATACTCGGCTCCAGGTGTCATGGTGCGCAACGACCGGTTTCCTCCGACGTGAGAGGAACTGGCTCTCGTCGGCGCCAGCTGTACGGAAGAACTTGCGAGACAACATGATTGATGACATGGTCCGCGCATCGCGCATCGCGCATCGCGCATCGCGCATCGCGGAGCGCGAGTGCGATTGGAACCACGCCGTCGTCGGGCGATCGCCCCGGCCGGTACACATCCTGTACCGCTGCTGGTTCAGATCGCGCACTGGAATCGGTTCGCCCTTCGGCGCAGGCTGGCATCAGCACTTCGAGAGGAGAACAGACATGAGTGCAACCATCATCGACCGAGAACTGGAAGCCAAACACCGCGCGGTGTGGGCGCTGGGTGACTACCGCGCCGTCGCCGACGACCTGGTCCTTCCGCTGGGATCGGAACTCGTTGCGGCAGCCGGAATCCAGTCCGGTGACCGGGTGCTCGACGTCGCAGCCGGCACCGGTAGCGCGGCATTCGCCGCCGCCGCCCTCGGAGCCCGCGTCATCGCAAGTGATCTATGCCCCGAGCTGTTGGAGCACGGGCGGGCGGCAGCGGCTGCCCGCGGCGCGGATGTGGAGTTCCGCGAAGCCAACGCCGAAGCGCTGCCGTTCGCCGACGGCGAGTTCGACGCGGTCATCTCCAGTATCGGCGTCATGTTCGCCCCGCATCATCAGCGGGCGGCCGACGAACTGATCCGCGTGTGCCGCCCGGGAGGAACCGTCGCGGTGCTCAGCTGGACTCCGAGCGGATTCATCGGGCAGATGTTCGCGACGATGAAGCCGTACCTGCCTGCTCCGCCGCCCGGGGTGCAGCCGGCACCGCTGTGGGGCGACGAGGCCCACGTCCGCACGTTGTTCGGTGACCGGGTGGACGGCATCGGCCGCCGGCGCGGTGCGCTGGCGGTCGGCAGATTCAGCGACGGCGCGGCGTTCCGGGACTACTTCAAGGCCAACTACGGTCCGATAGTCTCGGCTTACCAGTCCATCGATGACGAGAACGCCGCCGCACTAGACGCGGAACTGGCCGCGCTCGGTGACCGTGCACTGGCCGATTCGCCGACCATGCAGTGGGAGTACCTGGTTCTCACCGCCCGGCGGCGCTGAGACCTCGGAGCCCGGCCGCCAGGCGGGTCAGTATCTGCGCCGTCGGTTCCTCGGTGATGCGGCGAAATCCCGTGCCGGCCCGCAGATGGAGGTGATCGGGCCGGGCGGCGGCCGCTGCTGCCTTGCGCAGCGGACTGGTGAGATGGTGGATCACCGGGTAGCCCAGGGAGTCGGCTAGCGATTCGGGAACAGCCGCGGGAACAGGTCGTGCAGCCGCCGGCGCACACCAGGATTGGGCTGCGGTGCACCCGGCTGTACGGCCGGCGGCGGCGGGGCGACCACGGTGGAGGCCGTCGCTGTGACACTGGCGAAGGCCGGCGGTGTGGTGCGAGCGGGGGCTACCGGCGGAGGTGCGAGGGCCGACGACGGTTCCGGCGTGACAGCGACTGCCGACGTCGAGGGCGGCGCCGGCGGGGGAGCATCCTCGGCGGGCTCCGACGAATTGTGCGCGACGGTGATCACGGCGGCGACCAACGCGGCCAGGACCAGGATTCCCAGCGCGCCGAGAAGCACCGAGGCCCAGTGACGCTGAGGGGAGAAGTCCGGCGACTCGGGATCCTCGGCGGGCACCGACGCCGACCACGGCCGGTCGACATCGTCGATGAGAGCGTCGGCTGCGAAGCGCACGTCGTGCCCAGTGCCCAAGTACAGCGGTCGGGTGGTGGCGGTGGCCGGTGTGTCGGCTTCGACCTCTGGGGTGGTTCGGGTGGGAGAAATGGCGCTCGACCTCCGTGTCGCCTGCTTGCGCCCCGATCCTAGTCAACATCACCGGGCCGCTCATCCGGGCTGCGGCAGTGAACACTTCCCGCATCCGAGGTGCCTCACGTAAATGTGAGCGCGAAGGGTGAGCTGGTGCCTCACGCATGGTGAGCGCGTGGAGGGCTTGCGTTACTTCGCCTTGGCCAATCGGTTGATTGACGGGTCCAATGCTTGCAGGTCGGTGTGGCGTGCGGCGGCGAGGGCCTCGGTCTTGGCCTTGGCCAGGTCCAGCAGTTGCATTTGGATGGTGTTGATCTGTCGGGTCAGATCGGCCGGGTTGATGCCTTCGATTCGCGCGGCCACGTTCGAGAGTTGTTGTGTATCAATATGTTCCGATGCCTGCAGGCGCTGCCACGGGGTGGCTGGCTTGTCGTAGATGCGCTTGCGGCGGCCGTTGGCGGTGGTGGTGTAGCCGACGGGCTTTTTCGTCGGGGTGAAGAAGTTCAGGCGCAGCGACACCATCGGCCACAGCCGGTTGAGCAGTTCCAGCTCCGCCGGGGTGTCATAGCGCCAGTAGAACGCGTGTTTGCGCACCACATGGTTGTTCTTGGACTCGACGTGGGCCTGGTCGTTCTTCTGGTACGGCCGCGATCGAGTCTGGGCGATGTCGCGGTCCTGCAGCCAGTCGGCGACTTCGTGATTGATGAACTCAGACCCGCAGTCCGAATCGAAAATCACCAGATCGAACGGGAAGCGCTCCTGCAGTTCCTCGATGCCCTCGAGGATCCACTTGGAGGCGTTGTTGCGGATCGAGCAGTTCTCGGTCCAGCCGGTCACCAGGTCGGTCATCGTCAGGGTGCGGGCGAATTCGCCGATCAACGTCGGGCCGCAGTGCGCCACGGTGTCGGCCTCGATCACCCCCGGGGCATCAGGCGCCTCATCAGCGCAGGTGCGGATGGCGATCGAATTACGCAGCAGCGGTGAGGGTTTCGTCGTCGAGATGCCCTTGATGCGCATCCGGTCTCGGGCGGGTTTGAGGTAGCGGTCCACGGTGGCTGCGCTCATCGCCTTCAGCTCCGCCACGGCCGCTTCGGTGGCGAACGGTTTGTCAAGATCACTGGCGGCGGCCAGCAGCGGCAGCCATAGTTCGACCATGACCACCAGGTACTTGCCGCACGGCATGCCCATCAAGGCCCACACGTGCTCCAAAAGCGCCCTGGCGTCGTCACTGAAGCCCCGCGCCCGCAACCTGCGCCCGTCGACCTGCTCGGCCGGCTCCGGCAGTCTCGGGCCGGTCAGCATCCGCCGGGCCGTCGAGCGGCCCATCCCCGTGGTGGCCACCACCCGATCCAGGATCTTGGTCTTGTCCGCCTTGGACGCCTTGCGGTACTGACCTCGCAGCTTGTTGGCTACCTGCCGCCTCGCAGCCATGTCGATCTTGCCTTCCACATCGGGCAAGCCTTCCGGGCCACGCGCTCAAAATAGGTGAGGCACCACCACCGGCCACGCGCTCAAAGTAGGTGAGGCACGCCGGCATCTTGTCTTCTCGCCCGCGCATCAGGCATGCTGCGGGCATGGCCGGCGCCGGCAAACTGGTGATGGGTGCGAGCGGTTTCCTCGGCTCCCACGTGACGCGCCAACTCGTCGAGCGCGGCGACAGCGTCCGGGTGATGCTACGCGAGAACAGCCCCACCCGCGGCCTCGAGGGCTTGGCGGTGCAGCGCCTCTACGGCGACATCTTCGACGACCGGGCGCTGCGTATGGCGATGGCCGGCTGCGACGTCGTCTACTACCGCGTCGTGGACACCAGGGCGTACCTTCGCGACCCCGCCCCGCTCTACCGCACCAACGTCGAGGGACTTCGTCACGTGCTCGACGCCGCCGTGGAGGCAGACCTTCGGCGCTTCGTGTTCGCCAGCACGATCGGCACCATCGGCCTCGGATCGGGCGGACCGGTCGACGAGGACACCCCGTTCGACTGGGGGCCGAAGGCGGGCGACTACATCCGCTCGCGGGCTCAGGCCGAGCAGCTGGTGTTCGACTACGCCCGCGGCAGGGGCCTGCCGGCCGTGGCGCTGCGTGTCTCCGATACCTACGGACCGGGGGACTGGCAACCCACCCCGCACGGATCCCTGGTCGCCGCGGCCGCCGCCGGGAATGCGGCGTTCACAATGTCCAGCGTCGCGACGGTGGCCTGTTCCAGGAAGGCGACCTCGTCGGCGTCGAGGCGATCGCAGATCCAGTCCCAGTGCGCCGCGACCGTGTCACCCCGCCGGGGTGCCGGTGCCAGGGAGGTGCCGTCGCGGCTCCAGCACGCGGACTCGGTGGTGTCCTCGCCCAGTCTCAGCGCGCCGTCGTCGAACCGCAGCGGCCGTGAAACCATGACGACTTGTTCATCGTCGACAGATTCCACTGTGCCCCAACGAATCCGGCAGGACTGCAGGATTCGCAACGGGGTGGACGGGTCGAGGTGCAGGAAGCGCACCCATGGGTAGACGACGAAGACGTGGAAGCTGTGGTGAGCCACCGCTTTGCCGCCGACCGTATCCAGCACGCCGGTGGGCTGGTTGGCGAACACCGTGCCCAACCGGCTCCATAGTCTCGCCCTGTCGACGGCGGCCACCTGCGGCCCGCCGATCCAGTAGCTGCGCACCACCTCGGTGTCGAGTGGGCTGCGGGCGCCGATGGCGGTGGCGATCTCCTCGAGGTAGGGCCAGGCACCCTCGAAACCGGCCGCGAGTTCGGCGATCTCGGTGTGGCCACCGCGGCGCAGCAGGACCGAGGAGTCGGGCGGCCCGCAGTAGCCGAGTTCGTTGGGCGGGAATGCGTAGCGGGCGAACAGCTCCCAGCCGGGCTTGTCGGTGGTCACGGCTGCTCGTCGAGTCCGCTGCCCATCAGTCGCAGCCCGGTCATCGCCGCCTCGGCGCCGCGCGCGTCGGTCTTCTCGACGACGAAGCCCATGTGGATGATCACCCAGTCGCCGGCGCTGAAGGTTTCGTCGGGCAGCATGCCGATGTTGACCCGCCGCGCTTCACCGGCGACGTCGACGAGGGCGAGTTGTCCGCCGTAGCCCTCGATCATCGACACCACCCGACCCGGGATACCGAGGCACATCACGCCTCCCGTGCTGCGGGCCGGCCGCGCAGTATCGCCACGGCCGCCTGGACCGCCTGCACAGCGGCGGGCAGCGCTGCGCGCACCGGCTGGCTCAGGTCGATGCCGTCGTCGGTGTCGAGGGCCTCGCATCCGACGACGATGGTCCGCGGCGCGATGCCGCCGAGAGCGCGCAGGCTGGCGAACACCGTGCCGGGGTCCATTGCGTGCGCGTCCAACGCTGAAGTGGCGCCGAGCGATTCATGGTCGGCGTCGAACACGTGCAGCAGGCCTGGCGATCCGCGATTCGGCAGGGCATCGACGAGGATCAGCGCCGACCAGTCCTCCAGCAGGTCGTAGGCCAGGTGCATGCCGCCGATGCCGTAGTCGGTGACCCGGACAGTGTCGTCGCCGAAGCGATCCTCGAGCCGGCGGATCACTTCGGGGCCGAAGCCGTCGTCGCCGAGGAAGATGTTGCCGACGCCGGCGATCAGTATGCGGTCGGTCACGTCGTCCACTACATGCGCCGCATCCGCAAGTAGCGCTGAACGTCGGGTATCGACCGGACCCCGATCACCACACCGGCCAGGACGATCAGCGCCACGATGATCGTGGCGATCCACCCTACGACCTCCATCTCGAACTCCCTTCTGCGTTCGGCTTTTCGGTGCCGAGCGGCTCCACCTCGTCGGGCGCGAAGTACAGGTACCGCCCGTACCAGTCGTGCAGGTCGGCCGCCGGGTCGTCGTCGACGACCACCGCGACATGGGTGTTGCCGTCGACGTCTTGATGTACCGCGGTGACCCGTGCGGTACGACCGGCGACGAAGATGTCCTGCGCGTCCGCGCGCCGGCTGGGCCGCAGCCGCACCCGGCTACCTCGCGCCACCGTCACCCCGTCGACCATGACCCCGTCGATCTCCGGGCGGACCGCCTGGTCGGCATGGGGATCCCACCAGTCCACACCGTCGGGTATCTCGGGGACCAGTGCGTCGGCGCGCGGGTCGCGCAGCACGCCGTGCAGACGCTGCATCGCCTCCGGTGACATCGCGTCGCAGCGGTCGATGATCGCGGCGGCCAGCGGATCGGTCGCCCGCGCCTGCGCCTTCTCGGCGTCGGTCATCGTGATCACCCGGAGAATGAGGATCTCGTCGATCTCGGTCGAGTCGTACAGCGCGCCCACGCTCTGTTCGGCCACTTCCGGGTGGTCGTAGAGAATGATCGGCGAGACCAGCATGAGGTCGTCGGTGCCGGGCGGTCCGGCCAGGACGGGGAAACAGCGGTTGTGCCGACAGCGCGCCGCCGCAGCCGCTGCGCTCGGCGGCGGCTCCAGCAGTGAGATGAAGCGGCCACCGGAGACGGCGGCGATGACGTGCGTGCCGATCATCGAGGTGGCGATCGCCTCGTCCTTGTTTTCGGCGGGCGGCCCGGTGTTGGCGACGGTGAGCTGGACGGCGTCCAGGTCGTCATCGGGTGTCACCTCCACGGTGACCGCGCCGAGCAATTCGCGGCGGGTGCGCACCAGCCGACCACCGTCGACCTCTCCGACGTCGACCCCACCGGGCACCGCGAGAGGCAGCGTCCAGGAGCGTTGTGTACCAGCGAGATTCAGTGGTCCAAGGACGATCTCGCGTTCGACGGCCTCGTCCCAGGACAGCCAGGTCCCCGCGGGGGTGACAAGCTCCTCGACCGGATGCAGACCGCGCCGCCCGTCGGCCTGCTCGCCCTGTCGGCGCTGCAGCTGCAGGAACCGCACCACGAGTGTGAGCCTCCCGCCGCCCTCGATCAGCAGGCGGGTGTCCAGCGTGCCTTCCTCGCCGAGTCCGGCCTCGGCGGCACCGGGCGGACCGAGCACGCCGAACTGCCAGCGGCACTGGTTTTTTCGGGATGACGCGCGGTAGGGGTAGAGCAGATAGCCCTCGTAGAGGACGGCGTCGGCCACGGCGCGGGCATGGTCCCAGCTGAGGGTCATCGCCGCTCTCCCGAGGAGCCGTTGGTGCACGCCGTCTTCTGGGTGGCGCCGGCCACCAGCGCGCTGATCGCGTCGTCGAGATCGAGCAGACCGCTGCGGGACTTGAACTCGCTCAGCGTGGCGATGCTGTCGTGGCTCAGACGCAACCATCCCGAGTTGGGGTAGTGCTGGGCGATGAGGTCCCGCCACACTGCGACCGGCATGTCGTAGGAGTCCTCGCAGTCCCAGGAGACGTGACGCACTCGAAGCCCGCGCTCCCCGGCGCCGAAAATGGTTCCGCTGAAGAGGAATTGCAGCGGGATCGTTCCGTCGCGCAGAGCGTGGAAGTACTTCGAGGCCGCCACCTCGACGTCGTAGGTGCACTGCAGGGACAGCGTGGACCTGGTGGCACCGGTGAAGCCGGGCACCATTGACGTCGTATGCAGCCACGGGAAGGCCTGCTGGGTGGCCGACCAGCGCTCGCGCGGACCGAACAAGTCCAGCAGTCCGGCGGCCTCCTCGTCGGTGTAGGCCCGTCGCAGTGGCTGGATCCGGATCTGGCAGCGCAGCGCAATGGCATGGATGGACTCGTCGCCGGTGCTCGAGATGCCGATGTGCGCCTCCAGGATCGGCGACACCGCATACCGTTCCGGGGTGACGTCCAGCACGCTGAACGTCACATCCGGTGTGGGGGCCGTCATGGCAGCTGGACCACGCTGCGTTCGGCGACGCCGGCGAAGAACCCGTCGATGAAGTCGCGCGCCTGCGCGCCGCCGTCGAATCCCCGCCACAGCAGTCGAAGTCCGCCGACGAACTCGTAGCAGGCGTCGATCGGCACCAGGAAGCATTCCGGAGCCGGGAGGCCGGCGACATCAGATTCCGGAGCCGGGAGGCCGGCGACATCAGATTCCGGAGCCGGGATGCCGGCGACATCAGATTCCGGAGCGGCGGGATCGTCGGGCACGCGGACCAGGAGGGCTTCGACGTCATCGGCCAGCAGCCCCACTCGCGGATCACACGTCGCTGCCGCCCACGCCGCCGTGTCCAGTTCGGATTCGGTGGCGCCGGCCGGTCCGGGGTAGAACGCGACGGTGCGGTCGAGTGCGGAGTTCCGGAAGAAGAACGCGACGCCCACCGGTATCTGCAGCGCGTCCCACGCCCGGCGGCCCAGCCCGAAGTCGGGGAAGTACAGGAAGCGGTCGGGCACCGCGCGGTAACGCAGGCTGGCACTGGCGTCGGTGAACAACAGATAGCAGGCCCGGCATACGCACATGAGCTGGCGGGCGGCCACATTGACGACGTGCTGGTGTTCGTCGGCGACCGGAGAGGCGCACATCTCGCAGCGCTCGCCCACCGGCTGGGGGGCAGTGCGGCCGGTGCGGATCCTGGAGAGCACCTCGAGTGTGGACGTCATGCGGAGGCCTCCATCGGTTGGGCGGGCACCGCCATGGACAGCACGCCGTCACGGGCCAGCACCGGCACCGGCCGGAGGTGGCCGACGGATTCACCGGTGCCGGCGCCGGCGTGCACCACGTCGAATCGGGCATGGCAGCTCGGGCAGCGCAGCACCGCGCCGGACAACGTGGCTCCGGACATCGAGTTGGCGCATCCCGGGCACTGGTCGAGGTAGGCCAGCACCGCATCGCCAACCCGGCACGCCAGCACCGCGATGTCCCCGACGGCGAATCCCGCCACCTCGCCGGCCCGCAACGCCTCCAACTCCGGGACCGCGTACCACGTCGTGGGCTCATGCCTGCCGGAATGCACCCGCGACATCAGCGAGTCGACCGGGATCGCCGACGCGACCTCGGCAGCTACCGCCTCGACGGAGTCGATCTCCGGCGCCGCGGTGCGCACCGCATCCTCGACCGCGAGCTCCAGCGTCACCGCCGAGGACGGACAGCTGCTGCAGCTACCCGAAAATGACAGGCGGACAACGCCGTCGGCGATGCCGAGCAGCCGGACGTCGCCGCCGTGGGAGCCGAGGTAGGGCCGCACACCGTCAAGCGCCCGCGACACCCTTTCGGTCACATCGTGCGGGTGGATGCCGTGTACCAGCAACAGACTGCCGACCAGGTCGTCGGCCGCGAGGTGCTCGGCCAGCGCCGGATCGTCCACCGCCGCCATGACTCTCGTCAGTGCGGCACCGTACAGGTCGACGACCTCACCCACCAACTGCTCTGCGCGGGCCTGCGCGGCCGGGCCGTCGGTCGCGCAGGCCGCGAGCAGCGCCTGGATCCGCTCACCCGCCGAGCGCCAGTGCGAATCCTCGAAATCGGCGTCGGCCATGGGTCACTCGCCGGTCAGCGACTGGGTGGGGGAGTGCAGCTTGTCCAGCGACCTGCCCTCGCCGAGGTACATGTGCACCCCGCACGGCAGGCACGGGTCGAAACTGCGCACCGTGCGCATGATGTCGATTCCCTTGAAGTTCTCCCGGTCGTTCTCCTCGAAGATCGGCTGGCCCTGAACCGCGTCCTCGTAGGGGCCCGGTGTGCCGTAGCTGTCGCGTGGGTTGGCGTTCCACGGAGTCGGTGGATAGGGGTGGTAGTTGGCGATCTTGCCGTCCCGGATCACCATGTGGTGGCTGAGCACACCGCGCACCGCCTCGGTGAATCCGCAGCCGATACCCTCGTCGGGGACCTCGAAGCGCTCCCACGTCTTGGTTCGCCCAGCACGAATCTCCACCAGCGCCTTCTCGGCGAAGTGCAGCGCGCACGCGGCGGCGTAGGCCTGGAAGTAGGTGCGGGCACGGTTTCGTTCGATGGTGTTGCTGCCGTGGACCGGAACCTTCCACTCGAGCTCGACCGGGCCCTTCAGTGCGGTCTTGGGGAAGTTGATTTGCACACTGTTGCCGGTGGCCTTGACATAGCCGATGTCGACCAGTCCGGCCAGCGCGGTGGACCACAGCCGGGCCAGTGGTCCGCCGCCGGTGTCCAGGGCGAGGTGGTCGGTACCGTCGAACCAGCGCGGTGACATCACCCAGCTGTAGTTCTCGTCGAAGTCGCGCTTCTGCGGCCGGGGATTGGTGTGCTGGTTCCAGGGGTGCCGACGGTCCACCGGGTTGCCCAGCGGATCTGTCTTGACGAACATCTCCTGGTCGTTCCAGTCCTCATAGTAGGAGTGGCCCAACAGAATTCGGATGCCTAGGTTGATGTCCACCAGGGAGGTGGTCACCAGCTTGCCGTCGACCACCACGCCGGGGGTGACGAACATCTTGCGGCCCCAGTTCTCCATGTCCCGGTAGGAGAAGTTGCACACTTCCGGGTCCTGGAAGGAGCCCCAGCAGCCGAGCAGGGTGCGGCGCAGGCCGACCTTCTCGTAGCCCGGCAGCGCCTCGTAGAAGAAGTCGAACAGGTCGTCGTGCATCGGCACGACCTTCTTCATGAACTCGACGTAGCGCATCAGGCGGGTCATGTAATCGGTCATCAGCTGGACGGTCGCCACCGTGCCGATGCCGCCGGGATACAGCGTCGAGGGGTGGACGTGCCTGCCCTCCATGAGACAGAACATCTCCCTGGTGTAGCGGCTGACCTGCAGCGCCTCCCGGTAGAACTCGCCGGTGAAGGGGTTGAGCGCCCGCATGATGTCGGCGATGGTGCGGTAGCCGTGCGCCTCGGCGTGCGGCGCGGCGGTGTTCTCGGCCTTGGCCAGCACGCTGGGGTTGGTCTCCGACACCATCTTCTCGCAGTAGTCGACCCCCACCAGGTTCTCCTGGAATATGTTGTGGTCGAACATGTATTCGGCGGCCTCGCCGAGGTTGATCAGCCACTCACCGAGATGCGGCGGCTGCACGCCGTAGGCCATGTTCTGCGTGTAGCACGAACACGTGGCGTGGTTGTCACCGCAGATGCCGCAAATCCTGCTGGTGATGAAATGCGCGTCGCGTGGGTCCTTGCCTTTCATGAACAGCGAATAGCCCCGGAAGATCGACGAGGTGCTGTGACACTCGACCACTTCCCGGTTCTCGAAGTCGATCTTGGTGTAGATGCCGAGGCTGCCCACGATCCGGGTGATCGGATCCCACGCCATCTCGACGAGCGATCCGGGTTCGTTCTTGATCTGGGAGGGCTCGGGAATGATCGTCGTCATCGAATGTTCCCCTCGATTGTCCGGTTGGCTACCAGGTGCGCCGCGCGCCGGTGGTGAGTTCCTTGCCTTTGTGCCGCCAGCGCGGCTCCTCGTCGACCGTGCGGCCGGTGATGTGGCGCAGGTTGCGGATCACCGATCCGTAGAGCCCGGACGCCGTGGCGGACAGCTTGCCGCCCGGCGGCTCGTCCATGAACGGCATGAACTTGTCCGGGAAGCCCGGCATGGTGCAGCCGATGCAGATGCCGCCGACGTTCGGGCATCCCCCGACGCCGTTGATCCAACCACGTTTGGGCACATTGCATTTCACGACCGGACCCCAACAGCCGAGCTTGACGATGCACTTGGGCGAGCCGTATTCCGTCGCGAAATCACCCTGCTCGTAATAGCCGGCCCGGTCGCATCCCTCGTGCACGGTTTGGCCGAACAGCCACTGCGGGCGCAACGCGTCGTCGAGCGGGATCATCGGCGCCTGCCCGGTGGCCATGTAGAGCAGATACGTCAGCGTCTCGGAGAGGTTGTCGGGATGAATGGGGCAGCCCGGAACGCACACGATCGGGATGCCGGCCTTGCTCTTCCAGTCCCAGCCCAGATAGTCGGGAACGCCCATCGCGCCGGTCGGATTGCCCGCCATGGCGTGGATGCCGCCGTAGGTGGCGCAGGTGCCCACCGCCACCACCGCGGTCGCCTTGGGCGTGAGCCGGTCGAGCCATTCGCTGGTGGTCATCGGCTGGCCGGTCGCCGGGTTGTTGCCGAACCCGCACCAGTAGCCGTCGTCGTGCAACTGTTCGTTGGGGATCGACCCCTCGACCACCAACACGAACGGCTCGAGCTCACCACGGTCGGCTCTGAAGAACCATTCGAGGAAGTCGTCGGCGCCACCGTTGGGACCACACTCGAAATCGATGAGTGGCCAGTGCACGGCGACTTTCGGCAGACCCGGCAGCGCGCCGAGGGCGATCTCCTCGACACTGGGCTGGGTGGCGGCAGTCAGCGCCACCGAATCACCGTCGCAACTGAGACCTGCGTTGATCCAGAGAACGTGGATCAGCGCTTCTTCCGCTTTGACTGCTGCTTCCGTCGGCATGTTCGCAGCTTTCCGGGACGGGACCCTGCCATCCCTGCGCCACCGGAGCCGACTCCCGGCCCACTTGCGCGGCGTTGTTTCTGGGTCTACTCCGGGCCCACGACGTTGTCAACGCCTGCCAGTCGGTTGGCCGAACCCGACATTTGGCGGCCCGAGTCTGGTAGACCTGGAGACACCAGGCTGGTGCGAAAGTATTTGCGAGCGCGTTAATTTCGTGGTTGGCGCGGCTCAGGATGTCGCCCGGCGAACGCTCTGACCCACTCGAACCAGGCTGGCATGCCTTCGCCGGTGCGCGCACTCACCGGCAGGATCGTGGCAGTCGGATTCACCTGGCGCACATGGGCGATGTAGGTGTCGACGTCCACGTCGAGGTGGGGCACCAGATCGATTTTGTTCAGGAGCACCACGTCGACCGAGCGGAACATCACCGGGTACTTCAGCGGCTTGTCCTCGCCCTCGGTCACCGAGTAGACCATCGCCTTGGCGTGCTCGCCCACGTCGAATTCCGCCGGGCACACCAGGTTCCCGACGTTCTCGATGATCACCAGATCCAGGGCGGCCAGATCCAGTGCCTGCAGTGCCCGGTTGACCATGGGCGCATCGAGGTGGCACTCGCCCCCGAAGCCGTTGTTGGTGTTCAGCAGCGAGATCTGCGCGCCGCGGCCACCGAGTCGCGCGGCATCGATGTCGGTGGCGATGTCACCCTCGATCACGCCGACGGCGATATCGCCGGCGAACTCGTCGAGGGTCGCGGCCAGCACGGTGGTCTTTCCCGACCCCGGCGAGCTCATCAGGTTCAGGGCGCGGATCCCGTTCGTCTCGAAGGCCGCACGGTTGATGTCGGCGTGGGTGTCGTTCTCGGCGAAGATCGACTCCAGCACTTCGATGCGCTGCGAGCCGGTGTCGTACCCGCTGTGGTCACCGTGGTCGTGCGACTGATCGTGGTCGCCGTGCGCGTGGCTATGCTCGGTGCCGTCGTCGTGACGATGAAATCGACCCATGGTGAGGACCTTTCGCTGTTGACTCAGGACACGTCCAGGGAGGTGACCAGGAACTCGTTGCCGCGCACCACCTCCACATCGCCGCTGTCGCACTGCGGGCAGCACACCGACCACCGCGAGGCGATCTCGGACTGCTGCCCGCAACTGCGGCAGCGCACTTCGCCGGTGACGAGCTCGAGTTCGAGCTCGGCCTCGGGCATGTTCTCGTGCTCGCGGACGATGGTCCAGCAGAATGACAACGACTCCGGAACCACCTGGCGCAGCGCGCCGACCTGCACCCGCACCACGTCGACCCGCCGGCCCTCCGCGTACGGCCTGACCACTCCGGCGATCGCCTGGCACAACGACAATTCATGCATCGGCGCTCACCAGATCTTTCTCCCGTTTCCGCTGGGATCGTGCCGGCCTGCACCCTACCGCGCGCCCATTGGCCGCCCGGGGTGATTCCGGGCGGAAAACGCCGAGATTCGGTGCGATTTTGTGATTGTGGTCATAGCGGTGTGGGACTAGCGTTGGTGCCACCTACCCGCGCGGACAGCCCACCGCCACGGGTGGCCGTGTCTTCGCTGCGGAGGTTCATGAGCACCTTTCTACCCCTGCGCCCGGCGGGCTGAGGCGAGGGTGACCCGATGAACGTGCGGGTGCGCCTCGACATCACCGGGGTGGTGCAGGGCGTCGGTTTCCGCCCGGCGGTCGCGCGGGTCGCCGCCGAGTACGGACTCGGCGGGTTCGTCTACAACGACGCCGGGTCGGTACATGCTGAACTGGAGGGCCCGGCCGCCGCGGTGGACCAGGCGGTGGCCGCCATCGCACACCGCCCGCCGCCGATGGGGCGCATCGACACGCTGCGGTCGGTGTCGCTGCAACCCAAGGGCGACAACATATTTCAGATCATCGGCAGCAAGAGCGGCGACGATGGGCGCACGCTCGTCCCGCCGGACGTCGCGGTGTGCGAGGACTGTCTGCGCGAGATGCGCGACCCGGCTGACCGCCGATCCGGGCACCCGTTCATCACCTGCACCAACTGCGGTCCGCGCTACACCGTCATCACCGACCTGCCCTACGACCGGCCGACGACCACCATGGCCGCGTTCCCGATGTGCCCGGCCTGCGCGGCGGAGTACCACGACCCGCTGGATCGCCGTTACCACGCGCAAACGGTCGCCTGCCCGGACTGCGGACCGCGGCTGGCATGGCGGCCCGCGACGGGGGAGGCGGACTACGGCGACCCGGTCGGCGCCGCGGCGGCCGCCCTGCTGGACGGCCAGATCGTCGCGGTCAAGGGTATCGGCGGGTTCCACCTGGCCTGCCGCGCCGACGACGCCGCTGCGGTCGCACTGCTGCGCCGGCGCAAGACCCGCCCGGCCAAACCGTTCGCCGTGATGGCGGCCGATCTGGACGCCGCCGCCCAGATCGCCGACGTCGACGACGCGGCGGCCGCCGCGCTGGCCTCGCCTGCCGCCCCGATCGTGCTGGTGGGCCGCCGGGCCGGTGCCGTCGCCGACGAGGTGGCTCCCGGCCTGGCCGACCTCGGCGTGATGCTGGCCTACTCGCCGGTGCACCACCAGCTCTTCGACCGGCTCGGAACCATCCCGCTGGTGATGACGTCGGCCAACCGGGGTGGCTCGCCCATCGTCTTCCGCGACGAGGATCTGTCGTGGATCAACGGACTGGCCGACGCGGTGCTCACCCACGACCGACCCATCCACGTGCCCTGCGAGGACTCCGTCGTCGCCATAGACGACCAGGGCAACCAGCTGCCGTTGCGACGCTCGCGCGGCTACGCGCCACTGCCGGTGTCGGTGCCCGGACCCCGACCGGACGCGGTCATCCTGGCCACCGGCGGCGACCTGAAAACCACCTTCTGCCTGATGGGGTCGGACGGCCACGCCCACATGTCCTCGCACCTGGGCGACATGGCCGACCCCCGCACTCAGAGCTGCTTCGAAGCGGCATTGGAGCACCTGGCGTTCATGACCGACCGCCACCCGCAGACCGTCGCCCGCGACATGCATCCCGGCTACGCCACCACCGCCTGGGCTCAGCGCCATGCCGACGGCCGGCCCGTCATCGCCGTCCAGCACCACCATGCCCACGCGGTGTCCCTGCTGGCCGAACACCGGCGGCTGGACACCCCCGTCATCGCGGTCACCTATGACGGCACCGGCTACGGCACCGACGGCACCATCTGGGGTGGCGAGCTGCTTGCCCTGACCGAGCCGGCGCGGTTCACCCGGGTCGGGCACCTGCGCCCGTTCGCGCTGCCCGGGGGAGACGGCGCCGTGCGCCAGCCCGCCCGCATCGCGCTGGACCTGCTGAGCCGGGCCGGGGTGGACTGGAGCGACGACCTTCCGCCGGTTGCTGCGCTCGGCGAGAACGCTCTGCACATCCTGCGTCAGCAGATCCCTCGCGGGCTGAGCTGTGTGCCGACCACCAGCATGGGCCGGTTGTTCGACGCGGTGGCCAGCCTGCTGGGTGTCTGCCAGAAGGTCACCTACGAGGGGCAGGCCGCCATCGAGCTCGAGCACCTGGCCCGGTGGGGACGTGCGGTGGACCTCGACTTCGCGGTCGCCGCGGGTGTTCTCGATCCGGCGCCGGTGATCGCCGGGATCGCCGCGGGGCTGCGCGGCGGCACCGCGCGCGAAGACCTGGCCGCCGGCTTCCACCAGGCGGTGATCACCGCGACCGCCACGGCTGCGACCGCGGCTGCGCGGGCGGCCGGTATCTCGGTGATCGGGCTGACCGGCGGTGTGTTCGCCAATCAGCTTCTGCTGCAAGGCCTTCGGAGCACGCTCACGCGCAGCGGCTTCGAGGTCCTCACCCACCGGATCGTGCCCTGTAACGACGGCGGCCTGGCGCTCGGCCAGGCCACCATCACCGCCGCGATCTTGACCAACGCCGACGCGGCGGCTGTATCGGAAAGGAATGGCATATGTGCCTCGGAATCCCCGGCAAAGTGATCGAGATTTGGGACGAGTCGGGTACCCGCATGTCCACGGTCGACTTCGGCGGGACCACCAAGACGGTGTGCCTGGCGTACCTGCCGGACATGGAGATCGGCGAATACACCATCGTCCACGCGGGTTTCGCGATCACCCGACTCGACGAGGCCTCGGCCAACGAGACGCTGAAGATGTTCGAAGACCTCGGCATCCTGGAAGGGGAACTGGGCGGTGCCGAGGGTCAGAGCAGGAGGGAGCCGGCATGAAGTATCTCGACGAGTTCCGCGACCCGGTGGCCGCCAAGGTGCTGGTGGAGGCCATCCAGCGGCACGCCACCCGCACCTGGACCATCATGGAAGTCTGTGGCGGACAAACACATTCGATCATCCGCAACGGCATCGACCAGCTGCTCGAGGGCTCCGTGGAGTTCATCCACGGCCCCGGCTGCCCGGTGTGCGTCACACCGCTGGAGATGATCGACCGTGCGCTGGAGATCGCCGCCCGCGAGGACGTCATCTTCTGCTCATTCGGCGACATGCTGCGGGTGCCCGGCAGCCACCAGGACCTGTTCAGCGTGCGCGCCCGCGGCGGCGACGTTCGCATCGTCTACTCGCCGCTGGACGCCACCCGGGTCGCCGCCGAGAACCCCGACAAGGAAGTTGTGTTCTTCGGCGTCGGCTTCGAGACCACCGCACCCGCCAACGCGATGTCGGTGCTGCACGCCCAGCGGATGGGGCTCACCAACTTCTCGGTGCTCATCTCCCACGTCCTAGTTCCGCCGGCGATGACCGCCATCCTCGGTTCGCCCTCCAACCGGGTCGAGGGGTTCCTGGCTGCCGGGCACGTGTGCACCGTCATGGGCACCTCGGAGTACGGGCCGTTGGTGGAGGAGTTCGGTGTGCCGATCGTGGTCACCGGCTTCGAGCCGCTGGACCTGCTCGAAGGCGTGCGCCAGCTGGTCGATCTGCTGGAGTCGGGCACGCCGGAGTTGCGCAACGCCTACCCGCGCGCGGTCAGCGAGGCCGGAAACACCGTGGCCCAGCGGGCGCTGGCCGACGTGTTCACCGTTACCGACCGGCAGTGGCGCGGCATCGGCATCATCCCGAAGTCGGGGTGGGCACTGTCGCCGAAGTACGCCGAGTTCGACGCCGAGCGCAAGTTCGGAGTGGGGCACCTGCAGGTGCAGGAGTCCGACGAGTGCCACGCCGGTGAGGTGTTGCAGGGCCTGCTCAAGCCCAACCAGTGCCCGGCGTTCGGCGCAACCTGCACCCCGCGCACGCCGCTGGGCGCCACCATGGTCTCCAGCGAGGGTGCCTGCGCGGCCTACTACCAGTTCCGGCGATTGGAAACGGCGGCGCATGTCTGATCGTCCCGTCGCGATTGATCCGTCGGACTGGGTGTGCCCGTTGCCGCTGCGCGAGACCAAACGCATCGTGCTGGGCCACGGCGGGGGCGGAATCCTGTCCGAGGAACTCATCGAGAATCTGTTCCTGCCCGCGTTCGGGTCGGCGGGCGGCCCGTCGCGCGACTCCGCACTGCTGCAGGTCAGCGGCGGCCAGATCGCGCTGACCACCGACTCCTACGTGGTCAACCCGTTGTTCTTCCCGGGCGGCAACATCGGCGATCTCGCCGTCAACGGCACCATCAACGACCTCGCCTGCAGCGGTGCGCAGCCGCTTGGGCTGACGGCCGGGTTCATCATCGAGGAGGGCCTGGAACTCGAGGTCCTCGGCGCCATCGCGCAGACGATGGGCAAGGCCGCCGACCACGCCGGCGTCGGCATCGTCACCGGCGACACCAAGGTGGTCGGAAAGGGCGGTGCCGACGGGCTTTTCGTCAACACCGCCGGCGTCGGCGTGGTGCCCGACGGGGTGCGCATCGGACCCGAGCAGGCCCGCCCCGGCGATCACATCATCGTCTCGGGCAATGTCGGCGAGCACGGCGTGGCGATCATGAGCGTGCGCGAGGGCATCGACTTCGGCACCGCGGTGACCACCGACAGCGCGCCGCTGCACCGGCTGGTGGCCGCGATGCTGGCCGCTACCGGCGACCCGAATGTCGTGCATGCCCTGCGCGACCCCACCCGCGGCGGGCTCGTCGCCGCGACGGTCGAGATCGCCCGGACCGCCGGCATCGGCGTCGAACTCGACGAAGGCCGGATCCCGGTGCCCGAGACGGTGTCCTCGGCATGCAGCTTCCTGGGACTGGACCCGTTGCAGGTGGCCAACGAGGGCAAGCTGGTGGCGTTCGTCGACCCCGCGCACAGCGAGGCCGTCCTGGAGGCGATGCGCTCGCGTCCGGAAGCTGCCGGGGCGGTGATCATCGGCCGCGCGGTGGCCGAGCACCCCGGAATGGTGGTCGGGCTGACACCGTTCGGCACCACGCGCGTCATCGAACGAGAACTGGGTGAGCAGCTTCCGCGGATCTGCTGACCTCGGCCGACACCGCTGATCGCACGGCTGACCCCCAGCCTCCCGAGGCTGACGTTACTCCCGATCGGTAATAACTTCGCAACGAATACGTCCGAGTACTCTGTCCGCCCGGCGAACTGTTTGCGGAGCTCAGGCGCTCGCCGCATCCTTGCGGGTGGCAATGGCCGCGCGGACCTCGTCCATGTCGAGCTCCTTGACCTTGGTGATCAGCTCCTCGAACGCGGGCGCCGGCATTGCTCCGGGCTGGCGGTAGACCAAGATGCCGTGCCGGAAAGCCATGATCGTCGGGATCGACCGGATCTGCAGCGCGGCGGCGAGCTCCCGCTCGGCCTCGGTGTCGACCTTGCCGTGCACGACGTCGGGATGGGCCGAAGCGGAGCGGTCGAAGACCGGGGCGAAGGCCCGGCACGGCCCGCACCAGGAGGCCCAGAAGTCGACGACCACGATCGGGTTCCCGACGATGGTCGACTCGAAGTCGTCGAAGGTGACGTTGACGGTGCTCACGGCGGTGTCCTCTCGAAGAAATTGCAGATACCCCATTGGGTATTGCTACCCTGAACGCAATATACCCTGCTGGGTATTCGGAACGGAGGAAACCGATGCCCGCACCTTCACCCGCGCTGATCGATCCCGCCCGGCTGCACAGCCTGCTGAATAGTGACGACGTTCCGCGCGTGGTGGATGTCCGGACTCCCGGCGAGTTCGAGGCCGTCCACATCGCCGGCGCCTACAACGTGCCGCTGGATCTTCTGCGCGAACACCGCGACGAAATCCGGGCCCACCTCGACGAACAGGTGGTCGTGGTCTGCCGATCCGGCCAACGCGCAACCCAGCCGAGGAAACGCTGCGCAACGCCGGTCTGGCCAATGTCCACGTTCTCGACGGCGGAATGATCGCGTGGGAAGCCGGCGGCTTCGCCGTCAACCGCGGCGCTCGCCGCTGGGAGCTCGCGCGGCAGGTCCGGTTCCTCGCCGGGCTCATCGTGGCGGTCAGCATTCTGCTCGGCCTCGTCGTCCCCGGCTTCACGTGGGTGGCCTTCGCCATGGGCGCCGGCCTTGCCGTCGCCGCGGCAACCAACACCTGCCTGATGGGCATGATGCTCGCCCGCCTGCCCTACAACCGGGGTCCGCGGCGCGACGCGCAGCCCGTCGTTGCCCAGTTGGTCGCCTCGCGCTGACGCCTCCCGCGACACGGGCATGAATTCCCGGGTCGTGTGGTTATACCCCCGCGGGTACACTGGTCGAATACACCTGAGGAGGTTTCCCAAATGGTCGGTGATGAAGACGCCATCGCGGCTGTGCTCAACCGCCTGCGCCGGGCCCAGGGCCAGCTCGCCGGCGTGATCTCGATGATCGAGCAGGGCCGCGACTGCAAGGACGTCGTCACCCAACTTGCCGCAGTGTCACGCGCGCTCGACCGGGCGGGTTTCAAGATCGTGGCCACCGGGCTGCGTGAGTGTGTTGCCGGCGAATCGGCCGACGGCGGGAAGCCCATGAGCGAAGCTGAACTCGAGAAGCTGTTCCTCGCGCTCGCATAACACGACCAGGGGGAGTGAACATGAGCATCGCGCTGTCCACCACACTGCACGCACCTTTCGACGACGCTGTCACCCGCACGCGGGAGGCGTTGGCGCAGCAGGGTTTCGGTGTCCTCACCGAGATCGGCAGTTGCGCACATTCTCCGATGCCTACGTGGTGATGCTGACCGCCCGCGACACCGAGGTCGACACCATCGTGGGACTCTCGGTCGGCGCTGATGACTACATGACCAAGCCGTTCAGTCCGCGCGAACTCGTCGCACGGATCCAGGCCATGATGCGCAGACCCCGTGCAGTCGTGCGTGCCGCCGGTGATGTCGCGGCCGAACCCCCGCCGCGGGTCTTCGGCGACCTCCGCATCGACGTGGCCGGCCGCGAGGTGTCGGTGGGCGCCGACCCGATCAACCTGACCCGCACCGAGTTCGACGTTCTGGCGGCCCTCTCGGCGCGCCCCGGCTTGGTCTTCACCCGGCGCCAACTGCTCGAGGCGGTCTGGGGGGACAACTGGGTCGGCAACGAACACCTCATCGATGTCCACGTCGGGCACCTGCGCCGCAAGCTCGGCGACGATTCGGCCGACCCGCGTTTTGTGCTGACCGTGCGCGGTGTCGGCTATCGGATGGGCAGCGGCCGGTGAGTCGCCGGCCAGGATTGGGCACCCGGCTGCTACTGGGCCAGGTGACGGTCCTGCTGGCCGGCGTGGCCACCACGGCAGTGGTCGCGATGCTCGTCGGGCCGCCCCTGTTCCGCGAGCACCTGCGCCGCGCCGGCATCCAGGCCGACTCACACGAGCAGTTCCACGCCGAACAGGCCTACACCTACGCGACGGCAATCTCGGTCGCGGTGGCCGTCGCCGCCGCGGCGCTGACCGCGTTCGTGGTCACGTGGTACCTCAGCCGGCGGCTGCAGCGATCACTGTCCGAGGTCTCCGGGGCGGCGACCCGCATCGCGGAGGGCAACTTCGAGGCGCGGGTGTCACCGCCGGACCTCGGTACCGACTTCGACTCGCTGGCGAGCGCATTCAACGCGATGGCCGCCCGGCTGGGGGCGGTGGAAGCGACCCGCAGACAGCTGCTCGGCGACCTCGCCCACGAGATCCGCACGCCGGTGTCGGTGCTGCAGGCATATCTGGAGGCCGTCGAGGACGGGGTGAAGGAGCTGGACCTCGATTCGATGTCGGTGATGCGGGACCAGGCCGCGCGGCTGGTGCGGCTTTCCGAGGACGTCAGTGCACTGGCCCAGGCCGAGGAGGGCCGGACGATCGCGCGGCAGAGGGTCGACGCCGGCGCCCTGGTCGGCGGAGCGCTCGCGGCGATGACCGATCGCGCGTCGGAGGCCGGGGTCACGCTGCGGCCGGAGATCGATGCGGACGCCGGACCGCTTTGGGTGGACCCGCAGCGTCTGGGTCAGGTCCTCGGCAACCTGCTGGACAACGCCCTGCGCCACACCCCGCGCGGTGGGCGTATCGAGGTCAGGGTCGACAAGGGCCAGGGCGGCAGCATCATCACCGTGACCGACACCGGGGAAGGCATTGCCGCAGAACATCTTCCGCATCTCTTCGAGCGTTTCTACCGGGTGGATGCGGCCAGGGGCCGCGGCCGCGGCGGCAGTGGGATCGGCCTGTCCATCGCCAAGGCGATCGTCGAGGCCCACGGTGGACGCATCAGCGCCCGCAGCGCCGGGGCGGGCGCGGGCACGGTCTTCACCATCGAGTTGCCCGCCGCTCGCGGCGCCGTCGCTCCGGTCGGCGAACCCGCCAGATAACTCTGTTGCACCGCCCGCGGACCGGGGACTAGCATCGCCGACGTGCGCACCAAACGCCTCGTAGTAGCAACCCACAGCGGGGTCTGATTCGGACCGACCCCCCGCTGTGGGTCGGAGCTGCGACGACGTCGGTCACCTTCGTTCGATCGGGAAGACCGCACCATGAACCACCACCGCACCGATCTGCCCGAACCGTCGCCGAGGTTCTGTGCGCCGCTGCCGCGCGCGCTGCGCGACGACGCCCAGACCATGTCGTGGAGCGCATTCGCCGCCAGATACAGCCCGGCGGGAGGCCCGCTTCAGCTCGGCACCTGGACGTGTGACGACGCGCATCGCCCGGCCACCCGCCTTGGCGCGCAGCCCCGCAGCTTCCGCGCCACACTGGCGCTCGGCGACCGCGTCGAAACCGTCACAGCAGCGGCGAGCGGACCCGTAGCGGCGTTGACCGCGATGCTCTACGACCGCGGAATCTGCCTGGAGATGACCGGCTTTCACCAGCTGCGCTCCGGTGAGCACACCGCGACCTTCGTGCAGGGTGGCGACGGCCGCCGCCACGAGTGGGCGATGGGCTGGGCTCAGGACGCCACCGAATCGGCGCTGCGTGCCGTCATCGCCTGCGCCAACCTCCTGCTGAGTGCGCCGGCCTGATCAGCGCAGCGGGCGCAGCACGATCGGCATGCCGTCGATCGGCACCGGCAACATCCACGGTCTGGTCCGGACCCATGCGGCGACGACGGCGTTCACGCTGGCCGGCGAGTCCGCGTTCCTCGGACCGCACCGCGACATGGACGCCGCGGTGCGGATCCTGGAAAAGCCGTGGCTGCGTGCCCTGTGGGGCGGACGGGTCGGCGGCTGAGGCGATGACCGGCAGCTGCGCGGGCAAGAGAGTCTTCATCACCGGCGCGGCCAGCGGGATCCACACCCACCACCCCGCTCGACTGTGGGCCTCCCGCAGCCGATGTGCCGGTTTCGGCCGCATAACGCCCACGGTCGAGCGCCGAATCTCATTCCGGGAGTGCGAGTTCGAGTCGTACACCCAGCAGACGCACCGGCCGGTCGAGGTCGAACAGGTCGAGCAGGCGCAGAGTCGCGGCCTTGATCACCTCGGCCTCGGTGCTCGGCTGTTCGAGCTTGCGGATCTTGGTGCGGGTGTAGAAGGTGTTGGTCCGCACCGTCACCGCGACGCGGGTGACCACGCGCGACTGGGCCACCACTTCGGCCAGCGCCCGGCTCGCCAGATCCACGACGGCAGCGTTCATTTCGGCGCGCTCGGTCAGGTCGCGTGGGAAGGTGATCACGTGGCTGCGCGAGCGCGGGATCCACGGCTCGGCACTGACCGTCGAGTCCCCGCCGCCCTTGGCCAGCAGCAGCAGCCACCAGCCGGTTCGGGGTCCGAAGGTCGCGGTGAGCTGCTCGGCGTCGGTGTGCGCCAGCTGCCACACGGTCGTAATACCAAGAGCGGCAAGCTTTTTAGCGGTCTTCGGTCCGACTCCCCACAGGGCGTCGACGGTGCGTACGCCCATGACATCCATCCAATTGGCGTCGGTGAGGGTGTAGATGCCGTCGGGTTTGCCGAAGCCGGTGGCGACCTTGGCGCGCTGCTTGTTGTCGCTGATGCCCACCGAGCAGGCCAGCCCGGTCTCGGCGGCGATCTGCGCGCGGATGGTTTCGGCCAGCGCCACCGGGTTGGCCACCTTCGCCCCGACGTACGCCTCGTCCCAGCCCCAGACCTCCACCGGATGGCCGAGATCGCGCAGCACACCCATCACCTCGTCGGAGGCTTGGCCGTAGGCGGCCGGGTCTGAGGGCAGGAACGCCGCATCCGGGCATCGGCGGGCCGCGCTGCGCAGCGGCATCCCCGCGTGCACGCCGAACTCCCGCGCCTCGTAGGAGGCGCACGTCACCACCTTGCGGGCTTCGGTCGGGTCACCGCTGCCGCCGACGATGACCGGCAGGCCGACGAGTTCGGGGTGGCGGCGCAGTTCGACCGAGGCGAGGAACTGATCGAGGTCCACGTGTAGGACCCAGTCGCGGGGCTCGGCGTTGGTCAACTACCGCGTCACTTCCCGCACAGCTTGCGGGCTACGCTTTCCCACGCCGCGCCCAGCGTGTCGAGCGTGCGGCCGCCGTCGACCAGTTGGCGGGTGACGTAGTCGGCGTCCAGCAGGGCCAGCAGCGCGTCGGCCTGCGCGGCGAGGTCTCCGGTGCTGCCGGCGGCATCGAGCAGGACCCGGACGTGGGTGTGCATCACCGCGAACGGGGCGTTGTAGCGGGCGTCGGGATCGCGGTTGGCCTCCGAGAGGAGTTCACGATGGGTGTCGACGAACCGCAGCCGCTCGCGGCCGAACGCCAGCAGCCGCTGCAGTGGTGGGGCCTCCGGACCCAGGGGCGGCGGCCCGAATAGGACGGCCTGCTGCATGGCGCGCTCGTCTTCGTCGAGCAACACCATCATCAGGCCGGCGCGGCTGCCGAACCGGCGGAACACAGTGCCCTTGCCCACTCCGGCGGCTGCTGCGATGTCGTCCATCGAAACGGCGTCGGTGCCGCGCTCGGCGATCAGCGTGCGCGCCGCGTCGAGCAGGCGCAGCCGGTTGCGCGCGGCGTCTCCGCGTTCCTGTGGTGGCTCGACCGTCAACTCGCCCACCCCGTTCACCGCTGTCACCCTCTCCACTTTAGCTCAGCCGGAAATAAATCGGACCGTGGTCCGGTTGTCTCGTGCGATGATTCGGAACACGACGGAAGGAACTTCGGACATGGCCGATATCAAGGTCTTGACACTGCTGGGAAGCCTGCGGGCTGCGTCGATCAATCGTCAGCTCGCCGAGCTGGCGGCGGAGTCGGCGCCCGAGGGGATCAGCGTGACGATCTACGAAGGGCTCGGTGACTTGCCCTTCTACAACGAGGACCTCGACACGGAGGACGCCCCAGCGGCTGTGGCAGCGCTGCGGGCGGCCGCGGCCGAAGCCGATGCCGCCCTGGTGGTGACCCCGGAATACAACGGCAGCATCCCGGGTGTGCTGAAGAACGCCATCGACTGGCTGTCCCGGCCGTACGGCAACGGGGCGCTGAAGGACAAGCCACTGGCCGTCATCGGCGCCGCGCTCGGACAGTACGGCGGAGTGTGGGCCCACGACGAGACCCGTAAGTCGTTTGGCATCGCCGGGCCGCGCGTCATCGAGACCATCAAGCTGTCGCTGCCCACCGCGACCTTCGGCGGCAAGCACCCACGGGAGACCGCCGAGGTCGCCGAGGCGGTGCGTGAGGTGGTCGGCAAGCTCGCCGCCGAGGTGAGCTGAGCCTTCGTTCGTGACCGGCAGCCGCCGGCGGCTTTGCCCTCCGCGGGCCGGGTGCCGCTCGGGAAACCGGACTTGTCGGTGCCCGGTGATAGACCTGGTTGCGGCGAGAGCCGATCGGCATGTTGTGACGTGCGACATGCCGTCACGAAAGGCGGTGAGATGCTTACGACCTGGGAATTTCACAATTGTTATTCAGAACATGTTGTATCTCTTCTCGATGTCACCCACTAGGTGTAGTGTCTGACAAGCCGACAGACCTCAAGAGTCGCAGGTTCGCCGGATCGCTGAAATCGGCTCTCCAAGCCGGTCCAGACGACTCCGCAGGCTTGGAAATTTCAAGGTCCGACGGCACGCTGAAAAGTTCGTGAGTGCCTGCGCACCGCCCGTCCTGTGACCGTCTTGAGTCAATCTCATGTTTCACTGAGGAGCCATACCGACGATGACCATCACCGTCTACACCAAGCCCGCGTGCGTGCAGTGCAATGCCACCTACAAGGCGTTGGACAAAGAAGGCGTCACCTACGACATCGTCGACATCACCGAGGTGCCTGAGGCGCGTGACTATGTCATGGCGCTGGGCTACCTGCAGGCGCCTGTCGTGGTGGCCGGCGACGACCACTGGTCGGGGTTCCGCCCCGATCGCATCAAGGCCCTCGCGGGCAGCGCCGCAGTGAGCGCCTAACGATCCGGGCGCCACGGGGAGGACGTGATGAATCCGGACGGCGGCGCGCGGCTGGTGTACTTCTCCAGTGTTTCGGAGAACACCCACCGCTTCACGCAGAAGCTGGGCCTGCCCGCCATCCGGATTCCCCTGCACGACCGCATCCAGGTCGACGAACCCTACGTGTTGCTCCTGCCCACCTACGGCAAGGGCCGGGGTGACACCCCCACCCTCGACGCAAAGGGCTACGTGCCCAAGCAGGTCATCGCGTTCTTGAACAATCCGCGCAATCGGTCCCTGATCCGTGGCGTGATCGGGGCTGGGAACACCCAATTCGGTGCCGAGTACTGCTTTGCCGGGACTCTCGTCTCATACAAGTGCGAGGTGCCGCTGCTATACCGCTTCGAAATGATGGGAACCGTGGAGGACGTGGAAGCCGTCCGTGCGGAACTGGCTGAATTCTGGAAGGACGAAGACACGTGCCACCAACGGTCACCGCAGCTGAGTCTGTAGCCCCGACGCACGCGTTGCCGGGTGAGACCGACTACCACGCGCTCAACGCGATGCTGAATCTGTATGACGCCGACGGCAAGATTCAGTTCGAGATGGACAGGCTGGCCGCGCGCCAGTACTTTCTGGAACACGTCAACCAGAACACCGTCTTCTTCCACAATCAGGACGAGAAGCTCGACTACCTCATCCGCGAGAACTACTACGAGCGCGAGGTTCTCGACCAGTACTCACGCAACTTCGTCAAGTCGCTGCTGGATCGCGCCTACGCCAAGAAGTTCCGCTTCCCGACGTTCCTGGGCGCGTTCAAGTACTACACCTCGTACACGCTGAAGACCTTCGACGGAAAGCGCTACCTGGAGCGCTTCGAGGACCGTGTCGTGATGGTGGCGCTGACGCTGGCCGCCGGTGACACCACGCTGGCCGAGAAGCTGGTCGACGAGATCATCGACGGCCGGTTCCAGCCGGCCACCCCGACGTTCCTCAACTCGGGCAAGAAGCAGCGCGGCGAGCCGGTGAGCTGCTTTCCAGCCGGAACTCCGGTGGATACCACCGATGGTCCGAAGGCGATCGAGACGTTGCAGGCCGGGGACCGGGTGCTTTCGCACGACGGGTCCTACTCCGTAGTGGAGGCTCTCGTTGAGAACTCGAATTCCCAGCCTCTGGTATCGATCTCACACTTCGGGCACAAAGAGCCGATCCGATGCACCCCGGAGCATCCGATCCTCGTGTGGACGACGCGCGAGGTTGAGACGCTCATCGACGGGGATGGCGCCGATCCGTTCAATGGATTCGTATGGTTGGCCGCCAAAGACATTCAGCCGACGGATTTCATCGTGACGGCGGCACCGCTGGAGAGACGCGAACGGCGTGTTTACGACCTGATGCAGCGTGTGGGTCCAGGTGTTCACGAAGAAGTGGATGGACTGAATCGCTACGTCGAGGAATCGTACGACCTGGGTCTCATCCTGGGCTGGTACGTATCTGAGGGCCACATCTCCAAGCGGACAGGGTCTCTCGTGCCCAACGGCATTCACTTCACGATTGGCACTCACGACCTCGAGTACCAGCAGGAGTTGGCGGCCGCGTTCAAGCGGGTGTTCGGGGCCGATCTCTCGGTGCATCAGAGCGTCTCGGACCAGTCGGTGCGCATGACCTGCAACAGCAAGGTTGTGGCATCGCTTTTCCTGTCCATGGTCGGCACGGGTCACCGCTTGAAGCGGTTGCCCCATGACGTTTTGACGGCCGACGACGAGTTTCAGCGTGGCCTGTTGGACGGTTTGTTCCGCGGGGACGGGTGTAGCACCACCGGCGGGATGGTGCTCGACCTGGTGAACCCGGAATTGGTCGATCAGGTGCAGCTGCTGCTGCGGCGGCGGGGGATCGTCTCCCGAGTCCGCCAATACGTCGATCGATCAGGCAATGTGACAGGGCAGGTGTTCGTCCCCGGGCTTCCTGGCACGAATGAAGATTTCATCTTCGACGTCGGCAAGAACCTGCACAGCTACGTTGGCGCGAAAGGGGCGTCGCGCCCCACATACCAAGTCGTGCACGGGCGGCACGTGTACAGAATCCGCGAACTGAAGTGCACGCATGAAGTTCCGGAGAAGGTGTACAACCTGCACGTCGAGGGCACGCATACGTATACGGTTCGTGGCACGGTCGTGCACAATTGCTTCTTGCTGCGCATCGAGGACAACATGGAGTCGATCGGCCGCTCGATCAACTCCGCGCTGCAGTTGTCCAAGCGCGGCGGCGGAGTTGCATTGCTGCTGACCAACATTCGCGAGCACGGTGCCCCGATCAAGAACATCGAGAACCAGAGCTCGGGCGTCATCCCGATCATGAAGCTGTTGGAGGACTCGTTCTCCTACGCCAACCAGCTCGGTGCGCGCCAGGGTGCCGGAGCGGTGTACTTGCACGCCCATCACCCGGACATCTACCGCTTCCTGGACACCAAGCGGGAGAACGCCGACGAGAAGATCCGCATCAAGACGCTGAGCTTGGGTGTGGTGATCCCCGACATCACCTTCGAGCTGGCCAAGAAGAACGAGGACATGTACCTGTTCTCGCCGTACGACGTCGAGCGGGTCTACGGCGTGCCGTTCGCCGACATCTCGGTGACCGAGAAGTACCACGAGATGGTCAACGATGGCCGGATCCGCAAGACGAAGATCAAGGCGCGCGAGTTCTTCCAGACGCTGGCCGAGCTGCAGTTCGAGTCGGGATACCCGTACATCATGTACGAGGACACGGTGAACCGGTCCAACCCGATCGACGGCAAGATCACCCACTCGAATCTGTGCTCGGAGATCCTGCAGGTCTCCACGCCCTCGGAGTTCAACGAGGACCTGTCCTACAAGAAGATCGGCAAGGACATCTCCTGCAACCTCGGTTCGCTGAACATCGCCAAGGCGATGGACTCGCCGGACTTCGGGCAGACCATCGAGGTGGCGATCCGGGCGCTGACCGCGGTCAGCGACCAGACGAAGATCACCTCGGTACCGTCGATCGAGCAGGGCAACAACGACGCGCACGCCATCGGTCTGGGGCAGATGAACCTGCACGGATACCTTGCGCGCGAACGGATCTTCTACGGTTCCGAAGAGGGCATCGACTTCACGAACATCTACTTCTACACGGTGCTCTTCCACGCCCTGAAGGCGTCGAACAAGATCGCCATCGAGCGGGGGTCGACGTTCAAGGGCTTCGAGAAGTCGAAGTACGCCAGCGGTGAGTTCTTCGACAAGTACACCGAGCAGGTGTGGGAACCGCAGACCGAGAAAGTTCGAAAGCTGTTCGAGGACGCGGGAATCCGCATTCCCAACCAGGACGACTGGCTGCGGCTGAAGGAGTCGGTGCAAAAGCACGGCATCTACAACCAGAACCTGCAGGCGGTGCCGCCGACCGGGTCGATCTCCTACATCAATCACTCGACCAGTTCGATCCACCCGATCGCGTCCAAGGTCGAGATCCGCAAGGAAGGCAAGATCGGCCGGGTCTACTACCCGGCGCCCTACATGGATAACGACAACCTGGAGTACTACCAGGACGCCTACGAGATCGGTTACGAGAAGATCATCGACACCTACGCCGCGGCCACCCAGCACGTGGACCAGGGGCTGAGTCTGACGCTGTTCTTCAAGGACACCGCCACCACCCGCGACGTCAACAAGGCCCAGATCTACGCCTGGCGCAAAGGAATCAAGACGCTGTACTACATCCGGCTTCGCCAGATGGCGTTGGAGGGCACTGAGGTGGAGGGCTGCGTGTCCTGCATGTTGTAGGGCTGCGGTCCTTCGCCGGACTGGCCGTGGCGCATGACGGCAGCGGCCGTGCGCTCAACCGATGGAAGCGCCTACAGATCGCTGTCGATAACCTCCTACACCCTGGGCCTTGACATCGACGAGACCAACATCTGAGCGAACAGAGGTGGGGTGGTAGCGGCCAGTGCCGCCGCCACCCCACCATCGCGAAATGGTCTACATGCCGCCCATCTTCATGCCGCCCATGCCGCAGGACGGATTGGCCGGCATTCCGTTGGTTCCTCTCTGCCCCATCATGCCGCCGTTGCCACCGCAGCCGCCGACGCCGCTGCCGGTCCCGTCCCCGCCGTCGCCGCCGTTGCCCATGATGGGTGTGGATCTGCCGCCGTTGCCGCCGTTGGCATTGCCACCAAGGCCTGCGTCACCGCCATCGCCAGCGTCGCCGAGGTAGACGGAGTCCCCGCCGTCCCCACCGTTGCCGGCGTTGCCGGAAGCTGAGGTGCCCCCGTCGCCTCCGGCACCGGCATTGCCGATTACGCCGCCGTTGCCGCCGTTGCCGCCGCCCCCGCCGTTGCCGGTCCCGGTGGCGGCGCCGCCGGTGCCGCCCTTGCCGCCGTCGCTGAAGCCGACACCGTTGCCACCGCTGCCGCCCTTGCCGCCGTCGCCGGTGCCCGTGCCGTCTCCGCCGTCGCCGCCGCTGCCGGCCGGGCCGTAAACCCAGCCTCCGGGACCGCCCATTCCGCCGTTGCCGCCGACAATGTTGCCGGTTGCGCTGGCTCCGAATGTGCCGCCCCGGCCGCCGTTGCCGCCGAGGCCGAAGCCCATGGCCATCGCGCCCGTGCCGCCGCTGCCAGCTGTTCCACCGCCGGAACCGATGACGTTGCCGCCGGTTCCGCCGCCGCCGCCGTTGCCGAACAGGTAGCCGGCCATGCCGCCCCCGCCGCCGCCGCCGGCCATGGCCATCATTCCGCCGTTGACGTCTCCGCCATTGCCGCCCACACCGCCGTCACCGATCCAACCCGCCATGCCGCCGTGACCGCCCGCGCCGGCCATACCCATGATGGCGCTGCCCCCGTCGCCACCATCACCGCCGTTGCCGTACAACGTGACTGGCCACGGGTAGCCCATCAGCATGAGCATCCCGGTACTGCCGCCGCTGCCGCCAGCACCGCCAGCACCCATCATCGACGTCGCCCTACCACCGTCGCCACCATCGCCGCCGCTGCCCCAGAACAAGCCGCCGGCACCGCCCTTGCCGCCAGCGCCGCCGGTGCTTGCGTCCAGACCGGCTCCGCCGGCACCGCCGTTGCCGAACCATCCGGCATCGCCACCGTTGCCGCCGCCCCAGCCGTCGCCACCGTTGCCGACCAGGCCCGCTTTTCCACCGTCACAGCTCGTGGCGCAGCTGGTCCCGTCATAGTCGAACCCATCGCCGATCAGAATGCCGCCGTCGGGGTGATCGGCGGTGCCATTGCTGATAAACATCGCGATGAGGCCGCCGACCGGTCCACCCTGCGCCGCCGCAGCGGGGGTAGCCGCCGGGCCCGCAGCCGCCGCCGGGCTCGCTGCCGCCGCTGGGGCGGCCGCCGCAGCCGGACTGGGCGTGCGCCCCGTGCCGGCGCGGCTGACCGGAGCCTGATCTGCGGTGGGAGCTGTCGGTGCGGGCGCAGTCGCGGCGGGTGCCGGTGCCGACTCAGACTTCGGCTTCTTGGAACCTGACGATGCGGCGGCAGGGTTCGGACTCCTCTTGCCTGCACGCGAACTGGCATTCGATCCCGAGCCTGAATCGTGTCGGCTCGAACGAGCCGAGTGGGAGTCACCCGAGTCCGCGGAAGCCGAGTAGGGGACGCTCACCCCCGCAACTCCGATGCCCAAGGCCACGGCCAACGCTCCGACTCGACCGACGTATGTCCCACTGCTCACAACGGACCCCCATCTTGATCCTGGAAACTGCTCATTCGGCGACCGATTCGCAGGGCGCGCAAAGGTCTCAGGTCATGTAGTCGCGGAGATGCTAAAATCAGTTCCGGGCGTTCGGGTTTCCGTGCCAAACAGCCTGGGCGAGGTTTGGATCACCTAATTGCGCGGCGTGTGAGGCCACGAAACCGCGCACAGAAACGCCCGGGAACTATCCACCTCCGTCGGCCGACTATTGCCCCGTGTGGAACGTGATATTCGGGCCGACCCGGCGATGTGGCAGTCAGGAAGTGCGTCCGGAAGCGACGATGGGCTGGCACCGGTACCTGCATCTCCACTCATGAGCGCGGGTGGCGATGTCCTCGCGGCCTCCGTGACCGGTCGAATCGACGGTGATACCGTCAGCCGCTTCGCAACCTGCTGCAAGGCGCTGGGTCTGGCGGTACACGAGCGCCGCCGACCTGCCGACCTGACTGCGGCACGAGCGGGGTTCGCGGCACTGACGCGGCTTGCCCACGACCAATGCGATGCCTGGACGGGCCTGGCCGCGGCTGGCGACACCTCATCGTCGGTGCTCGAAGCGGTCGCGGCGACCCGTGGTACCGCCGGCGTGCTGGCGCGCCGTCTCGAACTGGCGCCAGGCGCGTTGGGCTTCACCTACGACACAGGGCTGTATTTGCAGTTTCGGGCCACAGCACCCGACGACTTCCAGCTGGCCCACGCGGCGTCGCTCGCGGCGGCGGGGCGGTTCGCCGACGCCGACGCGATCGCGAGGGGCCTCGCCGATCGCAACCCGGACTCCCGCGAAGCGCGCTGGGTTGCGACCGTGATCCACTATCGGGCTCACCGCTGGTCTGATGTCGTCAAGTTACTCACACCCGTGATCAATGAAGCCGACCTCGACGGAATCTTCGCGCACGCCGCGAAGATCACGCTCGGAATCTCACTGGCCAGGCTCGGGATGTTCGCGCCCGCGCTGTCGTACCTCGACGCGCCGGAAGGCCCGTCGGCGGTGGCTGCGGTCGACGGTGCCCTGACCAAGGGGCTGGCTTTGCGCGCCCACGGTGAGGAGGAGGCCGCCCTCGAGGTGCTGCAGGACCTCTATGCCGCCAATCCGGAGAATGCGGAGGTCGAGCAGGCGCTGTCGGATTCCTCCTACCGCGTCCGAACCACCTCGGCGGCCCGCATCGCGGCTCGTACCGATCCGTGGGATGTCGGCACCGAACCGGGTGAAGCGGACTTTGTCGACCCCGGCGCTCACGAGCGCAAGGCGGCGCTGCTCACCGAGGCCGAGCACCAACTCGGCGAGTTCATCGGCCTCGAGGAGGTCAAGGACCAGGTGGCCCGGCTGAAGAGTTCGGTCGCCATGGCGCTGCTGCGCCAACAACGCGGCCTCGCGGTGGCACAACGGTCGCACCACCTGGTCTTCGCCGGACCGCCGGGCACCGGCAAGACCACAATCGCTCGCGTGGTGGCCAAGATCTACTGCGGCCTGGGCCTGCTGAAGAAGGAGAACGTCAAGGAGGTTCACCGCGCAGATCTGATCGGACAGCACATCGGTGAGACCGAGGCGAAGACCAACGCGATCATCGACAGCGCGCTCGACGGTGTGCTGTTCCTCGACGAGGCGTACGCCCTTGTCGCCACGGGTGCCAAGAACGACTTCGGTTTGGTCGCAATCGATACGCTGCTGGCTCGGATGGAGAACGACCGTGACCGGTTGGTCGTCATCATCGCCGGATACCGCGCCGATCTCGACCGCTTCCTGGACTCCAACGAGGGCCTGCGATCCCGGTTCACCCGCAGCATCGACTTTCCGTCCTACCCACCCGCCGAATTGGTCGAGATCGCCAATGCCATGGCGCAACAGCGCGACAGCGTCTTCGAGCCGAGTGCGCTGGACAATCTGCAGCGGCTTTTCGAGCATTTGGCGTCGGCAACGACACCGGATGCCAACGGCGTGGATCGGCGCAGCCTCGACATCGCCGGCAACGGTAGGTTCGTGCGAAACGTGGTCGAACGCTCGGAAGAGGAGCGCGAGTACCGTCTGGACCACTGCGAGCTCGCGGACACCGGCCGACTCACCGACGAGCAGCTGATGACGATCAACGCCGCCGACGTGAGCCGGTCAGTGACGCCCCTGCTGCGCGGTCTCGGGCTGGCGGTGCCCGGATGAGCTTCACACCCCGCACGCCGGTCAACGAGAATCCTGATCGAGCCGCCTACCGCCGGAGCTTCGTGACCCGCCACCAAGTCACCGGTTGGCGCTTCGCGATGCGCAGGATCGCCTCCGGGCTGGCGCTGCGCGACACCCGGATGCTCACCGATCCCCTGCGGGCACAATCCCGTTCGGTGCTGATGGGAATCCTTATCGTCATCACCGGGCTCATCGGGTGTTTCCTTTTTTCGTTGATCAGGCCCAACGGCTCGGTGGGTGAGAACAGCGTGGTCGCCGACCGGGACAGCTCCGCGCTGTACGTGCGGGTCGATGACCAACTGCATCCGGTTCTCAACCTCGCGTCTGCCCGTCTCATCGTCGGGAAAGCCGTCCAACCCAAGGCGGTCGGCGGCTCCGGTCTGGACCAGCTGCCGCGAGGGGTGACGGTTGGCATCCCGGGTGCTCCGGAACGCATGATGCAAAACAATTCTCGCGACGCCGACTGGATAGTCTGCGATAGCACCGGCGCCGCGGACCCCGGTGTGACGGTGCTGGCGGGCCCGCCGGCAACAGGCGGTGAACGTGCGTCCACACTGCCGCCGGACCGGGCCGTGCTGGTCGCCAGCGGTCCGCCGGAGGCGCCACTGACCTGGCTGCTGTGGGGCGGTCGACGGAGCGTCATCGACCTCGCCGACCACGCTGTCACCGACGCGCTGGGCTTCGGCGGGCAGACGCCCGTCGCGAGACCCATAGCGCAGGGGCTGTTCAACGCGATTCCGGAGGGCACGCCGCTACGGGCCCCGGTCATCGCGGGGGCGGGTTCACCGCCGCAGTTCCCACTCTCCGTTCCGGCATCGGTGGGCGCCGTCGTGGCGGCCTACGGTACCGACAGCGCGATGATGTACTACGCGGTGCTGCCGGATGGTCTTCAGCAGGTGTCTCCGGTACTGGCGGCACTGCTGCGGAACACCAATTCTTATGGGCTGCAACAGCCGCCACGCCTGGGAGTTGACGAGATCGCCCGTACGCCGGTATCGCGAATACTCGACACCGCCGCATTCCCGGACCAACGCATCGGATTGGTGGACGCGGCCAGCTCTCCGGTCACTTGCGTGCGATGGACCAAGCCCGCGGATGCCGGCACCAGTTCGCTGGCGCTGCTATCCGGTGCCGCTGTGCCGATCGCCGACGGCGTACGCCCGGTTGATCTTCCCGGACCAGCCGACGGTGCGACGGCTGCCCGTGTCGCTGTGCCGACGGGCAAGGGCTACCTCGTCCAGACGGTGGCACAGGAACAGACCGCCCCGCCGACCGGATCGTCGTTCTGGATTTCTGACACCGGGATGCGCTTCGGTATCGACGCCGCGAATCCCGACGAGTTGGCCACCACCATCGCCGCGCTGGGTCTCACACCGCCTGCCATGCCTGTTCCGTGGTCCATGCTGACTCTCTTCTCTGCAGGGCCCGCCCTGTCGAAGGCAGGCGCACTGACCGCATACGTCGGGACGGAAACCCGGTGAGCAGGCTGATCTTCGAGGCCCAGAAGCGGGTGCCTCGTCCGGAAGCGCGAAAGGGCACCATCACAATCGAGGCGCCGCCGGAACTTCCACGCGTCATTCCGCCGTCCTTGATGCGCCGCGCGCTGCCGTATCTGATCGTGCTGTTGATCGTCGGCATGATCGTCGCGCTGTTCGCAACGGGCATGAGGCTGATCTCGCCCCAGATCCTGTTCTTCCCGTTCGTCCTGTTGCTCGCGGCAACCGCGTTGTACCGGGGCAACGACACCAAGACCCGCACCGAGGAAGTCGATGCCGAGCGGGCCGACTATCTCCGCTACCTGTCGGTGGTGCGCGACAACGTACGGGCCCAGGCTGCAGATCAGCGGGCCGCACTCGAATGGTCGCACCCGGATCCGGGTGCACTGGCGGCGGTTGCGGGTACCAGGCGGCAATGGGAACGCGACCCGCACGACTCCGACTTCCTGATGGCGCGCATCGGAATCCACGACGTACCACTGGATACCGCGCTGCGCGTCAAGGACACCGCCGATGAGGTGGACCTCGAACCGTTGTCGCACAGTGCTCTTCGCGCACTGTTGGAGATCCAGCGCACGGTGCGCGACGCTCCGATGGGAATCGACCTGGCCAAGGTGTCACGACTGAGCGTGGTGGGGAAGCGCGACCAGGTGCTCGCCGCGGTGCGTGCGTGGCTGGCCCAGGCCATCACCTGGCACGACCCCGGTGTCCTCGGGGTCGCGCTGGCCAGCCCTGACCTCGAGTCCGAAGACTGGGCATGGTTGAAGTGGCTGCCCCACGTCGATGTCCCGGGATCGGTAGATGGCGTCGGTCCGGCCCGCTACCTGTGCGCAGACGTCGACGCCCTCGTCTCGCGCATAGGTCCAGTGCTCGCCGAGCGCCCGCCGTTCGACGGCGAAAGACTGGGTCTGCGCCATCTATTGATCGTGGTCGACGATCCGGACTACGACCCGACGACCTCCGTGCTGTCGGCCGGATGGTCCGGGGTGACCGTGGTGCAGATTGCCGAGGCGGAACCCCACCGCGAGCAATACCCGGATCCGGAGCGGCCGGTACTGAGGATCACCGACGGGAGCATCGAGCGCTGGGCGGTGGGCGGCTGGCAGCCATATGTGCATCGGGCCGATCGGTTATCCGCCATGGAGGCAACACATCTGGCGCGACTGCTGTCGCGCTGGGATTCCAATCCGACCCACGTCGGTCTGCGGTCATCGGCGACCACCGGTGCGGCGTTCACGACCTTACTCGGTATCGACGATGCGGCACGGCTCGATGTGGCTGCACTGTGGGCGCCGCGTCGCCGCGACGAGGAACTGCGGGTGCCGATCGGCGTGACGGCGACGGGGGAGCCGCTGTACTTCGATCTCAAGGACGAGGCCGAGGGCGGTATGGGCCCCCACGGCCTGATGATCGGAATGACGGGATCCGGTAAATCCCAGACACTGATGTCGATCTTGTTGTCGCTGTTGACCACTCATTCCGCCGAGCGGTTGATCGTGATCTATGCCGACTTCAAGGGCGAGGCCGGCGCCGACATCTTCCGCAATTTCCCTCAGGTCGTGGCCGTCATCTCCAACATGGCCGAGAAGAAGTCGCTCGCCGAGCGATTCGCCGACACGCTGCGCGGAGAGGTGGCGAGGCGCGAGACGGTGCTGCGGGAGACCGGCCGTCGCATCCAGGGCAGCGCTTTCAACTCAGTCACCGAGTACGAGGCGGCGATAGCAGCCGGACACGACCTACCCGCACTGCCGACGTTGTTCGTCGTCGCCGACGAGTTCACCCTGATGCTCGCCGACCACCCGGAATACGCCGAACTGTTCGACTACGTCGCCCGCAAGGGCCGCTCGTTCCGGATCCACATCCTGTTCGCATCGCAGACCCTCGACGTGGGCAGGATCAAGGACATCGACAAGAACACGTCGTACCGGATCGGACTCAAGGTCGCCAGCCCGTCGGTGTCGCGCCAGATCATCGGAGTCGAGGACGCCTACCACATCGAGGCGGGCAGGGAGCACAAGGGCGTCGGCTTCCTGGTTCCGGCACCAGGCGCCGAGCCGATCAAGTTCCGCAGCACCTACGTCGACGGAATCTACGATCCCCCGCACCGTCCGAGATCGATTGTGGTTCCAGCTGATCCGAGGCCCCAAATCTTCACAGCCGCTGAGGTCGATGTGGACCAGGACACCATGATGGTGTCCGGCGACGACTGCGATACGACGGTCGGGCCGGCGAGGAAGTTGATCGCCACCATCGGCGATCAACTGGCCGCCTACGGCCCACGTGCGCCGCGACTTTGGCTGCCGCCCCTCGACGAGGCGATCCCGCTGGCCGATGTGCTCGCCAGGGCCGGTGTCACCGAAGGTCGGGGACGTTGGCCACTCGGTGAGATCGACCGGCCCTTCGAGATGCGTCGTGATCCGCTGATCTTCGATGCCCACTCAGCGGCGGGCAACGTACTGATCCACGGTGGTGCCAAGTCGGGCAAATCGACAGCGCTGCAGACATTCATACTGTCGGCTGCGGCGTTGCACTCACCACGCGACGTGACGTTCTACTGCCTGGACTACGGGGGCGGCCAGCTGCGGCCGCTGCGGGATCTCGCTCACGTCGGCTGCGTCGCGTCACCGCTGGAGCCCGAGTTGATCAGACGCACGTTGGGCGAATTCGAGCAGCTGCTCGACACCAGGCGCAGAGCAGGTCAGGACGCGGCCCACCCACACGTATTCCTGGTCATCGACAACCTGTACGCATTCAGCCGGGACAACGCCGACCAGTTCAATCCGCGAAACCCCTTGCTGAACAAGGTCGTCGAGCTTGCCAATAGTGGATTGGCATACGGAATTCACGTCGTGGTCACCACGCCCAATTGGCTCGAGGTGCCGTTGGCGATGCGCGACGGGCTGGGACTTCGTCTGGAGCTACGGCTACCCGATGCGCGAGACAGCAACGTGCGTGTTTCCGGGGCGCTGCGCCGGCCCGCCGAGAACGTGCCCTACGACCAGCCGGGCCGCGGTTTGACCATGGCAGCCGAGCATTTCTTGTTCGCCGCCCCGGCCCTCGCCCAAATTTCTTCGCTCAACGCCCGATACGCCGGGCAGTCCGCGCCGCGGGTCCGCCTGCTACCGGCCGATCTCGCCCCGGCCGACGTCGCGCCGCTCTACGTCGGCCCCGAGCGGGCGGTGATCGGACAGCGCGAGGACGACCTGACACCAGTAGTGCTGGACCTCGCCGCCCACCCGCTGCTGATGGTGCTCGGCGACAACAGGTCCGGCAAGACAACACTGCTGCGTCACCTCATCCGGACGGTGCGCGAGAACTCGACCCCGGACCGGGTTGCGTTCACGGTGATCGACCGGCGGTTGCACCTCGTCGAGGAACCGCTGTTCCCGGACAATGAGTACACCGCCAACATCGACCGCGTCACTCCCGCGATGCTCGGCTTGTCGGCGATCATCGAAGCACGCCGCCCGCCGGCCGGACTGTCCCCGGTCGAGCTTGCCTGCTGGACGTACTCGGGCCACACGCACTACCTGATCGTCGACGACGCTGATCAGATTCCCGACGGCCCGGCGATGTCGGGACCGTATGCCGGACAACGGCCGTGGACTCCGCTGCTCGGCGTGCTCTCCCAAGCAGCCGATCTGGGGCTGCGCGTGGTCGTCACCGCACGGGCGACCGGCTCGGCGCACGCACTGATGACGAACCCGCTTCTGCGACGGATGAACGAGCTGCAGGCCACCACGGTCATGCTGTCGGGCAACCCGCAGGATGGCGGCAAGGTTCGCGGCCACAGATTCACCCGGCAGATCCCGGGTCGCGGGGTACTGCTCGACGACACCGACACCGTGACGCACCTTCAGCTCGTCAATCCCTTTGTCGGATCAGAGATCGAAGGAAGGAACCCGCCATGACCCTGCGTGTCGTCCCTGAAGGCCTGGTCGCCGCCAGCGCGGCGGTCGAGGCGCTGACCGCGCGGTTGGCCGCGGCGCACGCGGCCGCCGTGCCTCTGATCACCGCGGTGCCACCGCCGGCCGCCGATCCGGTATCTCTGCTGGCATCCGCGATCTTCAGCACGCACGGCGCCGAGCACGCAGCCGCCGTGGCAGCGGGCGTCGGTGAACTCGGCAGGTCAGGGATCGGCGTCGGCCAGTCTGCCGGCAGCTACGCCGCCGGAGACGCACAAGCCGCCTCATCGTTTCAGAGCGGCGCCTATGCCGACTGAACTCCCAAATCGAAACCAACTGGCTCTCATGATGATTGGAGATACCGAAGATGAGCTTTCTGGACGCTCACATACCGCAACTCATCGCCTCCGAGTCGGCCTTCGCGGCGAAGACGGCGCTGATGCGCAGCACCATCGCACAGGCCGAACAGGAGGCGGTGGCGGCGCAGGCGTTCCACACCGGTGAGTCAGCGGCCGCCTTCCAAGCTGCTCACGCGCGGTTCGTGGAGGCCGCCGCCAGGGTCAATTCCCTGCTCGATCTGGCCCAAGCCAATCTTGGTGAGGCCGGTGCCACATACGTGGCCCAGGACGCCTCGGCCGCCGGCACATACGGAGGCTTCTGATGTCCCAAATCATGTACAGCTACGCCGCGATGCTCGGGCACGCGGCCGACATGGCCGGCTACGCCGGAACGCTGCAGGCCGTCGGTGCGGATATCGCGACCGAACAGGCCGCATTGCGGGCCACCTGGCAAGGCGACACCGGTATGACCTATCAGGCCTGGCAGGCGCAGTGGAACACCGCTATGGAGGATCTGGTGCGCGCCTACCGGTCAATGTCGACCACGCACGAGACGAACACGCTCGCCATGCAGGCCAGGGATCAGGCCGAAGGTGCCAAGTGGGGATAATTGGTGCCTGACGCAGTCGAACTGACCGTCGAGTCAGCCTGGTTCATCGGCGACATCCTCGGTAGCGGGACGTTCCCGTGGGTGCTGGCGATCACCCCGCCATACCGGGACGGCTCCGATCGCGCCGACTTCGTGAGGCGACAAACGGCCGAGTTGACGCGCCTTGGTGTGATCACCGCCGGCCGGATCGCGCCGGTGGTGCGGGAATGGATCCACACTGTGTGCCATCCCGAACGATGGCTGGAGCTGCGGTACGCGGGCAGTGCGACGTCGTCCCGGGATCTGCTGCGCGGCATCGTCGCACGCCGCGGCGAACGGACGGTAGTCGCCCTGCGCAATGCGGGGCTGGTCGCTTTCAGTGAGCTCCACATCGACGAGTCACGTCACCTGGTGCCCGTTGTGACCGCCGGACTGCCGGGGCGCCCACCCGCACGCTTCGACGAGTTCGCGTTGCCCGCAGCGGTTGGCGTCAGGGCCGACAGGCATCTACGCGACGGGGCCGAGTTGTCGGGTGTGATCGACTACCTCGGTATCCCCGACTCGGCTCGGCTGTTTGTCGAGTCCGTGTTCGGCGGTCCGCGCAGCTATGTCGAGGTGGTGGCCGGTGAGCGTCATGACACCCGGCAGCAGACCACAGAGGTGGGGATCGCGGTCGTGGACACCGTCGCCGGCCGCGCCGTGATCAGCCCCGCACGAGCATTCGACGGTGAATGGGTCTCCACGTTCGCCCCCGGCACGCCGTTCGCGATCACCCTCGCGCTCGAGCACCTCACCATGCCGCTGCCCGATGGCCGATGGTTCCCGTCGGCTCATCTGGCCCGCGATTTCACCACCCAAGGATGCTGAAAGAGAACGACGACATGACTGACATCACCGGGACGGCTGTCGGCGCCCCAGTCCTGCCCATCGTGCGGGTCGCGATCCTCGCCGACGGCCGGGTCGCGGACATGGCTCTGCCCGCCGAGCTTCCGGTACGCGAGATTCTGCCAGCCGTGCGCCGACTGCTTCCCCCAGCCGACGCCGAGGAGCGCTCGGCGGCCGACGCAACGCCGCGCCGGTTGACCCTCGCGCCGGTCGGCGGGCCGCCTTTCTCACCGGACGCCAGTCTCGACACCGTTGGCGTGGTCGACGGTGATCTCCTTGTCCTTCAACCAGTTCCATCCGGACCTCCCGCGCCGGGCATTGTCGAGGACATCGCCGACGCGGCCGCCATCTTCTCGCGGTCACGCATGCGGCCATGGGGCATCGCCAATGTTCGAGCTTTCGCGCGCGCCGCCGTCCTCACGCTTGTGCTGTCTGCCACGGGCTGCGCAGCCGCACACCGTGTCGTCACCGGCTCTGCGACAAGCCTGTTCGTCCTGAGCGGGATTGCCGCCCTCGCGGTGATCGGTCCACTGGTATTGCGGGGGCGGGCCAGCGCCGCGGGGGTGGACGTGTCCATCGTCGCGCTGGTGCCGGTGGCGGGTGTGTTCGCGTTCGCGGTGCCGGGTGGATTCGGGCCGGCGCAGGTCATGCTCGCCGCCGCCGGTGTGACGGCCTGGTCGACGATCTGCACGATCCTTGCGGAGCGTGGCGGCGGATTCTTCACCGCCACAACCGTTGTCGGTGCCGCCGTACTGGCGGCCGCGGCAGTCGCAGAGGTCTGGCACCTGCCGGTGTTCACCCTCGGCTGCGGTCTTCTCGTCGCGGCGCTACTGGTCACCGTGCAAGCCGCGCAGCTCTCGGCTCTGTTGGCCCGGTTGCCGCTGCCGGTCATCCCGGCACCGGGTGATCCGTTGCCGTCAGCCCCTGCGATGCGCGTGCTGGCGGATCTGCCCCGCCGGGTGCAGGTCAGTGAAGCGCACCAGACCGGTTTCATCGCGGGCGCGGTGATACTGTCGGCGCTCGGCTCGCTGGCCATCGCGGGGCGGCCGGAATCACCTGGTACGTGGGGGTGGTATACCGTCGTCGCAACTTCTGTCGCGGCGGTGCTACGTGCGCGGGTGTGGGACACCGCCGCGTGCAAGACCTGGCTGCTGGCACAACCAGTGCTGGTTTCGGTCTGCCTTCTGCTGCTTTTCACCGCCACCGAGCGCTACCTGGCCGCCCTGTCCGTCCTGACCGTCTTGACCGTGTTGACCACTGGATTCGTGATCGTCGCCGCAAATCCCCACCTGGCGGCACCGGGGACGTACTCATTGCCGATGCGCAGGATGGTCGGATTCCTCGCCTCCGCCATCGACGCGTCGCTGATCCCGGTCCTGGCCTATCTGATGGGGTTGTTCGCCTGGGTGCTCGATCGATGACGCGAATTGCGCTGCAGTTCGGCGCGGTTGGCGCGGTGGCGTTGTTGATCAGCCCATCGGCGTGGGCCGTCAGTCCGCCGTCCGTCGATCCCGCCGCAGTGCCTCCCGTCGACAGCACGGGACCGGCGGTGCCGATGGCCCAGCGGACTGAATGTGTGACCACCGGCGTCATTCCGGGGACCACGCCCGGCCTGGTGTCAGCGAACCAGCAGCTGCTGAATCTTTCCGAAGCGTGGCGGTTCTCCAGGGGAGAGGGACAGACGGTCGCCGTGATCGACACAGGGGTCACCCCAGGCCCGCGACTTCGCAACGTCGAACCGGGTGGGGACTACGTGAGCAACACCGACGGACTGTCCGACTGCGACGGGCACGGCACTGCAGCGGCCGGGATCATCGGTGGGCAGCCGGGAGACGACGGTTTCTCGGGGGTAGCCCCCGCTGCCCGCCTGCTGTCGATCCGCCACACCTCGTTGGCCTACTCGCCCACAGCGCCGGGCGCCGATCCTGCAGCGTTCAGAGCGGCGATCGATATCGCCTCGCTCGCGCGCGCCGTCGTCCATGCCGCCGACCTGGGTGCACGGGTCATCACCATCTCGGAGATCACCTGCCTGCGCGCCGATTCCACCCTCGATCAGCAGACGCTCGGTGCCGCACTGCGCTATGCGGCCGTCGACAAGGACGCGGTGATCGTGGCTGCGGCGGGAAATACCGGTCCCGCAGTACTTTCCGGCGGCCCCGAGTGCCGATCGAACCCAATCAACCCATCCACCGAGCCAGTCGATCGGCGTAACTGGGGCGGCGTCACCTCGGTCTCGGTACCGTCGTGGTGGCAGCCGTACGTTTTGTCGGTCGGCTCGCTGGCGCCGACCGGGCAGCCATCGGCGTTCACGATGTCCGGCCCATGGCTCGGTATCGCTGCCCCCGGCGAGAACATCGTCTCGGTCGGCAACGGTCCGGATGGCGGTTTGGCGAACGGGATCCCCGGACCGCGAGGGCAGTGGACCGCGCTCAACGGCACCGGCTACGCCACGGCCTACGTTTCCGGCGTGGCGGCGCTGGTGCGCAGTCGATTTCCCGACCTGCTTGCCGCTCAGGTGATCCAAAGACTGCAGGCGACCGCGCACAACGGCCCTCGGGATCCATCGAACCTGGTGGGTGCCGGCACGGTTGACCCGGTTGCTGCGCTGACCTGGGAAGTCACCCCGGTCGAGGCCGGTCGGCCCGCTGACGCCCCGGCCCGGATCGCCGCACCGGCGGCGGTGCCGCGCCCAGACCACGCGGCCGGAAATGTCGCGTTCGTCGGCACCGCGCTGCTGGCGCTGGCGGTGGCCGTCGCCGCACTCATGGCCCGCGGACGAAAGGGGCGCCAGGAGTGATGATTCCGTCGCCGGCTCCGGGAAGGATCACGCTGACGCTCCTGGGTGTGGTGGCGGCCGCGACGGCCTACCCGTGGCACACGGTGCGCGAACGGTGGGTTCTCGGCGTGGCCGTCGCGGTGGTGGTTTCGCTGTTGGCGAGTCGGCGCGGCATGCATCTGACGACGATCCTGCGGCGCCGCCTGGCGCTGGCTTTCCGGCGCCGCCGCGGTGGCGGGGCGCACCAACTGGTGGACCGCACACCCGCCGACGCCCGGACGACCGTGGTGTTGCGGGTTGTCGACGGCATGCAATCCGATCTGCCGTTGGACCTGATCGGCGGTTACCTCGATCGCTATGGTGTGCGCTGCGACGGATTGCGGATCACCAGCCGCGACACCGAGGCGGGGCGCACCACATGGATCGGTTTGACCATGTCTGCAGCAGCCAATCTCACTGCCCTGCAAGCACGTTCGGCAGTACTGCCCTTGCGTACGACCGCCGAGATCACGCTGCGTCGGCTCGCCGATCATCTTCGTGAACTCGGATGGATCGTGACCATTTCCGAGGTCGCCATCCCGGACCTGCTGGGCCCGGTAGCGAAGGAACGCTGGCGCGCGGTCGCCGACGGGGTCCACGGGTACGTGGCGGGTTACCGCATTGCCGTCGAATCGCTTCCCGACACCCTGCCCAGGCTGTGGTCCCAGTCGTTCGGCGAGTTGTGGACCGCGATCGAGCTGAGCCCGCACGGGGTTGCCGCGGCGTGCGCCATCCGGACTGACAGCCTGCCATCCCTCGCGCCGCCGGTGCCCGGTTTGACGCTGCTCCGCGGGACCCAGTCGGAGGCGCTGGCCGCACTGGTCCCAACGTCGACGAAACCGATTGCTGCCGAGGTAGTTCCGATGTCGGACCGAACGACCATCCGGTGGCCTGCGAATGATGTCCCGGTAGGACCATGAACGTTGCAGACCGCTCCGATGAGGCCGGGCAGCGCGCCCGTTCGGGCCTCCCGGTATGGATCTGCCAGTCAGCAAAATTCAACGAGATTCGTTGGCGCCCGGAACCGTTGCAGCGCGGGCAGCTCGTAGACCAGGGCCGCGGCCCTGCTCACGATCCTGCCACGACCGGTTGGCATATCCAGTTCGCGCACCGCACCGATACCGGGGACCGCGCGCAGTTCGTCGTACTGACCGGCGGTGAACCAGAACGGCATCGGAGGCGCCGTGTAGTGCTTGCTCAGCTTGATACCGCGACGCCGCGAATAGGTGCTCAAGAACCGCGGGACGCTGTCGAACACCAACTGGCCGCCGGGAAATCGCTTGGCGCAGGCGCTGATGAGGTCGAAGACCGCGTCGCGTTGAAGATACTGGAACAGGCCCTCGGCGGTGATCAGCACACCGTTGGAGTCGTCGACGCGGTCCATCCAGGAGTAGTCCAGCGCGGACTGGGCGCGGTAGTGCAGTCGGGGCGACTCCGGAAGCAATTGCTGACGCAACTCCACGATGGGCGGTAGGTCGACCGAAAGCCATGTCAGATGGCCATTGTCGATTCGCCAGAAGCTGGTTTGCAGGCCCTCGGCCAAGGCGACCACGGTGGCGTGGGGATGCTCTCGCAAGTAGTCCAGCGCGGCGTGGTCGAAGGCCAGGGCGCGCAGAGCCGTGGCCTGATGCGTACGGCCGAAGTGGTGGTAGTCGTAGTCAATGCTGTCCCGTAGTGCGATCGCCACCGGGTCAACGATGATGCCGTCGGGCCTGGCTGCCTCCGAGGCTCGCTGGTGAAGCGTCAGCAAAGCTGTCTGGGAGATCCCGCTGAGGTGTCGGGCATTGACGACTGGCATGAAGTCACCGTACTAGCGGCGCGACCGGAGCAGATCCGCTGCGGCACTTGGTCAGGTGGGGAACTTTTCGAGCTTCTCGTCCGACAACTTCTCCTGAAGCGGGCGACTTGCCGTGCCTCGCCCGACGACCGGACAAGGAGATGTAGCGGTGACAGCCCCGGTGTGGATGGCCATGCCTCCCGAAGTGCACTCAGCTCTGCTGAGCGCCGGACCAGGACCGGGACCGATGGCCGCTGCCGCCGCGCAATGGCAGGAACTCAGCCTTCAGTACGCTGAGGCGGCCGCCGACCTGGCCCGAATGCTGGCTGAGGTGCAGGCCACCAGCTGGGACGGGCCTAGCGCCAGCCGTTATGTGGCGGCTCACACCCCGTACCTGGCCTGGTTGGAGCGCGCCTCCGCCGACAGTGCGACCGCCGCGGTGCAGCACCACACCGTCGCGGCGGCCTACGGTGGCGCGCTCGCTGCCATGCCCACGTTGGCCGAGTTGGCGGCCAACCACGTCACCCACGGTGTGCTCGTCGGCACCAACTTCTTTGGCATCAACACCATCCCCATCGCCGTCAACGAAGCCGACTACGTCCGGATGTGGGTTCAGGCCGCGGAAACCATGGCCACCTACCAGGCCATCACCGCTGCAGCGACGGCGGCGACACCCATCACCGAGCCGACGCCCTACATCCTCGCCCGGGGCGGTGAGGCGCTGGGCGCCCAGCAGAGTGTGGTGAGCTGGTTCGAACAACTCATCAAGGACATCGTCGATTTCATCGCCGATCCGTACAAGTACTTCGTCCGGTTCTTCGAGAACCTCGGGTTCGGCCCTGCGGCGGTCGCAGTTCTCACCGGGATCGCGATTGTTCTCTACGAGATCGTCTGGATTCCGTACTACCTCTCCTACTCGTTGTTGCTGCTCCCGTTCTTCGCTCCCGCCCTGAGCGCTCTCAGTGCGCTCAGCGCGCTCGCGCCGCTGCTCGACCAGGAGCCTGCCCTCGAGCCCGTTGCAGTACCCGCCGAGACCGGCTCTGCCGAGCAGGCCGGTTCACCGGCGAACGCCGCGGTCGCGTTGGCGCCTTCGGTCGCGCCCGGCGCAGGTGCCCAAGCCGGCAATCCCGCGCCGAACACCGCGGCTTCGGCCGCCCCGAGCGCTGCTGCGCCGTCGATCGCTGTCATGTACGTGGTGCCCAGCTTCGCGCCGCCCGGCGTGAGCGCCGGACCCAAAGCTGACACCCGGTCGACGGACACCATGGCCGAGGCAGCCGCGGCCGTCGCCGCAGCGAGGGCGGCGGCGTTGTCGCGGACCCGGAGCCGACTCGTCAGCAGAAACCCTGCCGGTGCGCGCGGCTATCGATACGAATTCCTCGAGGCCACAGCCACTTCGGACAGTGCCGAATCCGCGTCGGCCGACCTCTCATCCACCTCGGCGAGTGACCAGGGATCGGGGCGGCTCGGCTTTGTCGGCGCCGCTGCGGTCAGCACCGACACGGCGGCGGCGGGGCTGACCGAGCGATCTGCCGAAAACGGACGCAACACCGTTCCGCTGTTGCCGAACACCTGGATAGTCGGCGCCGACGACCCACCGGTGGACGACTCCTGACTGCCCTTGGAATGCAGGGCCGTCGCCATTCGACCACCTCAGAGGATAAGAGAAGAGAAACCAGATGACACTCAATGTCAAGGGCGAGGGACTTGGCGCCCAGATCACGGGTATCGATCCCGGCAACATGGACAGCATTGCGCGCGAGGAGATCCGCGAACTCGTCTACCAGAACAAGCTCGTCGTCCTCAAAGACGTTCACCCGTCGCCGGAGCAGTTCATCGAGCTGGGAAACGTCCTGGGCGACATCGTTCCGTACTACGAGCCCATGTATCACCATGAGCAGTACCGCGAGATCTTCGTCTCCTCGACCGAGGAAGGCCGGGGCGTACCGAAGACCGGCGCCTTCTGGCACATCGACTACATGTTCATGCCCGAGCCGTTCGCCTTCACCATGGTCCTGCCCCTCGCAGTTCCCGGAACGGACCGGGGGACCTACTTCATCGACCTCAACAAGGTGTGGGAGTCACTTCCCCCCGCGCAGCAGGACCCGGCCAGAGGAACATTCGCCACCCACGATCCTCGGCGTCACATCAAGATCCGGCCCACCGATGTCTACCGGCCCATCGGTGAAGTCTGGGCGGAGATCAGCCGGACCACCCCACCGATCAAGTGGCCCACCGTGATCAGGCACCCCCACACCGGAGAGGAGATTCTGTACATCTGCGCGTCGGGCACATCCAAAATGGAGGACAGGGACGGAAACATCCTCGACCCGGCCATCCTCGACGGACTGATGGCGGCGACAGGTCAACTCGATCCCGACTTGGCTTCGCCGTTCATCCACACCCAGCATTACGAAGTCGGCGACATTGTCCTGTGGGACAACCGAGTTCTGATGCACCGGGCCAACCACGGCACCGCGTCCGGCACGTTGACGACCTACCGCCTCACGATGTTGGACGGACTCGAGACGCCCGGATACGCCGTATGAGCACCATCGACCTGACGCCCGCCGAACAGGCCGGTACCGACCACGCCGCCACCGCCCCGATTCCGGAGGACCTGCTCGTCAAGGTGCTCGAGCCATACGCCTACAAGGGGTGTCGCTATCTCATCGACGCAGGGTACAAGGCCACCGAGAACTCGGTTCTGGCCTACGGACACTTCAGCATCCCCGAATCGGCGTATATCCGAAGCACCGGGCACTTCAACGCCGTCGAGCTACTGCTGTGCTTCAACCAACTGGCCTACAGCGCGTTCGCCCCCGCCGTCCTCAACGAGGAGATACCGGTACTGGTGGGCTGGTCGATCGACGACTACTTCAGCTACCAGTTGCCCAGCATGCTGATCAAGACGGCGTCCTCCAGGTTCAGGAGGCCGATCAACGCCCACGACTTCTCCGCACGACTGCTCTGCAAGGACTTCGAGGTCATCGAGCGAAGCCAGCGTTACCTCAAGGTTCCCTGCGCAATCGAGTTCTGGGACGACGACGGTGGCGCCGCAGGCGGAGAGGTCGAACTCGCCGTACTCAATATCCCTTAGCCCGTCGGAAAGAAACTGACCACCCGCCATGTCGAACCCACCGCCCACCGTGCTGCAACGGATCTTCGAACAGGCAAGACAGAGGCCGGACGCCGTAGCCTTGCGTCGCTGCGACGGGACGAGCGCATTGCGATACGGGCAACTCGTACTCGAGGTCGGGCGGCTGGCCGCCGAACTCCGGGAACTCTCGGTGTCGACTGGATCGCCGGTGCTCGTAGTGTCGGACAACGGCCCCGAAACCTATTTGTCGGTGCTTGCCTGCGCGAAACTCGGCGCGATCGCAGTCATGGTGGACGGCAACCTGCCACCTGCGATCGTCGAGCGTTTCGCACAGATCACCGATCCCGCGGCGACTCTCATCGCTCCGGGGAGCAGGATCGGGCCCTCTGACCTTCCCGAGGCCCCGTGGTCGAAACCAACCATGGTTGTGCGGATAGACTCCAGCACAACGGATTACACTCAACCTCTGAGCGCGGACCTGCTGGCCGTCGATGTAGAACAGGGTGCCGACGACCCGCTGGCCGTGATCTTCACGAGCGGCACGACGGGCGAGCCCAAGGCCGTGCTACTACCAAATCGCACCTTCTTCGCGATCGCGGACATTCTCCAGAAGGAGGATCTGGGGTGGGTCGATTGGGTCGTCGGCGAAACGACGTACTCGCCCCTGCCGGCGACTCACGTCGGCGGACTCTGGTGGATTCTCATCTGCCTGATCCAGGGAAGCTCGTGCATCACCGGCGGCGAGGACACACCGTCTCTGCTCGAGATCCTCGTCCGGAACGATGTCGCCACGACATGCCTTGTGCCCACCCTTCTTTCAAGGCTGGTCTCCGAATTGAAGTCCTCGGGTGCCGACGTCCCGCCAGGCCTGCGACTGCTCGGCTACGGTGGGTCGCGGGCAATCGCGGCGGATGTGGACTTTGTCGAAGCTGCGGGCGTGCGAACCGCTCAGGTCTACGGTTTGAGCGAGACGGGCTGCACCGCCTTGTGCCTGCCGACCGAAGCAGGCTCGATCTCCAGAATCGAGGCCGGGGCCGTCGGTCGGCCCTATCCCGGCGTCCAGGTCCATCTGGATGACGACGGCAGTGGGCCGCCCACCGGGTCGAGCCGGCGAGCTTCGGCCTCGTCGGGGACGATGTGGATCAAATCGCCGGCAAACATGCTGTGCTACTGGGGAAATCCGCAGCGCACGGGAGAGGTCCTCGTCGACGGGTGGGTGAATACCGGCGACTTGCTGGAGTTGCATGAGGACGGCTTCTTCTATATCAAGGGCAGGTCCTCAGAGATGATCATCTCGGGTGGGGTGAACGTTGTCCCCGACGAGGTCGACCGCATTGCCGAGGACGTCGGGGGAGTGCGCGAGGCCGCGTGTTATGAGATCCCCAATGCGGAGTTCGGGGCGCTGGTCGGCCTGGCCGTGGTCCCCTCGACGACGATGGACGAGTCGCAGACGCGCAAACTCAAACGCGCCGTCGCTGCTCGCTATCGGCGCGAGTCGGAGGCCGATGCGCGCCCGTCGACGATCGTGATCGTCGATAGTATTCCGAGGACTCAATCCGGCAAGGTCATGCGGGCTTCACTGGCCGCTGCGGTGGCTGGCGGAGTCGGAGCGATTGTTCGTGGCTGAGTCGCAGCGAGACCGGATCCTCGCCGCGCTCTCGGAGGTGCTGTACATCGACGAATCGGACTTGTTCGACGGCGATGCCACCGATCTTCGGGACCTCGGGCTGGACTCGGTTCGCTTCGTCCTGCTGCTGAAACACCTTGGCGTGGATCGAGAATCCGATGTTCCGGGGCGGCTGGCCAACGACCTCTCGATCGCGGGCTGGGTCAGGGAGCTGGAGGGCGTTCGTGATCCCGCTTGACCTCGTCGACGGGCAACGCATTCGGCTGAGCAAGTCCCAACAGAACATCTTCAACGGGGTGCTGCAGGACGGAGATCCCGCCCTGTATCTGATCGGCCGCAGGTATCGGTTCCAGAATATGGAACTCGCGGTGCTGCTGGCAGCGCTGGAGGCGACGATTGACCGGAATCCGATCCAGCTATGCGTGCTCGAGCCTCCGTCGGAAGGTTACCGCTATCCGGATCTGGTCCCACGACTGCGGGCTCGAGGCATCGTGGATGTGCAACCGGATGGCGAGTACCCGATCGGCGGTGGAGGCGAGGAACTCCAACGCGCATGGCAGTCGGGAATCCTCGCCGCCCCGCTGGTGCGGTACACCGTGCGGGTCGACGGGCAAGGGCACGCGGCAGGTTTGGACGCCTACACCCATCACCTCCTGCTCGACGGGGGCGGTACGGGGATTGTGGAGGCCGATCTCGGGCGCCACATCGCTTCTGGCGGGGCAGATGACGTGTCAACGGTCGGTGAGGGCTTGACGAAACTGGCTGAGGCACATCGCTGGGAGGCCTGGCGGGTAGCCGAGTCCGAGCAGCGTCTCGCCGCTGCGGCCAAGCGCGAGATCACCGAGGATGCCGGTCACGGGGGCTACGGACAAACCGCGAGCGATGCGCCCGGCACCGCTGCGAAGGGCGTCCTGCGTGAGCTGGTGAGCATCTGCGGCGCGGCGTACGATGCGATCCTTACCGTAGCCGAGACCACGCAGGTCCCACTCAACGTGCTGATGGCTGCAGCGGCGGTCGCGGTGGATGCGAGCCTGCGACAGAGCACCGAGAGTCTGCTTGTCCATGCGGTCGACAACCGGTTCGGCGACCCGGAGCTCAATGTTGCTACCTGCCTGGTGAATTCGGTTGCCCAGCCGGTGCGCTTTCCCGCGTTCGCCTCGGTGGAAGACGTCGTACGCGAGTTGGACCGGGGCTATGTCAAAGCGGTGCGACGCCGGTGGCTTCGCGAAGAGCGCTACCGGCGCCTGTACCTCGCGATCAACCGGACATCACACGTGGAAGCGTTGACGCTCAACTTCCTCCGCCAGCCGTGCGCACCGGAACTTCGCCCGTTCCTGTCCGAGGTGCCGGTGACGACCGACATCGGCCCGGTCGAGAGCCGCACCGTCGCCGGCGTCCTGGATGAGGAACGACGCACTCTCCACCTGGCCATCTGGGACAGAGCGGATCACCCCGTCGACCCGCCGGTCGCGCCGCGGATCGCCGCGGTCCTGGAATCGATGGCGGCGATGTGGCATCAGCCGATCGCGAAGACCGTCGGCGAGTGGAAGACGATCGGCCCGGACGGGTCCCTCGCTCGAAGCGACACGGTCGACGCGTCGGATGTCGCCCCGGCGCCCGCCTGGTTCGCGGATCCCGCAGCCGACGTCCGGCGTGCCATCGAACAGCGCCGTCACGTCGACCCCTGGGTTGCCTGGTTGTTGCACAACGGCTTTGCGCCCGGTGATGTCGTGGTGCTCGCCGATGACGGAACTGACAAGACGATCGACTTCCTGATCGCTTGTCATCTGGCGGGCTGCGGTTACAGTGTCTGCGACAGTGCGGACGAGATTCCGTTGCGGGTCGCCTCGATCGCCAGTCACGAGGCAGGCTCGGTGCACGCCGTAGACGTGGCCGCCGCCGAGTTTTCCGACTGCCTCGACGCGGATCTCTGGACCCTTGTCGAGGACCGGATTCAGCAGGCTGCACACGATCCCATGCTCACCGCCAGAACGGCGTACATCATGGCGACCTCGGGATCCACCGGGGAGCCGAAGCTGGTTCGCGTCACGCACGGATCGCTGGCGTTGTTCTGCGCCGCGATCAGGCGCGCCTACGGATGGGAACCGGCCGACACCGTCTTGCAGTGTGCTCCGCTGACGTCGGATATCAGCGTCGAGGAGATCTTCGGTGCGGCATTCTGCGGATCGCGGCTTGTTCGATCGTCGGCGATGACGGCAGGTGATTTGCCCGCGCTGGCAACCGATCTCGCCACTCGTGGCGCCACGATCATGGATCTTCCGACCGCCATGTGGCACCTGTTGTGCGAAGACCGTGACGCGACGGCGGCCATCAAGCGCTCCGGTCTTCGGCAGGTGGTCATCGGTGGTGAACTCATTCGACCCAGAGCCGTCGAGACGTGGATCGAGTCCGTCGCCACGCATGGGATTTCGCTGGTTTCGACCTATGGTCCGACCGAGTCCACCGTCGTTGTCACCCACCTGCCCGTGGTCTACGGCGGGTCGGTCCTCGAGAGCGGCGCTCGGCGCAGGGTGGGCCGACCGATTGTGCCCGGCACGGTGATCGTTGCCTTCGGCGAAGTCGTCATTGTGGGGGACCTCGTGTCCACCGGGTACCTCGGGTTCGGCAGCAACAGCTTTGGTGTGGTGATCGCCTCCGACGGATCGCGGCACCGCGCGTTCGCCACCGCCGACCGGGTGAGCCTCGACGACGGATTCCCGGTCTTCTCCGGACGGCGAGACGCGATCGTCAAGATCTCCGGTAAGCGGGTGGACACCGCCGAGGTCGCCAGGCGTGTCGCCGAGGACCCCGCGGTGACCGATGTAGCAGTGGAACTGCACGACGGGGGTCTGGGGGTGTGGTTCGAGACATCGCAGACCCGAGGAGGTGGTGACGATCCCGAGGCGGAGATACGCATCAGAAGCATCCTCGTCGGCATGCATGTTCCGTCGTTCTTCGTCATGGGCTTGCCCGGTATCCCGCGCAAAGCCAACGGCAAGGCCGACAGTGAACAATTGCGTGCTATACGCCGGTTCACCGGTACCGTTCGAGCAGATGCGCAGACGGAGCGGAGAGCGGCAGGCCTTGCCGAGATCTGGAGTCGTCACCTCGGGCGGCCCATCCGGCCGGACTCATCATTGCTCGACGAGGGAATCGGGTCGCTGGACCTGATCAGGATCCTGCCCGAAACCCGCACATATCTCAGGCGTCACCTCACCATCCTGGACCTGATCAGCGCTGACTCCGCGGCCCACCTGGTCGACGACGCTTCGGTCACCGACTCTTGGATGGATGTTGACACCGTCGCCCAGATCGAACGTGACTTCGCCGCCGTACAGACGCCGCATACCCGCGCTATTCCAGGCTTGGAAACCGTTGGGGGAGAGACAGTTCTAGTCTTGGGTGCCTCCGGAATACTCGGAACGGGGTTCGCCGAAGCAGTTCTTGACCTTAGACGGTCGGGGGCCGACTGCCCGGAGGTGATCTTTGCCGCGCGGACGAAACTCCTCGAGGGCGAGCCGTGGGCGGCCCTGGCCGGTCTCGCGGGGGTGCGGACGGAACACATCTCTTCTGACTTCGGCGCAGCTGAACTGCACACACTGATCGGAGACGTCGGCGCCCGAACGGTCGTCAATTGCATCGGCAACACCAACGTCTTGGTTCCTTATCGCGAACTTCGCTCGGCGAACGTTGAACTCGTCTCCACAATGGCGGAGGTGTGCGCCAGGCACGGTGCGCGGTTGGTGCACTCGTCGACCTACGTCGTCAACGGGGAAGCCGGCGAGCCGCGAGTCGTCGATCCCCGCGATGCCCCCTATCCCTACGCGGCATCCAAGTCGTTGGCGGAACTGATCATGGCCGGCTCGTCGGGCGACCTCGACTTCACGGTCGTACGCCTGCCCCGAGTGCTCGGCGAACTGAGCCAACTCCTCGATTCGGCCGACATTCTGGTCTCGGTCGTCGATGCGTGTGTGGCGTTGCAGGCCTATCCGGCTGTGCGACTGACCGAACAGGTGACCACGGGTCGAGCCGCAGCTTCTGGCCTGCTGGGCCTGCTGCCGGGGGGTTCCGGTACCGCCGAGTTGGGACGCGGCATCACCGTGGTACGCGGCGAGGCGGTGGAGTATGCCGAGTTCCTCGGTGCCTTCGCCTGCGACGAAGTCGATGTGGCGGAGTGGAAGCGTCGGCTCGACCGAAGTGCATGGGCGGCGCGAAATCCACGGCGGTGGTCGGTGATCGATGCGTGGATCTCGTTGGGGATGCGGCTCGGCTCGCGCTCCTACGCGGAGTACCTTGCCGAGTATCCGACGATCGGACTCGAGGTCGAGTCCGTCGCTGAGTTGGCCACGAGACCAGGCTCGCTCCGAGCGCTGCTGGACCCCGGTGCTGACAGATCGGCCACTCCCCGACGGGAACTCCACGCGCGTCACCGACGACCTAAATGTCCAGACGGCCGGACCGGCCTTGAGTGAGCAAGGAATGACACTGATGGAATCGGCTTTGCCGGCGGAGGGCGCACCGGGTATTCGCCGGATCGAACTCGACGTGACAGGCATGTCCTGTCGCGCCTGTTCGGGACGCGTCCAGCGGACGCTGAACAAGATCGACGGGGTGCATGCCTCGGTCAACCTCGGCACCAGGGTTGCGACCATCGATGCCAGCCGGGATGTGAGCGTTGCCGAACTGTGCGCCGCCGTCGAGAAGGCTGGTTGCAGTGCCGCGCAACGCCCGGAAGGCAGCACTGCAAGCCTGACGGTGGACTCAGGTGGGCAGCGAAACGTCCTGAGCCGTTTGGTCTCTGCCGTATTCGGGCATTGACCCGCCTGGACTAGACCGGTGGCGCCGGGTCGTACTGGATGAAGCGGCGGACCTCGCGGGCACGGTCGGCGCCGGCTAGGTGTGCGAGGGGCTTTGGGCCTTCTTGTAAAACGACTTCAGCAGGAAGTCGCGGAAGATGTGGTTGTCGACTAGCTTGACGCCCGCCCCGGCGACCCGGGGGTAGCCGGCCAGCTTGTGGAAGAAGCGCCCGCGCTTGTACTCCCGGCCCCAGGCGGCTTCCATCCGCTGCTGGTAGTTGGTGAAATCGTCGGGCCCACCGTTTTCCAGCGCGGCCATGGCGCATTCACCGGCGGCAAGCCCGGACTCGAGCGCCTTGGAGATGCCCGCACCCGACGCCGGCTTGCCGGCACCGAGCGAGTCGCCGGCGAACAAGACACCGGGACGCCACGGCGGCCAGGCGGTGAAGCCCATCGGCAGCCGCCAGGCCCGAACGGTCTTGTTCTTCTTCAGTTCTTCGACCGACGGCAGTTCCCACTCGCGCGGCAGGCTGTTCAGGAAGTCGCCGAAGAAGTGGGTGGCGTTGATGGACTGCCAGTTTTTGTAGCTGTTGACGTAGCCCAGGCCGATGTTGAACCGGCCGCCGCCCATCGGGAAGATCCAGCCGTAGCCGGGCAGCTGATCGCCCTGGAACAACAGCTTGAGGTATATCTCGAAGCGATCGGAGTCGGGGCGGTTGGCGTGCATCTCCGATCGGATCGCGATCGCGGAGTAGCCGTTGTAGTCGGAGTCGATCTTCAGTGCGCGCTTGATGGGGGAGTACGCGCCGTCGGCCGCGATCACCGCGTCGCCGTACAGCTTCTCGCCGCTCTTGAGAACGACGCCGGTCACCCGGCCGCGTTCGTCCAACTCGGGGCCGGCGACCTCGCAGCCCTGGCGGATCACCGCGCCGGCCGACTCGGCGTGCTTGAGCAGCATCGTGTCGAGCTCGCTGCGGCTTGCCGTGTGGCCGTGGTCGGGCATGCCGGGGCGCTTGGGGAACGACAGCTCCCACTCCGAGGGGCTGTAGACCGTCACGCCGGTGATGCGGTGGAACTGGGACACCTCGCGGGCCAGGCCCATCTTCTGCAGGTAGCTCACCGCGCGGGCGGTCAGGCCGTCGCCGCAGGGCTTGTCCCGCGGGAACTCGGCCTTGTCGAGGACCACCACTTTTGCGCCCGTCTGAGCGGCCTGCCACGCGGCCGTGGATCCCGATGGCCCCCCGCCGGCAATCACCAGGTCGAATCGCTCGGTCACTGAGTCTCGTCTCGCTTCGAATAGTCGGTTCATTTCGATGCTAGCCGAGACCGGTTGACCGCTTTGCTCCGGCATTCGTGCTTTCTGGTGACGTCGCGGACAGTCGAGCGAGGTCCCCGCCGCCGACGGGTACAGTGCTTGCCGTGCGCAGAGTGCCTCGACCCCGATCCGGAGCGGGCTCCGGCAAGGTCGACGCGCGCAGCCGCGCGACATGTTGTGGGCGGCCATCTTCCCCGACATCGACTTCGCTGTCGACCCGGTCCGTGAAGTGGTGCGCCGCAGCGTCGCCGAGTACGTGAATCTGGTGGACCAGCATCCCAACGTGCTGCGGTTCATGCTACGGGGCAGGTTCCCCGGGCAGTCGGAGTCGACCGTGCGGGCGCTGAATGAGGGCCGTGAGATCACCATGGCCATGGCCGAGATGTTCAACCACGAACTGCGCGAGATGGAGCTGGATCCGGCCGCGCTGCAGCTGGCGGCATCGGCGACCTTCGGCTCGGCCTCGGCGGCCACCGACTGGTGGCTGGGCCCGGCGTCGGAAAGCCCGCGCCGGATGCCCTCGGAGGATTTCGTCAAGCATCTGACGACGATCATGCTCGGCACCATCAACGGCACCGCCGAGTTGCTGGGGATCGACCTCGACCAGGACCGGCCGATCCGCGAGGCGGTGCCGCGGCGCGCCGCGGCCAGCTGAGGCCCAGGTTTCGGGGCCACCCGACACGCCGACGCGGTTCGCGACCCGCGGGGGACCTGTGTTTTCGAGCTCGGAAAAACACAACTTGTTGTGTTGCAGCGTGTTGTCAGACCCCAGGGGTAGTGTTTCGGTGGTCAGCCGGAAACGGGCATACATCGTGGTGAAGTGGGGTTTCGGTGAGCGATGGGACGAAGCTGATTGACCGGGCGACGGCGATCAACTGGAACCGTGTCATTGACGAGAAGGACGCGGAGGTCTGGGATCGGCTGACCGGCAACTTCTGGTTGCCCGAGAAGGTCCCGGTGTCCAACGACATCCCGTCGTGGAACACGCTGACCGAGGCCGAGAAGCAGCTGACGATGCGGGTGTTCACCGGTCTGACGCTGCTCGACACCATCCAGAGCACGGTCGGTTCGGTGAGCATGATCCCCGACGCGCTCACGCCGCACGAAGAAGCGGTGCTGACCAACATCACCTTCATGGAGTCTGTGCACGCCAAAAGCTACAGCTCCATCTTCTCCACGCTGTGCTCGACCGCCGACATCGACGAGGCCTTCCGCTGGTCCGAGGAGAACGTCAACCTGCAGCGCAAGGCGCATATCGTCCTGGACTACTACCGCGGTGACGATCCGCTCAAGCGCAAGATCGCCTCGGTGATGCTGGAGGCCTTCCTGTTCTACTCCGGCTTCTACCTGCCGATGTACTGGTCGAGCCGGGCCAAGCTCACCAACACCGCCGACCTGATCCGGCTGATCATCCGCGACGAGGCCGTACACGCCTACTACATCGGCTACAAGTTCCAGAAGGGCTACGCGCTGGAAAGCGACGAGCGCAAGCAGGAACTCAAGGACTACGCCTACGAGCTGCTGTACGCCTTGTACGAGAACGAGATCGAGTACACCCAGGATCTCTACGATCAGGTGGGGCTCACCGAGGACGTCAAGAAGTATCTGCGGTACAACGCCAACAAGGCGCTGATGAACCTGGGCTTCGAGGCGTTGTTCCCGCGCGACGAGACCGACGTGAACCCGGCGATCCTCTCGGCGCTGTCCCCGAACGCCGACGAGAACCACGACTTCTTCTCCGGGTCGGGGTCCAGCTACGTCATCGGCAAGGCCGTCAACACCACTGACGAGGACTGGGACTTCTGACCGTCGACTCCGGTGCGCCCATAGCGGCGTGAATCAACCCACGGGGGGTGGGCGCGCACTGCCCCACTCGGCTCGCTCGAATTCACAGCCCGGGAGCGCGGATCCCGCCGTTGAAGGACAGGCGCTGGTAGCTCACGACGCCGGCCAGCGTGTAGGGATCGCGGTCGATGATGTCCTGGGCTTCTTCGGCGCTGATGTCGCCGGTGATCAGCACGCCGCCCGCGCCGGACTCCCGGCGGCCGGCGAGCAGGATGCGACCGGCAGCGACCTCATCGTTGAGCCACGCCAGATGCGCAGGCCGGGTCTGGTCGATGACGTCGAGCGGCTTCTCATAAACGATCGTCAGCACATGGAACACACAGGTGACGCTAGTGCAGGTATGCACTGTCAGTTGATCGGGGCGTTCAGCCACCGCAGGTCGTCGAGAATTCCGCGCGCGGCGATCACGCCCTGCCCGGATTGCCACACCTCGTTGTTGACGATGAACACCCGGTTGTCCCGGTTGGCCGACAACTTGCGCCAGGCCGCGCTTTCGAGCACTTTCGGGGCACGGTCCTTGGCGGCCTGCGAGGCGAACGACAGATAGAGGATGTCGCCGTCGGCGGCCGAGAAGTCGGCTGCGCGGTCCAGATCGGCGTCGGAGATACCGATCTCCACATAGGGCTTGTCGGTAAACCGTTGCGCCGCAGGGCGATCCACCCCGACTGCAGCAAGCACACTGGCCGGGAAGTTCTCCGCCCCCCAGACCCGCATCGCGGTATCGGTGAACTGCACGACGGAGGCCTGGAAGTGCGGCGCATCGGTGGCAATGCCCGTCTGGCGCGCCTTGTCGGCGAATCCTGCGATCAGATCGCCGGTGGCCTCCGCACGGCCGGTCGCCGCGCCGATGGCTCGCAGGTTGTCCTGCCAGTTAGCGCCGGGAGCGTCGGTGAACACCGTCGGCGCGATGGCCGACAACTGCGGGTAATCCTGCGGTGTCAGCGCCGCCGAGCCCAGGATCAGGTCCGGCTTGGCCGCGGCGATGGCGGCGATGTCCGGCGCGCTTCGGGTACCGGCGCCGGGCACATCGTGGATGACCGTGCCGAGGTAGGACGGCTGGCCGGGCGAGCCATCCGGCAGGGCGGCAGCCACGATCCGGGACTGCAGGCCCAGCGCGCACAGCGCGTCGAGCTCGTCGCCGGCGAGCACGACGACGCGTTGCGGGTCGGCCACCACCGCGGTTTGTCCGGCGCCGTGGCGCACCAGGGGCGGGGGAGCCGGATCCAGCCGGGCCGGCCCGGGGGCACACGACTCGTCGGGGCGGCGCTGATTGCCCAGCACACCGGCCCCGGCGATCTTGGTGGTGCTGGTCACGACGCTGCGGCTGGCCGCGGGTCTCGCCGGTTCCGGTGGTCCCGAGCAGCCGCTGGCGAAGGTCACGCCGGCCGCGGTGAAGACCGCGGCCGCGGACATCACCACACCCGGACGGATACCGCGCACCAGCACGCCGCCGACCGTAACACTTGCCGCGAGCCGGCCCGCTGAGCTGCGGTCGAGCACGTTGTGACGGTATTACGACGCAATGTAGGACCCACCCGCCATCCTGGCCGCGGTGGGGATAGGATCGTCTACACGTTCTCGGGGTGCTATCCGGGGTGCTATTTGTTTGGGAGGACCGTTGACTGCCGTTGTGCCTTCGCAGGGGGAACTCGAGGCCACCCGCGCTTTTCCGGCGCGCGTGGGCCCAAAGGGTAATTTGATCTACAAGGTGATCACGACGACCGATCACAAGCTGATCGGCATTATGTACGTGGTTGCCTGCTTCATCTTCTTCGCGGTCGCGGGTCTTATGGCGCTGTTCATCCGTGCCGAACTGGCGGTTCCGGGGCTGCAGTTCCTGTCCAACGAGCAGTACAACCAGCTGTTCACCATGCATGGCACCGCGATGCTGTTGTTCTATGGGACGCCGATCGTGTTCGGGTTCGCCAACCTGGTGCTGCCGCTGCAGATCGGCGCACCCGACGTGGCGTTCCCACGGCTGAACGCCCTGTCGTTTTGGCTGTTCGTCTTCGGCGCGCTGATCGCCCTGGGCGGCTTCATCACCCCCGGCGGCGCGGCCGACTTCGGCTGGACGGTCTACGTGCCGCTGTCCGACGCGGTGCACAGCCCCGGCGCCGGCGCCGACCTGTGGATCCTGGGTGTCGCCGTCGGCGGTCTGGGCACCATCTTGGGCGCGGTCAACATGATCACCACGATCGTGTGCATGCGCTGCCCGGGCATGACCATGTTCCGGATGCCGATCTTCACCTGGAACATCTTCGTCACCTCGATCCTGGTGTTGCTGATCTTCCCGCTGCTCACCGCGGCGGCGTTCGGCCTGGCCGCCGACCGTCGACTCGGGGCGCACATCTACGACCCGGCCAACGGCGGCATCACGTTGTTCCAGCACCTGTTCTGGTATTTCGGCCATCCCGAGGTCTACGTGCTGGCGCTGCCGTTCTTCGGCATCGTCTCGGAGATCTTCCCGGTGTTCAGCCGCAAACCGATCTTCGGCTACACCACGCTGATCTACGCGACGATCAGCATCGCCGCGCTGTCGGTGGCGGTCTGGGCGCACCACATGTACGTCACGGGAGCCGTTCTGCTGCCGTTCTTCTCGTTCATGACCTTCCTCATCGCCGTGCCGACGGGCATCAAGTTCTTCAACTGGCTGGGCACGATGTGGCGGGGGCAGTTGACGTTCGAGACCCCGATGCTGTTCTCTGTCGGGTTTTTGGTGACGTTCCTCGCCGGTGGTTTGTCGGGTGTGCTGCTGGCCAGCCCGCCGCTGGACTTCCACGTCAGCGATACCTATTTCGTGGTGGCGCACTTCCACTACGTGCTGTTCGGTGTGATCGTGTTCGCCACCTACGCCGGTGTCTACTTCTGGTTTCCGAAGATGACCGGACGGCTGCTCGACGAGCGGCTGGGCAAGCTGCACTTCTGGCTGACCATGATCGGCTTCAACGTCACGTTCCTGGTGCAGCACTGGCTGGGTAACGCGGGTATGCCGCGCCGCTACGCCGACTACCTGCCCGGTGACGGGTTCACCACGCTGAACATGATTTCCACGGTCGGCGCGTTCATCCTGGGCGTCTCCACCATTCCGTTCGCGTGGAATGTCTTCAAGAGCTGGCGTTACGGCGAGGTCGTCACCGTCGACGACCCGTGGGGCCACGGCAACTCGCTGGAGTGGGCCACCTCATGCCCGCCACCGCGGCACAACTTCACCGAACTGCCCCAGATCCGCTCGGAGCGTCCCGCGTTCGAGTTGCATTACCCGCACATGGTGGACCGGATGCGGGCCGAGGCCCACGTCGGTCGTTCACACGGGCCCGCCGACGGTGATGTGACTCGACTGGACGAGAACGTCCGCAGCTAGACCGGAAAGTAGCGCGCCCAGGTATGACCAATCACAAGGTGTCGGTGCTGATCACTGTCACCGGTGTCGATCAGCCTGGGGTGACCTCGGCACTGTTCGAGGTGCTCTCGCGCCACCAAGTCGAACTGCTCAACGTCGAGCAGGTGGTGATCCGCGGACGGCTCACGCTGGGCGTCCTGATCTCGGGGCGTCCGGATGTGGCCGACGGCACCCAGTTGCGCGACGATGTGACCAAGGCGATCCATGGCGTCGGGCTGGATGTCACGATCGAGCCCAGCGACGACATCCCGATCATCAGAGAGCCGTCGACCCACACCATGGTGGTCCTCGGTCGTCCGATCACCGCGGCGGCGTTCGGTGTGGTGGCCCGGGAGGCCGCCGCGGTGGGCGTCAACATCGACTTCATCCGCGGTGTCTCGGATTACCCGGTGACGGGCCTGGAACTTCGGGTGTCAGTTCCCCCTGGTGTGGGGGCTGAGCTACGCACCGTGCTGGCCCGGGTGGCCGCCGAGCAGGGTGTCGACATCGCCGTGGAGAACTACAGCCTGGAGCGGCGGGCCAAGCGGCTCATCGTGTTCGACGTCGATTCCACGCTGATCCAGGGTGAGGTCATCGAGATGCTCGCCGCCCGGGTGGGTGCCCAGGAGGCGGTGGCCGAGATCACCGAAGCGGCCATGCGCGGTGAGCTGGATTTCGCCGAGTCGCTGCATCGCCGGGTCGCCACCCTGGCCGGGCTGCCTGCCGAGGTGCTCGACGAGGTCGCTGAGGAACTGGAGCTGACACCCGGCGCACGGACCACCATCCGCACGTTGCGCCGCTTGGGTTTTCACTGTGGTGTGGTCTCCGGTGGTTTCCGTCAGGTGATCGACCCGTTGGCCCACGAGCTGATGCTGGACTTTGTGGCGGCCAACGAGCTGGAGATCGTCGACGGCAAGCTCACCGGCCGGGTGCTCGGCGAGGTCGTCGACCGCGCCGGAAAAGCCAAGGCGCTGAGGGACTTCGCGCTCCAGGCCGGCGTTCCGATGGAGCAGACCGTGGCCGTTGGTGACGGCGCCAACGACATCGACATGCTGGCCGCCGCCGGCCTCGGTGTCGCCTTCAACGCCAAGCCGGCGCTGCGCGAAGTCGCCGACGCCTCGCTGAGCCACCCCTACCTCGACACCGTGTTGTTCATCCTCGGGGTGACCCGCGCCGAGATCGAAGCGGCCGACGCCGTCGACGGCGTGCTGCGGCGGGTGGAGATCCCGCCGGAGTAGCGGGGGTGCCATCGGGCCCACCGCGTCGGCGATTGACGCCACGCCGACCCCGGCACCGCTGCGGCGCCCGAATGCGGCACGATGGTGCAGTGTCCGACTATGCCGCCGCGGTCGACCCCGACCTCCTGATCGACTTCCGGAAAGTATCGCTGCGCCGCGGGGGCCGTGTCCTGGTCGGACCCGTAACCTGGCAGGTCGAACTCGACGAACGCTGGGTGGTGATCGGGCCGAACGGGGCCGGCAAGACGTCGCTGCTCCGGATCGCCGCCGCGATGGAGCACCCCTCCTCGGGAACGGCCTATGTGCTCGGCGAGCGCCTCGGGCGCGTCGACATGGCTGAGCTTCGCCAGCGGGTGGGGTTGAGCAGTTCGGCGCTGTCCCAGCGGGTGCCCGACAACGAGGTGGTGCGCGACCTGGTGGTTTCGGCTGGTTATGCCGTGCTCGGGCGCTGGCGGGAGAACTACGAGGACGTCGACTACGCCCAAGCCGTCGAGATGCTGGAGAGCGTGGGCGCCGAACACCTGGCCGAACGGGTCTACGGCACGCTGTCCGAAGGAGAGCGCAAGCGCGTGCTGATCGCCCGGTCGCTGATGACCGACCCGGAGCTGCTGCTGCTCGACGAACCCGCCGCCGGACTTGACCTCGGCGGCCGCGAGGAACTCGTCGCCCGGCTGGCCGACCTGGCCGCCGACCCGGACTCGCCGGCGCTGGTCCTGGTCACCCACCACGTCGAGGAGATCCCGCCCGGCTTCAGCCACTGCCTGATGCTCTCCGAGGGCCAGGTGGTGGCGGCGGGCCTGCTGCAGGACACGCTGACCGCCGAGAACCTGTCCGCGGCGTTCGGACAGTCGATCGCCCTGGACACCATCGACGGCCGCTACTTCGCCCGGCGGGTCCGCACTCGCGCGGCGCACAGGAGGCGTTCATGACTGACAAGCCCGAGCCGCTGCCGGTGCGTCCGGCGGCGACGGTGATGCTCGTCCGCGACACCCCGTCGGGCATCTCGGTGTTCCTCATGCGCCGGCACAGCGCCATGGAGTTCGCCGCCGGAGTGATGGTGTTCCCCGGCGGTGGTGTCGACGACCGCGACCGCAACGCCGACATCGGCTGGCACGGCCCGGGCCCGCATTGGTGGGCCGAGAGGTTCGGCGTCGAACCGGATCTGGCCGAGGCTCTGGTGTGCGCGGCCGCCCGGGAGACCTTCGAGGAGTCCGGTGTGCTGTTCGCGGGGCCGGCCGACGACCCGGACGGCATCGTCGCCGACGTGTCGATCTACCACCCCGAGCGCGCGGCGCTCGTCGACCGCAGCCTGTCGTTCTCCGACTTCCTGCGCCGGGAGAAGCTGGTGTTGCGCTCCGACCTGCTGCGGCCGTGGGCCAACTGGGTGACCCCCGAGGAGGAGCGCACCCGCCGCTACGACACCTACTTCTTCGTCGGGGCGCTGCCGCGCGGACAGCGCGCCGACGGTCAGAACACCGAATCCGACCACGCCGCCTGGAGCAGCCCGGAGGCGGCGATCGAGGACTTCGCCGAAGGCCGGTCGTTCCTGCTTCCGCCGACCTGGACCCAACTCGACTCGCTGGCCGGCCGCACCGTCGACGAGGTGTTGGCGCTGGAACACAAGATCGTCGCGGTTCAACCTAATCTTGCTGTGCAGGGCGGCAAGTGGGAGATCGAATTCTTCGACAGCGATCGCTACAACGCCGTGCGCAACCGCCGAGCCCCACTCGGCTACGGCGAGGCGTGAGTGGTGCGCGAGTTCGTCAGCGTCCATGTCGGTGAGCAGTACCCGGGCGTGGGGATTGTGCTCATCACCCGGATGCCCACCAACGCGCTGACCCGGCAGGCCCACCGCGAACTGGTCTTCGCCGCCGCGGAGGTGGCCGAGCGCACCGACATCGCCGCCGTCATCCTGTTCGGCGGCCACGAGATCTTCTCGGCCGGCGACGACGTCCCCGAGCTGCGCACGCTCAACCGCGAGGAAGCCGTCACCGCCGACCGGGTCCGCCGTGAGGCGCTCGACGCCGTAGCCGCCATTCCCAAACCCACCGTCGCGGCGGTCACCGGGTACGCGCTGGGCAGTGGGCTGAGCCTGGCCCTGGCCGCCGACTGGCGCATCAGTGGAGACAACGTGAAGGTCGGGGCGACCGAGATCCTCGCCGGGCTGGTGCCCGGTGGCGGCGGTTGCGAGCGGCTGGCCCGGGCGATCGGCGTGTCCCGCGCGAAGGAACTGGCCTTCAGCGGACGCTTCGTCGGCGCCAAGGAGGCACTGAGCCTGGGTTTGGTCGACGAGCTGGTGGCCCCGGACGACGTCTTCGACGCCGCGGCGGCGTGGGCGGGACGCTTCGTCGACACCTCCCCGGCAGCGCTGGCAGGTGCCAAAGCCCTCATCGACGGCCGTCTGGGGCCCGATGAGCAGGCAGAACGCTACGGCGAGGTCTTCACCGCCGGTGACGGGAGTTAGGCTGCCCTGCATGACCGATGTTGATTCCGACGTCGCCGGCTATCCCGCGCCGACCTCGCACGCCACCGCGGAACAGGTCGAGGCCGCGCTCCAGGACAGCAAGCTGGCCCAGATCCTCTATCACGACTGGGAGGCCGAGTCCTACGACGACAAATGGTCGATCTCCTACGACAAGCGCTGCGTGGACTACGCCCGCGACCTGTTCGACGCCACCGTGCCGCCCGAGGAGCTGCGTGAACTGCCCTACGAACGGGCGCTGGAGCTCGGCTGCGGCAGCGGCTTCTTCCTGCTGAACCTCATCCAGGCCGGGGTGGCGCGCCAGGGCTCGGTGACCGACCTGTCGCCGGGCATGGTCGAGGTCGCCACCCGCAACGGCCAGAACCTGGATCTGGACATCGACGGCCGAGTCGCCGACGCCGAGGGCATCCCGTACGACGACGACACCTTCGACCTCGTCGTCGGCCATGCCGTGCTGCATCACATCCCCGACGTGGAGAAGTCGCTGAGCGAAGTGGTCCGGGTGCTCAAGCCGGGCGGGCGGTTCGTGTTCGCCGGTGAGCCGACCACGGTGGGCAACACCTACGCCCGCTCACTGTCGACACTGACCTGGCGGGTGGCCACCAACGTCACCAAGCTGCCCGGGCTGCAGGGCTGGCGGCGCCCGCAGGCCGAGCTCGACGAATCCTCGCGCGCGGCGGCCCTGGAGGCCGTCGTGGACCTGCACACCTTCGATCCGGCTGACCTCGAACGGATGGCCAGCAACGCGGGTGCGGTCGAAGTGTCCACGGCGACAACGGAGTTCACCGCCGCGATGCTGGGCTGGCCGCTGCGCACGGTCGAGGCCATGGTGCCCCCGGGCAAGCTCGGCTGGACCTGGGCCAAGTTCGCCTTCAACAGCTGGATCGGGCTGAGCTGGGTCGACGACAACGTGTGGCGGCGCGTGGTGCCCAAGGGCTGGTATTACAATGTGATGATCACCGGGGTCAAGCCGTCCTGACGTTCGGGCGCGATGACGTCGCCTACCTGACCAGTGACGCCGGGGCCGCCGCGCTCGACGAGGTCGCCCGCTGCCCGTTGACCGATGCGAGCCGGGTCGCCGACGTCGCCGCCATCCGGTCCCGCTACGCCGGGCGCAGCACCGCGCTGATCGAGACCACTCTGCTGCGGCGCAAAGCGGCCCCCAAGCTCGCCGGGCTGGCCGACGTCTCGGGCTGGTTGTTCACCGACGAGGCGCTGCAGCAGGCCACCGCCGCGCCGGTGGCGGCACACCGGGCCGCCCGGCTGGCCGGTGCCTCGGTGCACGATGCCACCTGTTCGATCGGCACGGAACTGGCCGCGTTGCGCTCGACCGCGGCCTTCGTCATGGGCAGCGATCTCGACGAGGTGCGGCTGGCGATGGCCCGGCACAACCTGCCCGACGTGGCGCTGTGCCGCGCGGACGCGCTGCGTCCGGTCAGCCGCGACGCCGTCGTGCTGCTCGACCCGGCCCGTCGCAGCGGTGGGCGGCGCCGGTTCGACCCGCGCGCCTACACCCCGCCGCTGGACGCACTGATCGAGATTTACCGCGGGCGCGCCACGGTCATCAAATGCGCGCCCGGCATCGACTTCGACGCGGTGCGCAGGCTGGGGTTCGACGGCGAGATCGAGGTGACCTCGGCGGGCGGATCGGTGCGCGAAGCCTGCCTGTGGGCGGCACCGCTGGCCGTACCGGGGGTGCGCCGTCGGGCGTGCGTGCTCGACCGTGCCGAGGTGGTGACCGACGCCGATCCTGACGACTGCCCGACAGGGCTGCCGGGGCGCTGGATCATCGACCCGGACGGCGCGATCGTGCGGGCCGGTCTGGTCCGGCACTACGGCGCTCGGCACGGACTGTGGCAGCTCGACCCCGACATCGCCTACCTCACCGGTGACAAGCTGCCGGCCGGCGTGCGCGGGTTTGAGGTCATCGAGCAACTGCCGCTGCGGGAAAAGACACTGCGCCAAGCACTTTCGGCACAGGACTGCGGCGCGCTGGAGATCCTGGTCCGCGGTGTCGACGTCGACCCCGATGCGCTGCGCCATCGGCTTCGTCCCAGCGGTAACATCCCGCTATCGTTGGTGATCACCCGGATCGGATCCGGAGCAGGCGAGCGGACCGTGGCGTTTCTGTGCCGGGCCTCCGTCGGCTCGTAGCGCGGGTACGCTGGCGGCGACGGCGCCGGGGCCGTCCCGAGTGCGAGGAACGTCGAAGAATGCGCACGTTTAGCCTGGCCGCACTGCTGGCCGCGGGTGCCCTGATCGGTGGACCCACCATTGTCGTGGCCAGCGCCCAGAACGACTGCGCGGCGCTGGGCGGGGCCCTCGAGTCCGGCAACGTCTGCCACGTCAGCGTCACGAAACCCGCTTACACGATGGATCTGCGGTTCCCCACCGACTACCCCGACGAGCAGGCCATCGTCGACTACCTGACGCAGAACCGCGACGGCTTCGTCAACGTCGCCCAACCGGACTCGCGGAACCTGCCCTACGAAATGGACGCCACCTCACAGACATTGAGCTCCGCCCAGACCCAGAGCGCGGTGCTGAAGATCTTCCAGGACGTCGGGGGAGCGCACCCGATGACCTGGTACAAGGCGTTCACCTACGATTTGGCCCAGCGCAAGCCGGTCACGTTCGACACCCTGTTCGCCCCCGGCGTCCAGCCACTGGAGGCGATCTTCCCGATCGTGCAACGCGAACTCAGACGTCAGACCGGCTTCACCGGAGCCATCTCAACCGGCGACGGAATGGACCCGTCGCACTACCAGAACTTCGCCATCACCGACGACGCGGTGATCTTCTACTTCGGCCAGGGCGAGCTGCTGCCGTCCGACGCCGGGGCCACCTCGGCAGCGGTGCCGCGAACGGCCATTCCGCCGCTGCAACTCTGAGCTTAGACCGGCTCGAAGCTGTAGACCTGGCCTGCGCTGGTGGTGATCACCACGCGTCGGTCGTGGCCCACCGACACGCCCACCGGATAGCCGTCCGCCGACGGCAGCGGGTAGCTGTTGAGGATACGGCCGTCGGCTAAGCCGAACACCAGCAGCGACAAGCCGGTAGAAGGCGCGGCGACGACGGTGTAGGCCACCTCGGCGCCGGCCTGGCTGGCCGTCGCCAGCGGCGAGACGTCGTCGCGGTGCCACACCGCCTCGCCGTGATCGCCGGCGTCTTTGAGTGCGACCAGGCGGGTGTCGGGTCCGCTGCCGGCCACGATCAACCCCGAAGGCGACACCGACGGTGGCGTCTGCGGCTGAAAGCCTAGCGGCGCAGACCATTTCACCTTCCCGTCGGAGGCGTTCAGCGCCCACAGCCGACGATCGCGGCCGTTGACATACACGGTCTTGCCGTCGGGCGAGAGCACCGGTGCGGCGAGCACACCGGCGGCCACCGCCTCGCTGGTCCACTCCTTGGTGAGCAGCGGCGTCTGCCCGGGGTGGTACTGCAGGCCGACGAGCACCGACGCCTTCGCTCCGGGCTGCCACACCCCGACCACGATCATGTTCGTCCCCGGGGAGAACGCCGGTGCGGCCGAGACCGGGCACCGTGGTAGCGCCTGCGCGCAGTCGTCGAGGCCGCGGGTGGAGTCGGTCGGGTCCAGCCCTTCGACCAGGTCCATCGGGGCGCCCGTCACGACGCCGCGATGGGACTCGAAGACCAGCACCTGCCCGAGGTGGGTGATGACGAGAAGCTCGCCACCGCCGAGAAACCTTGTGGTGGTGGGCATTCCGATGACGTTCTCGCGCCAGCGCACCCACTGCGTGGGAGGGTAGGACAGCATCAGTCCGGGCTGGCCGATGTACAGGTTGTCGAACTGGTCGAACAGCGGGCTGGCGAAGCCGCCGCCGAGCACCATGCGGGTGCACCAGCGCTGGCGCCCGTTGTTGTCGTTCTCCCACACGATCAGCGAGCAGCCGCCGGCGGTCTGGCCGTTGACGGCCAGGTAGCTACCCGCCCCGAGGGCGGCGGCGGCATCCAGCGCACCCTTGACCGAGCGGCTCCACGTCAGTTTGAGCGTCGCAGATCCGGCGGTCGGCGTGTAACTGGAGTTCGCGGCGTCGGCGTACTGGGCGGACCAGCTCTGCGCGGCGGTGGACTGCACCCAGGAGTCGGTGTTTGCGCATCCAGCCGAGGCGCTCACGACCAGCGTCGTCGACGCCAACGCGAGCAACCGCCGCAGCACTCGTGTCCTTCCCATTCCGGAACGTGACAGTACAGGCGAGGGTAACGCGGGCCCGTGCTCGGTTAGGCTTTCAGGCCATGACGACGATGTGGGGTGCGCCGATCCACAAGCGCTGGCGGGGCTCGCGGCTACGCGACCCGCGTCAAGCCAAGTTCCTCACCAAGGCGTCGCTGAAATGGGTCATTGCCAACCGGGCGTACACGCCGTGGTATCTGGTGCGGTACTGGCGGCTGCTCAAGTTCAAGCTGCAGAATCCGCACATCATCACCCGGGGCATGGTGTTCCTCGGAAAGAACGTCGAGATCCATGCAACCCCGGAACTGGCCCAGCTGGAGATCGGCCGCTGGGTGCACATCGGGGACAAGAACACCATCCGCGCCCACGAGGGCTCGCTGCGTTTCGGTGACAAGGTGGTCCTCGGCCGCGACAACGTCATCAACTGCTACCTGGACATCGAGTTGGGTGACTCCGCGCTGATGGCCGACTGGTGCTACGTGTGCGACTTCGACCACAGGATCGACAACATCGAGATGCCGATCAAGGACCAGGGCATCATCACGAGCCCGGTGCGCATCGGCCCGGACACCTGGATCGCCACCAAGGTCACCATCCTGCGCGGGACGACCATCGGGCGTGGCTGCGTCCTGGGCGCGCATGCCGTGGTCAAGGGCGACATCCCGGATTTCTCGATCGCCGTCGGCTCACCGGCCAAGGTGGTCAAGAACCGCAAGCTGGCCTGGGAGACCTCGGCTGCCCAGCGCGCCGAGCTGGCGGCGGCGCTGGCCGACATCGAACGCAAGAAGGCCAGTCGCTAGCTTTCCTCCCCGCGAGCAGGCGCAGAATCGCACGGATTGCGCGCCAAACGTGCGATTGTGCGTCTGCTCGGCAGAACGGGCGGGGTCAGTCGGAGCGGCCGGGCAGTGCGTGCTCGATGATCGGCCGCCGCGGCAGTGGCTCGCGTTCGCGGCGTTTGGCGGCCAGATACACCTGCGCGGTCGCGGAGGCCACGGTGCGCCAGTCGAAGTCCGACGTCAGTCGCCTGCGCGCGGCCTGCGCACGCTGCTGGGCGGCGGCCGGATCATCGAGAACGGCGCGTACCGTGGCGGCCAGTGCGGCGACATCGCGCGGCGGGCAGGACATTCCGGTCTGACCGCTGATCACCGCTTCGCCGAGTCCGCCGACGTTGGAGGTGACCAGGGGAATGCCGGCCGCCGCCGCCTCCAGTGCGACGATGCCGAACGGCTCGTAGTGGCTGGGCAGCACCGCAACGTCGGCGCGGTGCAGCAGGTGCAGCAGTTCGTCATGGTCGACGCGGCCGACAAAGTGAACCGCCTTGAGCACCTTGTGTTTTCGGGCCACCTCAACCAGCCATTTGTGCTGGGTGCCGTCTCCGGCGATGGTCAGCGTGGTACCGGGATGGGTACGACGGATGCGGGGCAGCGCCGCGATGGCCTCGTGGACGCCCTTCTCGTACTCCAGCCGGCCGAAGAACAACAGCTCGGGCGGCCCGGCGTGGTGACGACGGCGGGCGAACGGCCAACGGCTGGAATCTATTCCGTTCGGAACGACGGCGATCTCGGCCAGGCCGGGACCGAACAGGTCGGAGATCTCGTCGGCCATCGACGCCGAACATGTGATCAGCGAATCCGATTCGCGGACGAACCACGACTCGGTGGCGTGCACCTGCTGGCTGATCCGGCCCGACACCCAGCCGGCATGCCGGCCGGCCTCGGTCGCATGGACCGTGGAAACCATTGGTACGTCGAAGAATTCGGCCAGGGTTATCGCAGGATGGGCGACCAGCCAGTCGTGGGCGTGGACCACGTCGGGCTGCCAGCCCTTGGCGTGCAGGCTCAGCCCGGCGCGCAACATGGAGTGGCCCATGGCCAGCGTCCAGGCCATCAGGTCGCGGCCGAAGTCGAACTCGTGCGGATCCTGGGCGGCGGCGATCACTCGCACGTCCTCGTGCACCTCGTCGGTGGTCGGGTGGGTGCTGGGGTCGGTCCCGGTGGGGCGTCGGGCCAGGACCACGACCGCGTGCCCGTCGGCAGCCAGTGCGGTGGCCAATTGGTAGACGTGGCGGCCAAGACCGCCCACCACCACCGGGGGGTACTCCCACGACACCATCAGGATCTTCATCGCGGCAGCCGCCGGGCATCCAGCGCACCGAACAGGCCGTCGGCGCGGTTCCAGCCGTCCGCCAATCGTTGGGCGACCTCGCGGCGTCCGGAGGCCAGCGCATCGGCGATCTCCCGCATCGCGTGCGCGTGCAGACGGGCCCGGTAGCGGGCGTAGTCGGCCGCAGAGTCCTTGCTGACCATGAACGGCCAGTCGCTGGACACCGTCAGTAGCGTCTCACGCAGGATCTGGTCGGCGACGAAGTCTCGGGTGGGCGCAGTGTCGGTCTGCGCCAGCGCCTTGTCGACGGTGCTCAGCGCGGTGTCGACGACCTCGGCATTGAGCGCGACCAGATCGGCCACCTTCTCGCCCGACCACACCGTCCAGTCCTTGCCGGAACCCCAGGAGCTCGGTGGCAAATCGACTGGCGTGCCGACGAATCCACCGGCAAGTGCGTCACCGAGCGTGCCGACGTGGACCCCGGCTGCGGGCAGCGCGCGCAACAACCGCTCCAGCCACATCGGGCCCTCGTACCACCAGTGCCCGAACAGTTCGGTGTCGAAGGCTGCCACCACGTGCGCGGGCCGTCCGATGCGCTCGGACTCGGAGATCATGCGCTGCCGAACCAGAGTGACGAAGTCGGCGACGTGGGCGTCGATCGCGCGCTCGGCGCGCTGCGGGTCGTAGGGCGCCTTGTCGTCGGAGGCGACGTTGCGTCCGGTCACCCGGGCGGGTTTGAGCCCGGTGAGGTGGTCGAAGGTGTGGAAGTCGCGGTAGGCCGCATGTCCGGGATAGCCGGACTTCGGCGACCACACCCGGTAACTGACTTGCAGGTCGCGGCCGAACGCCACCACATCGGTCTGGCCGACCGGCCGGCCCAGCGCGGTGTCACCGTGCAGCGAGGGTCCGTCGACCATGAAGTGACTCACGCCGGCGCCGGCATAGTCGTGCTCCATACCGGGGGCGTAGGCACACTCCGGTGCCCAGATGCCCGACGGAGTGTGCGCGAAGCGCTGGCGGGCGTCGGCCAGACCTTCGTGCAGCGCGAATTCGCGCAGCCGCGGGTTGAGCAGCGGCTGGAACGGGTGGGCCAGCGGCCCGCCGAGCAACTCGACCGTGCCGGCGTCGATGAGCTCGCGCAGTAGCGGGCTCGCGCCGTGACGCCACAGCGTGGTGAAGTCCTCCAGCGCCTGGGCGGCCTCCTCGTACTCGCGAATCCCGAACTGGCGCAACGCCTCCGGGGTTGTCGCGGTGCCCTCGGCGGCGCCTGTCGGGGTGTGCAGGTTGGCCGCCTCCCATGCCCGCAGCTGCCAGTTGGCCAGCCACTGGTGCATACCGTCGAGGCAGTACGGGTCGTCGAGCTGAGCGGTGACCACCGGCGTCACGCCCAGGGTGAGCAAACCGCGCCGGTTCTCGGCGGCCAGCGTCCGCAGCACCCGCATCAGCGGGAGGTAGGCCGCCGACCAGGACTGGAAGAGCCACTCCTCACCGACTGGCCAGCGGCCGTGGTGGGCCAGCCAGGGCAGGTGGGTGTGCAGCACCAGGGTGAGCTGCCCGGGGACCGGTTCCGGCTGCGGCGCGCTCACGGCCGCTCCGCGATCGCCACCAGATCCAGACTTTCGTCGATGTTCCGTTCGCATGCGTCCAACAGATCGAAGTCGTCGGAACCCACCGCGGCGACGTCGGCCAGCAGGTCGTCAGGCCACGGAGCGTCGGTCAGGGCGCGCTCGATCTGGGCGTCGATGATGGATCCGCCGTGGCGGGCGTCCATCCCCTGTAGCCGGATGCCGTGGAAGACCCCGCTCATCGGCTGCATCCGAAAACCGCCGTCAGTCAGCAGTTCGGCCAGCTCAGCGGCGTTGAGCTCGCGGGTGTGGAAAGGGTTGACCGGGGTGTCGCGGCCGGGGGAGAAGGTGATGCGGTTTGGCGTCGACATCAGCAGCAGACCGCCCGGGCGCAGCACCCGTGAGCATTCCGTCACGAACTGTGGCTGATCCCACAAATGCTCTATGACCTGGAAGCCCACCACAACGTCAACCGAAGCAGCCAGCAGCGGCAACGACGTCAGGTCGGCCGCCAGGACCTGCACCTGAGGGTAGCGGGCCCGCACATGAGCCACCGCCGCCGCGTCGTAGTCGACGGCTATCACCCGCCGCGCCGCCGAGGCGATCAGATCGGCGCCGTAGCCTTCCCCGCACCCTGCTTCGAGCACGTCACGACCTGCGCAAACGCTACTGAGCCGAAGATATACGACCTCGTGGCGGCGGAACCAGTAGTTCTCCTCCGCCAGCCCCGGGATGGTCCGCTCGCCGGTCAACGGCAAGCTACCGTCGTCCGCGTCCGGCACGAATGCGCTCATTGCAAGGCAGGTTAACCCGAACTCGGCGGTTCGCGAACCGCTCAGGGGTCCCATGGGCTGCTCGAACACAAACTTCGACCGGCTATGGTGTTCCTGCGAACCACTCAAAGTTACTGGTGAGTAACACGGTGTGAGTTGCGAAAATGACCCAATGTCTTGCGTCCCTCTGTCGGCGCAGGACTCCTGCCAGGAGGACGTAGGAAGACTCATGACGAACATCGTGGTCCTGATCAAACAGGTCCCAGACACCTGGTCCGAGCGCAAGCTGTCCGACGGTGACTACACCCTGGATCGCGACGCCGCCGACGCCGTGCTGGACGAAATCAACGAGCGTGCCGTCGAAGAGGCCTTGCTGATCAAGGAGCGGGAAGGGGATGCAGGCGGCAGCGTCACCGTGCTGACCGCCGGCCCGGAGCGCGCCACCGAGGCGATCCGCAAGGCGCTGTCGATGGGTGCCGACAAGGCGGTTCACCTGCTCGATCCGGGCCTGCACGGCTCGGACATGGTCCAGACCGGCTGGGCGCTGGCCCGCGCGCTGGGCACGATCGAGGACACCGACCTGGTCATCGCCGGTAACGAGGCGACCGACGGCACCGGCGGTGCTGTTCCGGCGATCATCGCCGAATACCTCGGCCTGCCGCAGCTGACCCACGTGCGCAAGCTCTCGGTCGAGGGCGGCAAGGTCACCGCCGAGCGTGAGACCGACGATGGCGTGTTCACCCTCGAGGCCTCGCTGCCCGCCGTGGTCAGCGTGAACGAGAAGATCAACGAGCCGCGCTTCCCGTCCTTCAAGGGCATCATGGCCGCCAAGAAGAAGGAAGTGGTCACGCTCACGCTCGCCGAGATCGGTGTGGAGCCTGACGAGGTCGGCCTGGCCAACGCCGGCTCGACCGTGCTGGCATCGACCCCGAAGCCGCCGAAGACTGCCGGCGAGAAGATCACCGACGAGGGCGAGGGCGGCAAGAAGATCGCCGAGTACCTCGTGGCGCAAAAGATCATCTAAGACCCGTCCCGGACCACTCCAGAGAACAAGAGGCGAAACAACCGCTATGGCTGAAGTACTGGTGCTCGTCGAGCACTCCGAAGGTGCAGTGAAAAAGGTCACCGCCGAGCTCATCACCGCCGCCCGCGCGCTGGGCGAGCCGTCGGCCGTCGTCGTCGGCGCCCCCGGCACCGCCGCTCCGCTGATCGACGACCTGAAGGCCGCCGGTGCGGCCAAGGTCTACGTCGCCGAGTCCGACGACGCGGCGAACTACTTGATCACCCCGTTCGTCGACGTGCTGGCGTCGCTGGTGGAAAGCGCCAGCCCGGCCGGTGTGCTGCTGGCCGCCAACGCCGACGGCAAGGAGATCGCCGGCCGGCTGGCCGCGCGGATCGGGTCGGGCGTGCTTTCCGACGTCGTCGAGGTCAAGGAGGGTGGCAAGGCCATCCACTCGATCTTCGGTGGCGCCTTCACCGTCGAGGCGCAGGCCACCGGTGACGTGCCGGTGATCACCGTGCGTCCGGGTGCCGTCGAGGCTGAGCCGGCCGCCGGTGCGGGTGAGCAGGTCACCGTCGAGGTGCCCGCACCCGCCGAGAACGCCACCAAGATCACCGCCCGCCAGGCCGCCGTGGCCGGCGACCGTCCGGAGCTCACCGAGGCCAGCGTCGTGGTCTCCGGTGGCCGTGGTGTGGGCAGCGCCGAGAAGTTCGCCCTCGTCGAGGAGCTCGCCGACTCGCTGGGCGGTGCCGTGGGCGCCTCCCGCGCCGCCGTCGACTCCGGCTACTACCCGGGCCAGTTCCAGGTGGG